>NZ_JBXAJH010000014.1:0-149468 GCF_058797075.1 Acidovorax sp. GW823-FHT02H02 | reverse complement strand
TAGGTAAAACACCTGGCTCAGTTTTAGGTCGGCATCACACCAAAAAGTGGCTCAGTTTTCGGTCGGCGTCAACACTGCCCTGCTCCTAGAATCGATTCGTCTGTCTGGATTCGCCAGCCAGAGAACCTCAACCCATTGGACTTACGAAACCGATCATGGCCACTGCAAAGAAAGCTCCCGCTCCCGTCAAGAAGACCACGAAACCGGCACCCGCCGCCAAGAAAGTCGCCGTGGCCAAACCCGCAGCAGCCGTCAAACCCGCAGCAGTAGTCAAGCCCATCAAGACGGTTTTCAACAAGACCACGCTGGTCGCCCATCTGGTGGAGCAGTCCGGTGTCGAGCCCAAGGCCGCCAAGGCTGTGCTCGCCGCGCTGGAATCGGCGATTCTGGGCTCTGTGCACAAGAAGGGTTCCGGTGAATTCACGCTGCCGGGCCTCATGAAGATCGGTCTGCAGCAAGTGCCCGCCAAGAAGAAACGCTTTGGCAAGGATCCATTCACCGGTGAAGAGCGCTGGTTCCCCGCCAAGCCTGCATCGGTGAAGATCAAGACGCGCGCACTCAAGAAGCTCAAGGACGCGACGCTCTGATTTCCTGCCCATTGCGGGCTTTGCGGCGACCTGCGGACTGGTACATCCGCTGAATCCGCACAGACAGTAGTCGCCCCCGATAGAGCCGAGCCGGTGCCTTGCTGATCTGGATTCCCCCGTCCTTCGTCAGGAAGAAGTAGACACGCGTACCAACCCTCCACGGCATGTCTGGCGGCAGCGCAACCCTCAGGCGCCGGTCAATCCATCCCGTATACGTCCGGGATGGATTGGTGCGGCGCCCTTTGGCATCGAGTTTTCTGATGTGCATGTACACACCTCCTCAATGCACCAGCATCTGCGCGGCGCCCAGCGCCGCCTGAATGCGGGCGACCTGCTGGGGATCGACTTCGATGTCATGGCCCATGCCCAAGATCTGGGCCAGGGTACTGCCCAGTTCCAGGTGGCTGCGGCGCAGTTGGCGCAGAGGCTCCTCGAGCAGCCCCTGCTGAGCGACACGGATACGACTGCGGTAGGTCCGGGGCGAGACAGCAACCTGAACGGGGTGCCCATCCAGCGCCTGCTCGCGTGCGCACCAGTAGAAGCCGCAAGACTGCACAAAAGCAGCGACGGCCGCCAAGTCACGCTCGTGGCGGTGCAGCAAACCCGCATAGGTCCCGGCTCTGTCGGATGCTCGCTCACACAGATCCAAAGGCATGGCCGTGGTGAGCCCCGCAGGAGACATGACACCCACGTGCATGAGATAGGCACGTACCAGGTCGTCATCGGCAAAGAGGTTGCACAGGAACTGGTGGAGCACGCCTATGGCGGTCTGCGGCATGCGGGTGTGGATGGCATCCCGGCAGCGGGCAATCTCGCCGGCTGACGGATGCAGCTGGCTGGACGGGTAACGCGCAGACTTGTGGGCAGGTACTGCGCATTTGGAGGCTGTGGAAGCTGCGTGAAGCGAAGGAGTGTTTACGGTCATGGTGTGTCTGGGATGGGTTTGGGCATGGCTCCGCCCAGACCGCTGGTTTTTGCAGCAGTAGAGCGGGAGAAGGAGTGCGCGGGTTTAGGCGCTGGCGCGGGCTGCGGCTTTAAGTCCGCTGCTCATCCAGGGGTCCGGCGGGGCCTGCGACTCACCCTTGGTATGGACGGCCGGCAGCACGATGTCCGTGGGCCTGCGTGACGTGGCTCCACTTATGGAACCACTTCCTTGCGCTGGCTTGTGCATGCCGCGTGGCTTGGGCACAGCTTGCGGTGGGGGCAGCGCCGGGGCATAGAGGTCGGGATGCACCGGGCGCAGCCCTGCAGCTGTACCGCCCTCTTCCATGCGGATCACCTGGCCCGTGGCCAGGCGGCTGGCGAGCAGCAGCTCCATGGCCGAGCCGTCCTGGCGCGTGAGGTTAGGCACGTAGCGGCTGTAGACCTTGAACAGCATCTCGGTGCTGGTATGGCCGAGCTGGCGCGCGATCCACTCAGGTGCTTCACCGGCCGCAAGCCACAGGGTGGCTGCGGTGTGTCGCATTTGGTAGGGGCGCCGTTCCTCAAGCCCCAGATGGCGCAGCAAGGGATACCAGACACGGTCGGTGAAGTTCTTGTTGTCCAGCGGCGCGCCCATGAGATTGCAGAACACATAGTCAGACAGCTTGCCCGTGACTTCATACTGTTTAGCCAGGGCTTCAAACACGGGCTGGCTCATATGGATGTCCCGCTGACTGCCATCGGTCTTGGTGTACTCGTCCTCGCCCAAAACGAAGGTCTCGCGCACCAGGATCAGCCGGCGCTCGAAATCGATATACCGCCACTTGAGGCCATGGACTTCGCCGGTGCGCATGCCCGTGAAGAAGCGCACGGTGAAGTAGTGGCGGTAGTCGGACCGCACGGTGGCCAGGAGGCTCTGGACGTCCTTGAGACTGAACGGATCCACATCGACCTTGCGCACCCGCAGTCGCTTGATGTTGGTGGTCGGCGTCGTAAACTCGAAGCGGTCGGCGGCTTCGTCCATGATCTGACACAACGTGCCAATGATCTCGTTGATGCGTTTGGGTGAGAGTCCTTCCTTGTCTCCGCGACCTTTTACTTTGGCGAGTGTGGCGCGGAAGGCAAGAATGTCCGATTTGGTGATGCTGCTGACCACCTTGGCCCCGAAGTGCGGGACCAGGCGACTGTTGATGGTCGAGAGCAAGGATCGGATGTGGCTGCGTCGCCATTCGATCTTGTGCTCCTCGAACCACTGGGTGGCGAAGTCGCAGAACAAGGGGCCTGTTGCCTTCGGCTCCACAACAAGCGCTGCAGTCTGTGGCGCCACCACCTCGTCACCCGTTTGAGCCAACGCGGTTGCGGCCTCCTTCCCATTGTCTGCCTGCGCCCAGCGCTTGAGGGCTTTGCTGTTGGGGAAGTAGTTGGCGTAAACGAAGGTGCCCGCATTGATCTCGGACTCGATTTTGGCGAGGACTTTTTCCAGCTTTTTGCGGTTGGCGGGGGTGTCGGTCAGTGCCGTGTACTCCCGGCACCGCTGCCCCTGAAATCTGAAGTCCATGAACAAGGCACCCATGGTGTCTGAGTTGCGGATACTACCCATGAAGTACACCTCCATTGGCCATAGGAATGGCGCTCATCCCTGTCGGTCTCACAACTGAGACCCGCATCATGTCTCGTTGAATGGCCTCCCAACGGTAGAGGATCTTTCGCCCCCCAAAGGGACGAAAGTAATGGATTCCTTCCAGCAAGACACTGTCCTTCAATCGCTCCCGAATGGTCCGAACGTCGTACTTGATCCGGGCAGAAAGCTCCTCTGTGGTGAGTAGTTCAGTTTCCATATCTTCCTTTCGTCATGTTGCTATATTGCTAGACACCTTCATTGTATGCATCACAAACGCATTGTCAACTCGTCTAGCAATAAAGATTGATGAACCTTTAGAATGGCAACTCAGCAAAGAACGACATGAGCCGAAATCAACTAAACATACGGGTGAGCGATGAGCTGGAAGAGCTCATTGACAAAAAACGTATCGAGCTTGCCTCGACGCTGAAAGTCATCCCTACACGGTCTGACGTGGTCCGCTTTGCTCTTGAAAATTACCTAGGGATATCAGTGAAACAAACTGATGCTGACCGCCGGACAACGGTAGGCAAGACCATCTCGGCAAAAAAAACCACTGACTGAAGGGGAAGTCACCTGCCCACATTGGCAAAACCATTCACGAAGCGGGCTTTGCCAATGGCCCGTCGTCTCCGAATTGGTGCTCGCGACCTACTGCAGTCCTCTGGTTTGCCGTTCTGAACTTCCGCTGCGCAGCGACTGGAGCCGGTCGCCGGCGGTGGTTGTACTAACGCTGACTGCCACGAAGCGGCTGTTGGGTTCGGCAACCGGCGTTTGCTCGAATGGCGGCTGTACGAGGTACTGCGGTCACAGGATCTCCGCGACCCGGACGGCGCCGCGCCACCGACAGTTTCCCCATTGAGATAGCCCTTGAAAACCCGGACCCGTCCTATCGCATATCTTTGAAGATAGGAGTAGGACTATGAGTACGATCAATCAGGCATACGGACACAGTTAGAGTCATCTTGAAAGACCAGCGCCGCAGGCGCTGGTCCCCTGCAGAGAAAGCCGCGCTGGTGCGCAGAACGTACGAGCCGGGCATGTGCGTCTCGCTGGTGGCTCGCCAAGAATTTGTCGCTGCCAGCTTGCTGTTCCAGTGGAGAAAGCTCGATCGCCAAGTTGCCTTGACGGCGGTCTGTGCCGGGGAAGCGGTGGTGCCGTCATCGAAATTGGCTGCCGCCCGCGCCGAGATCGCTAAGCCACAGCATCAGCGATCGCTAGGTCGCGGCGACGACAATGATCTCGATCAGCAGGTTTGGAGCAGCCAGCTTGGCCTCGCATGTGGCGCGGGCGGGACTGCCGCTCGCTGGAACCCAGTCTTCCCAGACTGCATTCATCGACGAAAAATCGGCGTCGATGTCCTTGAGCCAGATCTGCGCGCTCAGGATTTTTTCCTTGCTGCTGCCGACGCTGGCCAGGCGGGCGTCGATGGTATCCAGCACACTTCTTGTCTGCACGGTGATGTCACCGTCCCGCACCGCCGAGGTGATGCCAGCCAGGTGGACCAGGCCGTTGTGCACGACGGTGCGGGAAAGGCGAGGTGTAGATTCATAGCGTTGGATTTCGGACATGGATGGACTTTCTTGGTGGTGGGTGACAGGGAAAAAAAAGGAAGCAGCAAGCCGGAGGCTCAGTGCCTGGTCGTTGATGCAAAACGGTCAACAGCAAAGGCTGCAATGGGCAAGCTGCTGTGACCGTCGAGAACAAGTTCGGAGACGATCTGTCCGCCAATAGGCCCCAGTTCGAAACCATGGGCAGAGAAGCCGAAGGCATGCACGAGACGTGAAGCGCTGCAACTCGGGCCGATGACGGGAATGTCGTCGGGCATGAATGCTTCGACACCGGCCCAGGCGCGCACGATGTTTATGGGGCCGAGGTGAGGAAACAAGTCCGTGACGGTCTGTGCGCTGGATGAGAGCTTCATGAAATCGACCTCGCCATGGCGACGCACCATGTCTGCAGAGCAGCGCAGGCTGCCGCCGATCAGCACCGTACCGTTGGCGAACTGCTTGAACGACAGCGGTCGGCCAGCCGCGCCCAAAACCGGGTCGACGAAGTGCGGCACACGCTGCGTGACCATCAGCATCAATCCACCGGGCTGCATAGGCACCACGTCGCCCGCCTGAGCGGCGAAGTCACCGGACCACGCACCAGCCGCGTTGACCAGCCATGGGGCAGTGAAGCTTCCTCGTGGTGTGGTCACACACCACTCGTCACCAATGTGTTCAATGATCTGCGCGGGCGTGTCCTCATGGAATTGAGCGCCTAGGTTCTGCGCCGCGTGACGAAATGCGGTGACCGCGCGGTAAGGCACGGCATGACCGTCGTCCGCGACCCATATGCCACCGAGAACGTGGTGCGCCAGACGTGGAGCGATCTCACGCACCTGCTGCGCATCGATGATGACTTCGTGCTTGAATCCGAGAGCGTTGAGCTCGGCCACGCGGCTGGCCAGTTGCTCCAGCTCCTGGGTTGTTTCGGCAATCTGCAGCTGACCGCTGGCCACAAAGCTTGCGTGATGGGCCAGGTCACGGCCGATGAGTTCGGGCAGTGTGTGCCACAGGTCCAGTGAAGCACGCGCCAGCGGCACCTCGGCGTAATGGCGGCCCAGCGTGCGCACACCACCCGCGTTGACGCCGGAGGCGTGGCGTGCGCAATACTCCGATTCCAACAACGTGACTTTCGCGCCTCGTCGCGCCAGGTGAAAGGCGCTTGAGGTACCGTGGAAACCGCCGCCGATGACGATGACGTCGCTGCCCTGTGGCCGTGCACCGTGTTCAGGCCTCACGTGCGAGTTCTCCAAGCGTGATGGGCTTGATGGGCGGACGGATGCGGAAGTACCCGATTTCCTCGGGAGAAACACCACGCTTGTCGGCAATCAGCTCGGTCACCGTGAGGCCACACTGGCGGCCCTGGCAGGGGCCCATGCCGCAGCGACCGAAGCTCTTGGCTTGGTTGGGGCCGGAGCACCCCAGCCCAACGTAGCCACGGATGTCGCCTGCGGTTACTTCCTCGCAGCGGCAGACAACCGTATCGTCTGCCGGTATGCGGTTGGCTTTTTTCGGGCGGTAGAGCGCGTCGAGAAAGGGGCGGATAAAAAGGTGCTCCCGCATCTCGGCCCGCAGTGGCGCGGCCAGGTTGTCGCGGATGGCGGCGGTGAGTTTGCCGTTCTGGGTGACGGCGGCCAGGCCGGCGAGTTCACCCTGCAATGCAGCCACCCGCGCCCCGCCTATGCCGCCGCTATCGCCAGCGACAAATATGCCAGGGACGTCGAGTTCGCCCCAGGCATCGGTCACAGGTGACCAGCACAGCTGGGCCTCGTCCCATTGGTGCTTGGCACGGAGCGACCATGAAAATTGCGTGTTGGGTACGACGCCTTGGTGCAGAAACACCAGTGGACTGTCCACCATGCGCAGTGTGCCGCCGCTGACGAAGCCAAGGCCGGTGGCCTGCTCTTTGCCCAATACGTGCAGCTCGGTTGCACCTTTGTAGAAGGGCACCTTGGCCTGCTTCAGCGCGGCCATCAGTGACAGGCCCTTTTTCAGGTAGCGCCAGCCCGCCAGTGCGCCGCCCGCATGGCGGATTGCGCGGCGGTAGTCGGCGCCGTCGGTGGTGTCGACGATGGCGGCAATGGGCACGCCGGCGCGCACGTATTGCCAGCCGAGCAGGTAGAGCAGTGGGCCGCAGCCGGCCAATACCACCGGGCGGGTAGGCGCGACGCCAGAGCCCTTGAGCAGGATCTGCGCGGCGCCAGCCGTCAACACACCGGGCAGGGTCCAGCCTGGAATGGGGAAGGGGCGTTCCATGGCGCCGGTGCAGAGCAGCACCCGGTCGGCCCGCAGCGAGCGCACACCGCCTTCATTGAGGTAGTGCACCTGGCGTTCGGCGGTCACCTGCCAGACGGCCGCGCCTGTGATGTGGCGCGCGCCGCTGGCAGCAAATGCCGCCACAAGCGATGCGCCGGCGCCGTAGTCGGCGCCCAACACGTTGAGTCGCTCAGCCGGTGCAGTGGTGATGCCTCGGTAAATTTGGCCACCGGCGGCAGCCTGTTCATCGAGCAACACGACGCTGGCGCCGTGCCTGCGCGCAACAATGGCGGCGGCCATGCCAGCCGGTCCAGCGCCGATGATGGCGATGTCCGCCGTGTCCACTGGGTGGCTGGTGCCCGCTTGGGGAGATGTATCAAACGCCATGGGGTGCCTCCATGGTCTGGGTCAGTGCAGTGGCCGGATCATGGGACTCGGCCAGCAGGTCGCGCATGCCGTCCTGCGTGCGGATGGACATGCCGGCCTCCAGCGCCACAAGGCAGCTCTGGCGGTTCGGCTCGCCATCGATTTCCAGCAGGCATTCGAAGCAGACACCCATCATGCAGTAGGGTGCGCGAGCCACACCGGAAACAGGTGAGTTGCGAAAGCGTTTGACACCTGCGGCGAGGAGGGCTGCGGCCACGCTGGAGCCTGCAGGCACTTGAAGTGTTTCGCCATTGAAGGTGACCGTGACCGTCTTGGCGGTATGGGCGCCAGCCTGGGCCAGCGGTTGGAACAAGGAGTCAGTGGGCATGGGCGGGACGGTAGTTGGGGTTCAAAAAGCGATCGCCCTGGAAGGCGCCAATCTCATTGGGCCGCGATGCGCCATTGATCCAGGGCGCAACGCGCAAGGCGTGTGCAGCGGCCAGCGTCACGCCGCTATGGCAGGTGGTGACGAAGGCACCGGGGTACTTGGGTGACTCCTGGTAGATCGGGAAACCATCAGGACTCATGACGCGCAGCGCGCCCCAGGCCCGCACCAGACGCAGGCCAGCCAAGACAGGGAAGGTGCGCACGCCGCGTTGGGCGATGCTGGCCAGCACGTCGGTGGTGACGTTGTCGTTGAAGCCCACCTCTTCCATGGAGTCTCCGAGCTGGATGGTGCCTTCATCGGTCTGTCGCACGTTGAGCGTGGGGTAGTCCAGAAAACGTGCAGTGCGCTCGCCAACAAGCACTTGGCCGCGGTTGGGCACAACCGGCGCATGCAGACCCAGCGCCTCGGCCAGGGCGCGGTTGCCCAGGCCAGCGGCCAGCACCACGCGTGGTGCCTGCCAGCGTCCTTCAACCGTGAAGAGACTGGCGCCGGCGCGCGCCTGGGTACTCACGTTCTTCGCGGACTGGCCGCTGATGTAGTTGACGCCGCGCTTGAGGTTGGCCGCATGCAGGGCGCGCAGCAGTTTCAGCGGGTTGGTGTGGCCGTCCATGGGGGTGTAGCTCGCGCCGATCACGGCGGGCCCAAGGGCGGGCACACGGGCGATGACGTCCTGGCGGTCCAGCATCTCGAAGGGGTAGTCGCCGCCGAGCTCGTCCTGGATGGACTGCATGCGATGTCTGCGCTCTTCCATTTCCTCGTCGGAAAAGGTGAAGCAGAAACCACCGGGCTGTTGCAGGTGCACGTCAACGCCGGTGTCGTCGAGCAAAGCTTGCGCGAGCTGTGGCCAAAGGCCGGCAGACAAGCGTGTCCAGCGCGCATAGGACGTCATGCCGTAGCCCTTGCCTTGCACCCAGACAAGGCCGAAGTTCCCGCGCGAGGCACGGAAGGCCTGGTCGCCTTCGTCGAGCAATGTGACCCTGGCGCCCTGGCGGGCAAGGCCGTAGGACACGGCGCTGCCTACCAGGCCACCGCCGATGACGATGACGTCGCTGGTGTTGGAGTTGATGTTGTTCATCGTGCGGGTTTCAGTTCTTGCCGATCAACACGCGGTCCAGGCCGACGAGGCGGTCCATCGTGACCATCACGGCCAGCGTGCCGACGATGAGGACCGTGGCGACGGCGGCGACCAGCGGGTCGATGGTCTGGGCAATTTGGTTGTACATGGCCACGGGAAGGGTGGTGGTGCCCGGCGTGGCGACAAACACGGTCATGGTGAGCTCGTCAAAACTCTGGATGAAGGCCAGCATCCAGCCGCCCGCGACACCTGGAACGATGAGGGGCAACACCACGCGGCGGAAGGCGGTGAAGCGGGAGGCGCCCAGCGAGAGTGCTGCACGCTCGGTGTCGCGGTCCAGACCGGTTGCCGACGACAGCACCAGGCGCAGTGCGTAGGGCACGATCACGATGACGTGGGTCGCGGCCAACCAGATGAAGGATCCGGTGACGTTGAGGGTGGTGAAGAAGCGCAGGAAGGCCACGCCCAGCACCACGTGGGGAATCATCAGCGGTGACATGAAGAAACCCATCAACACACCGCGACCTGAAAACTTGTAGCGGGTGAGCGCCAGGGCGCCTGGCACGGCCAGCAGGACGGCGATGGTGGCCGACGCCAAGCCCAGCCACAGCGAGAACCAGAAGGCGCGGATGATCTCAGTGGAGTCGAGGATGGCGCGAAACCATCGCAAAGAAAACCCCTCGTTGAAGGGCATGGAGATGAAGCCCTTGCTGGTGAAGGACACCAGCATCACCACCACCAATGGCGCGATGATGAAACCGATGAAAAGGGCGTGGTACAGCAGCGAAAAAAAGCCGTTCTTGCGCATAGGTAGTCCTTGGGGTTTTTGGCGTCAGAAGGTGTCAAACCTTCTCAGGCGTCGAAGACCTGACTGAAGCGCCGCTCCACCCAGCGGTTGGCGCCGAGGATGATGACCACATTGGCCAGCAGGAGCAGCATGGCGATGGTTGCGCCAAGAGGCCAATTCAGGGTGTTGAGAAACTCGTCGTAGGCGGCGGTGGCCACCACCTTGAGCTTGCGTCCCCCCAGCAACGCTGGCGTGGCAAATGCCGAGGCCGCTAGCGCGAACACGATGATGCAGCCAGAGAGGATGCCGGGCAACAACTGCGGCAGCATCACGCGCCAGAACACCTTGATGGGCGAGGCCCCCAGCGAGAGGCCCGCGTTCTCCACCTGCGGGTCGAGCTTCTGCAAGTTGGCCCAAACCGAGATCACCATGAAAGGAATCAGAACGTGGGTCAGTGCAATCGCCACGCCCGTCATGCTGAACAGCAGACGCACCGGCTCGTTGGTGATGCCCAGGGACAACAACGTGCTGTTGATCAGGCCGTTGTTGCCGAAGAGGATGGCCCAGCCCAGCGTGCGCACCACAACCGAGATCAGCAGCGGGCCGAGGATGACAATGAGGAACAACGCACGCCACGGGCTTTTCATACGGGCGAGGATCAGTGTTTCCGGCACACCGAAGACGACACACAGCAAGGTCACGCCCAGCGCCAGGCCGCCGGTGCGCAGGAATATTTCGTGGTAGTAACCATCGGAGAAGACCTCGAGGTAGTTGCGCCAGGTGTAATCCGGCAGCACGCCACGGACACCGTCGAACGCGTGGAAAGACAACAGTACCGTCAACAACAACGGCACCAGCAGCAAGCCGATGAAGAGCAGTAGCGCGGGAGAGGCCAGCAGCCACGGTGCAGCGCCTGCACCTTCACGGGATTTGCGCGTTGGCGTTGCGATGCCGCCAGCAGCTCTGGGCATGGTGGCGTCAACCATGTGCCACCTCTTGTTGCGGCAGCACGCGCAGGTCGTCGTCCGACCAGGTCAGCCCGACAACGCAGCCCTCGGCTGGCGGCACCTCGCCGATGTTGGGCAGGCTCACGCTCATTAGGCCGAGGGTGGTGTCCACCTGCAACATCCAGTGGTTGCCCAGGAACACGCGCGTTTTGACCTGGCCCGCAAGGCCGTCGACGGCCGCGCTCAGGCGCAGTTTTTCGGGACGCACGAAGACGTGCACATCACCGGCGAGGCTGCGGCCACCGTGCGGAATGTGCATTTGGCGTTCGTTCACGTTGACGATGGCGCAGCGCTGGTTGCTGGAGACGATGCGCCCGCGCAGCGCGTTGGTCTTGCCCAGGAAGGCCGAGGCAAAAGGCGATCCGGGTTGCTCATAAGCCTCGAAGGGCATGGCCAGCTGCACGATCTTGCCTCCGTGCATGACGGCGATGCGGTCGCTCATGGTCATGGCTTCGACCTGGTCGTGCGTGACCAGCAAGGTGGTGATGCCGAGGTGGCGCTGGATGGCGCGCAGCTCGATGTGCATGTCCTCACGCAGCTTGGCGTCGAGGTTGGACATGGGCTCGTCGAGTAACAGCAACTGTGGTCGAATGGCGAGCGCGCGCGCGATGGCCACGCGCTGGCGCTGTCCCCCCGACAGCTCGCGCGTGAAGCGTTTGCCTAAGCCGCCCAAGCGCACCAGCTCCAGTGTCTCTCCTATGCGTTGTGTGCGCTCGCTGCGGCCCATACCGCGCATCTCCAGACCGAAGCCGACGTTGGCCTCCACCGTCATGTGGGGGAACAGCGCATAGCTCTGAAACACCACCCCCATGCCGCGCTTTTCAGGGCGCAACGCGGAGATGTCCCGGCCTTCGAGCACGATGCTGCCGCGCGTGGGATTGACGAAGCCGGCAATCATCTGCAGCGTGGTGGTCTTGCCACAGCCCGAGGGCCCCAGCAGGGAGATGAATTCGCCACGCTCGATGTCCAGGTCCAGGGACTCGACCGCGACAAAATCATCGAAGTGCTTGGTGAGCTTTTTGAGGGAGAGGAAGGTCATGGTATTCAGAGAGCTGTGGGCTGCCAAATTGGAGTGCGTGTGCTCCGCGGCACATGGAGGCGGAGCACGAACGCCTGTGCTCAACGTTCGATGGCGCGGTTCCAGCGGTTCGTCCACTCACCACGCTTTTCGTTAACGACCGCCCATTTGGTCGGCAGTAGCTTGCCAATCTGTGCTGGACCATACGGAACCTTGGCGGCCACCGCCGGTTCGAGCTTGACCTTGCTGTTGACGGGACCCCAGCCCTGCGTGTCGGCCTGCCAAGCCTGCACTTCAGGGGCCATCAAATATTGCAGCAGTTGCTGCGCGAGTTCCGGCACGTCGCTTTGCACCACTGGGCAGGCGGCGATCAGCAGCGCCATTGCGCCTTCTTTGGGATACACGAATTCGATGGGAAAGCCGGTCGCCTTGAAGGATTCGACGCGGCCACTGCCCCACACCGCCAGAGTGACGTCGCCGTTCTGGAACAACTCGGTCATCTTGCCGGGCGAGGGCTCCCAGGCCAGCACATTGGGTGCGACTTCTTTGGTCATGGCGGCAAAGCCCGGATCGATGGCGGTTTCGTTGCCGCCGCGCATCTTCGAATACATGATCAGTGTCTGCAGGCCGTATGTGTTGGAGATCGGCGGAATGGCCAGCTTCTGTTTGAATTTCTTGTCGGTCAGGATTTCCCAGGAATCGGGTTTGGGCAGGCCCGCCTTCTTGAAGGCTTCAGTGTTGTAGGCCAGGCCTGTGGCGACCGCGCCGACCGCCATGGAGCGGTCATCAATGCGGGCCAGTGGATAGAGGTCCTTATAAATGGGCGCGTCCTTGACCCTGTCGCAGAAACCAAACTGAACGGCTTGCTGCATCGGACCATCGTCGAGCAGCACGATGTCCAGCTCCTGCTTGTCCTTCTGCGCCTGCAGCTTGGCCAACGTATCGGTCGAATTGCCAGCTACGTAAACGATCCTGACCTTGTGCGCGGCCTCGAAGGCTGGAATGATCTTCTCCTTGAACAGCTTCTCACTGGATCCGCCATAAGAGCCGACGTACAAAGTAGGTACGGACTGCGCTTGGACCAGACCTGCACAGGCCAGAATGACGGCCGCTGTCAGCGGCGTGCTCAGGAATTTTGCTTTCACGAGGTTTCTCCAAAACGGTGCACCCGACCCAAAACAGGGCATTTCATGCACCTAAAACACACATCAGGTTATGGGCAAGAAATAGCCCATAAATCTGCTACTGCACTAGGCAAATCGGATGTTAGTGATCTGAGTTATCCATAACAAATACTATTTTTTTTGCAACATATAATGTTGCATCATGGACTTATTAGGGCTTACCCTTGCGCATCAGACAACTTGAAGCCTTTCGCGCTACCATGTTGTGTCAAACCGTGACGCGGGCAGCCGAGATGCTGTTTATTTCCCAACCTGCGGTCACAAGATTGCTGGCTGATCTGGAGGAAAGCGTGGGGTTTCCGCTCTTCGATCGCGTGCGCGGGCGACTTCACCCCACGGCGGAAGCGCAGTTGCTTTACGAGGAAGTGAACCGCTCGCTGATTGGCGTTGAGCGCATCGCGCGCACAGCGCACGCCATCAAGACCCAGCAACGCGGGTCGCTGCATGTCGCGGCGCCGCCATCCATGGCCTTGTCGTTCTTGCCGCGCGCTATTGCCGCATTCGTCAAAAACCACGGCGAGATCAAGATCATGCTGGGCGTGTACGACTCACGAAGCATCGTGGACATGGTGATAAGTCAACGCTGCGACTTGGGAATCGTCAACCTGGCCATCGGCCATACCGGTACCCATGGCGACAGACTGCTCTCGGCCGCTCACGTCTGCGCCGTTCCGGTTGGCCACCGCTTGGCTGGCAAGCAAGTCATCGTTCCCGCAGACATCGAAGGCGAATGGTTCATTTCCCAGCCCCCCCACATTGAGACGCGTTTGCTGATCGATGCGATGTTTGCTGCCTATGGCGTGAAATACCAGCCGGCACAGGTGGAGAGTCCGGTTGCTGCGACACTGTGCTCGCTGGTTGCTGCCGGTCAGGGGATTTCGCTGGTCGATCCTGTTACTGCGATGGAGTACAAGGGACAAGACCTGTGCTTCATACCCTTCGAGCCTTCGGTACCACTGGAGTTTTCGATGCTAACGCCCCTTCAAAACAGACCTACAAAATTGGTTGAATCATTCTTGGCGCATCTGCGAGAGTTTGTCTTTACCGAGCTTGATCCTCGTTTGGTAGTGAACTCGAGCTTGTGAGTACTCTGATGCGCAAGGCCACCACTTCAGCCCATATCCCGAAAACATCAGCTCATTGGATATGGTCTCCACCCAGCTTCTGCGGTGGTACCCGCTCCATTTCTTCCAGCCGCGGGTACTTGGGCCCGGGTTTCTTGCGCGTCCTCTCGACTTCGCCCAAGAACTTGGTACCCGCGCTGTCCAACGGCAGATCCACCGCAGTGGTACTGGAGCAGTAGGGCCGTTGTGCTCGAAGTGTCTTTTGGGTAAGCCGGCCGCGGTGCTGAAGTCAGGAACCTTCCTGAACCGCCATGCGCAGCAGGCACCCCACCAAGCCCAGACTTTCGCGCAGGGCCAGTCCAGACAGGCATTTGATGCTCCGGCAGACCTGGATGGCGGCATCGGAGAAGGTGTGCTTGCGTCCGCGCCGACCGGGGCGTACCACCGTGTCCAGCCAGCTGGTCAGCGATTCTCCGGTCGTCAGCACGGCGTTGTACGCAGCCCAATTGGTGGTTTTGAGGCGGCACCTGGCGCCCTTGGGTTCACTCTTGCACCGAGGACTACCAGTCCTGGGCTCCTGCTTCGATGAGAAACATCGGTTGCTTCTAATAACATGAAGCAATGAACTGGCGCACCCAGGCATGAGCTGGATCGCGGTGGTGACGTTCGTGCCAGTACAGCGAAACCGTCAATACCGGCAGGGGCAAAGGAGCCTCGAGTGTCACGGTGCCGGCCTGTTTTTCCAACGCCTTCGCGACACTACCAGGCAACGTCGCGATAAGGTCAGACTGGCCTACCGCAAAAGGAGCGGCCAGATAGCTCGATAACGTCAGGCCTATGCGCCGCACGCGGTTCTGGGCTTGCAAAGCTTTGTCGAGACGATCGCTGAAGAACCGTGTATGAGCCGCCATGTTGACGTGGGCGTACTGCAAGAAGGCATCCAGGTTCCATGGCCCGTGCAGGCAGGGGTGGTGCTGGCGCACTATGCAAACTGCCTTTTCTTCAAACAGTAGCCGCGCCCGCAGGTTGATCGAGGGCTCGGGGAAGTAGCCCATGATCAGTTCGACCTGATTGTTCTCCAGCATGTCCAGTCCCAGCTGCGGTCGGGCGGCCTGCACCCGCAGTTCCACCCCTGGCGCTGCCTTGGTCAACAAACCGCTCACGCGGGCGATGACGGCGAATTGCAAATAGTCAGTGGCAAACACGCTGACGGAACGGCGCGAGGTGGCGGGGTCAAACTCGGTGCGCGGCAGCGACACCTGGCGCCAGGTGTCCAGCAATGGTCGGAAGCTGGCGTGTAGTTCCTCCGCCTTTGGCGTCGGGTGCCAATGGCCGCTGTCACGCACCAGCAGCGGATCGTTGAACAGGCGCCTGAGCCGGCTCAGTGCAGCACTCATGGCCGGCTGCGTTATGCCCAGTTCCTCAGCCGCACGGGAAACGCTGCGCCAGCTCATCATGGCATCGAAGTGCAGCAGAAGGTTCAGGTCACCGGGCTTCTCGGACATAAATGACGTTTATGACCATATAAGGTCAAGTTTATTTTCCTTGTGGATTGTCGTCCCTACGATTGATGTCACTGAAGTGCAAGTTTGCCTCAGCGACGTCTTTTTCACTTCATCGACTTGTTTGCGAGGATTCAAATGGGCATTTTCCAGAAGACGGCCATTGTGTTGGCTGGCGTGGTTTTGGTGGCATCCAACGTGCAGGCACAACCTGCCGAGGGTGAATGGTCGGGCAAGGTCATCAAGCTGGTTGTGCCGTTTGCACCTGGCGGATCCACCGACTTGATCACACGACAGATAGCTCAGGCTCTCGCCGAGCGCCTCAAGGCTTCAGTGGTAGTGGACAACCGACCCGGCGCGGGCGGTACGTTGGGCAGTGCCTGGGTGGCCAAACAACCGGCCGATGGCACAACATTGCTCATGGGGTCGGTCAGCACCCATGCTGTGGCTCCCAGCATCTACGCCAAGCTGCCCTATGACCCGGCGCGGGACTTCACCGCGTTGACTCAGGTGGCAACCATTCCCAACGTGATGGTGGTGCGCCCTGAAGTGCGCGTGAACAATCTCGAGGAGTTCGTCGAACTTTCCCGTAAACAGGACAGCGGCTATACCTTCGCCTCCAACGGGCAGGGCACCTCCAATCATTTGGCCATGGAACTCCTGAAGACGGCTACCGGCCTGCAGGCGGTGCATGTGCCCTACAAGGGTTCTGGCCCAGCGTTGACCGACACGGTGGCCGGCCACGTGACCACCATGATGGACGTGGTCATGACCTCGTATCCCTACATCAAGGGCGGCAAGCTCAAGGCTTTGGCCGTGACGTCCCCGGTGCGTTCGCCCATGCTGCCCGAGGTGCCAACAGTGGCTGAGGCCGGCTACCCCAGTTTCGAGGCAATGGTGTGGTTTGGCTTGTTCGCGCCACCAGCGATGCCTTCAGCCGTCACCGAGCGCTTGAGCCGCGAACTGATTGCCATCATCAAGAGCAAAAAAATATCGGACTACCTGCTTGCTCAGGGAGCTCAACCCACGGCTCTGCCACCAGCAGATTTCGCCAAGGTGATCCGAGACGACATTGCCAAGTGGCACAAAGTCGCCATCAACGCAGGCATCAAGCCCGAATGAATTCCCCTCGCACTACTCCCAGGAGACAAGCTTCCATGTACCGCATTGGCATTGACGTTGGCGGCACCTTCACCGACTTCACCCTGATCGACGAAGACATCGGTGATGTGAAATTCCATAAGGTGCCGTCTACCCCTCACGACCCGTCCGAGGCCATTGACCGCGGCATTGCTGACTTGTTGACCCAGCATGACATCGCCGCCTCCGAGGTGATCCACATTGGTCACGGCACCACTGTGGCGACCAACCTGATCATTGAACGCAAGGGTGCACAGGTGGGACTGATCACCACCCGAGGGTTCAGAGACATCCTGGAGATTGGTCGTCAAACGCGCCCCCACCTGTTCGACTATGGGGTGGGCAAGCCGCCAGTGCTGGTTCCCCGTCGCCATCGCATCGAGGTGGACGAGCGTGTGAGCGCACAGGGCGACGTATTGGTGCTGCTGGACGAAGCGGCCGTTCGCGCTGCCGCCGAGGCCTTCCACAATGCAGGTCTGGAGGCCGTGGCCATTTGTTTCCTGCACGCCTACGCCAACGCGGCGCACGAGCAGCGTGCTAAGGCCATTGTGCAGGAGGTGCTGCCACAGGCCTATGTAAGCCTGTCCAGCGAGGTACTGCCTGAGTTCCGCGAATATGAGCGTCTGTCGACCACGGTACTAAATGCTGCGGTCGGGCCGCGCATGGCACGATACCTTGACCGATTTCTGGAGCGCGTGCGCGAACGCGGCGTGACGCATCCGCCCTACACCATCCATTCCAATGGAGGGTTGATGTCGGCCGCATCGGTGCGCCAGTTCCCGGTACGAACTTGCTTGTCCGGGCCCGCAGCTGGCGTTGTGGGGGCAGCTTCAGTCGGTCGTGCCATTGGCTACTCCAACCTGGTGACATTTGATGTAGGAGGCACCAGCACCGACGTGTCCCTGATCACGGATGGCCGACCCATGTTCACATCCAACAGGCAGGTGGCAGGCTACCCTGTGAAGACGCCCATGGTCGATATCCATGTGATCGGCGCTGGCGGTGGCAGCATCGCATGGTTGGACGACGCCGGGTCACTCAAGGTAGGCCCGCACAGCGCAGGCGCGGTTCCTGGGCCGGTTGGTTATGCACGGGGCGGTACCCGACCCACCATCACCGACGCCGAGATCACCCTTCACCGTCTCAACCCCGTGTCGCTGCTCAAAGGCCGCATGCCGGTGGACGCGGCGGCCGCACGCCAAGTCATTGAAACCGAGGTCGCGCATCCACTGGGCCTGAGCTTGGAGGACGCCGCCGAGGGCATCATTCGCATAGCCAACGCCAACATGAGCCGCGCCATCAGAGCCGTTTCCACCGAACGCGGATATGACCTGTCGAATTTTGCGCTCTTCGCCTACGGTGGTGCCGGACCGCTGCACGCTGTGGAAGTTGCCGAAGAATGTGGCATTCCCACCGTCATCGTGCCGCAGGAGCCGGGGACCATGTGTGCACGAGGCATCCTGCTCACCGACATCTCCTTCGATTTCGTGCGAAGCCTGATCGTGTCGGCCAATCTGGAAGCATGGGACACGGTGGCTGCTGCGTTCGGTGCATTGCGCGAGGAGGCCAGTGCCTGGTTGGATGCGGAGAGTGTGGCTGTCTGTGACCGGCGCTTTGTATGTGCTATCGATGCACGTTACGTTGGTCAGAATTTCGAGGTACGCGTGCCCGCCGACGAAGACGGTACACCACAACTCACGTCATTCTTGGCTCGCTTCAACGAGACACACGAACGGGAATATGGCTATCAGGTGCCAGACCGGGCGGTTCAGGTCATCAACTGTCGCCTGCAGGCGGTCGGGCAAGTTATCAAGGCGCCTCTCGCCCCGGCCGACAGCAGGGGAACGTTGGAAGGTGCCCAAGTCGGCACACGCGAGGTCCATTGCGGAAAAGCGCATGGCTGGTGCGAAGCTGCGGTGTATGACCGCGATCTCCTGCCCGCCGGCGCCTCCATTGCTGGCCCGGCCGTCATTGAGGAGATGAGCTCAACCACCGTGCTCGGACCGACCCATCACGCCAAGGTGGACCGCTTCGGCACGCTGATCATTTCTCTGGACACCAGGAAGCGCATATGAACGACCGCAACCAACACCTCGCAGACCCGATTGAGATGGAGGTCTTCACCAACCGCCTGATATCTATCACCGAGGACATGAACAACACATTGGTACGGTCTTCGTTTTCGACCAACATCAAGGAGCGCAAGGACTGCTCCGTGGCCCTGTTCGACGCCGCCGGCCGCCTGGTGGCCCAAGGAACACAGATTCCATTGCACCTGGGTTCACTCAACGGCGCAGTGCGAGCCGTGTTGGCCCAGTATCCACTGGCATCCATCGTCGATGGTGACGTATTCATCTGCAACGACCCCTATCTGGCCAACGGCAGCCATCTGCCCGATATCAATATCGTTACGCCGGTGTTTTGGGACCGGCAACTTCGCTTTTTCACAGCCAACATCGCCCACCATTCGGATGTCGGCGGATCGGTACCGGGTTCCATCGCCGGGGGCCTCAAAAGCATCTTCGAAGAAGGCATACGTATTCCTGTTGCACGCATCGCACGTGCCGGCTCGTTGCAGGATGACCTGATGCGCCTGATTTGCACCAACACCCGTGACCCCGAGGAGCGGCTGCTTGATCTAAGGGTACAGATCGCCACCAACGAGCGCGGTGCGGCTGCCGTCAAGGGGCTGATCGCCCAGATGGGGCTGCCCGCAGTGCTGCGCTCTGTCGACGACGTCATTCTCTACACCAGGCGCCGTTTGAGCAACCGCATCGCCGAGCTGCGCCAGGGCAGCTACACTTTCAGTGCTCAGATGGACGACGATGGATTGGGCGGCGACCCTGTGACATTGAAGGTAACGGTCACGGTGTCCAGCGGCCGGCTGCATTTCGACTTCGCCGGGTCGGGCCGGCAGGCACGAGGTGCCATGAACCTGCCCATCAACGCACTCAACGCGACGGTTTACTACGCGGTCAAGGCCCAACTCGACCCGGACCTGGCGCCCAACGCCGGTCTCTTTGACCTCATCGACATCAGCGCTCCACTGGGCACCATCACCAATCCGGAACACCCAGCAGCCGTTGGTGCCCGTTCCATCACAGCCCAAAAAGTGGCCGGCGTGCTGTTCGGCGCCTTCCGGGGACTGCTACCGGAGGACAAAGTAATGGCGTCGAGCAATGACCTGTGTCCGGCCATCGTTTTCTCGGGCCGGCAGCCGCAGAGGGCTGGTGAGTTTGTTTACTTGGAGACGCTTGGTGGAGGCGCTGGTGCGCGCTTCGAGCGTGATGGCCTAGACGGCATTCACGTGCACATGACCAACACGTCCAACCTGCCAGTCGAAGCCCTGGAGAACGAATACCCGATGCGGGTGGACGAATACTGCCTGATTGCAGATTCCGGCGGCGCTGGACGCACACGGGGCGGACTGGGGATCGCCAAGCAGATCCGCGCATTGGTGCCGGGCATTGTGTTCTCGGCGCGCTCGGACAGCCACACGGTGGGTGTGCCAGCTGGCGTGGCAGGCGGACACAACGGCCGCCAAGCGCGGCTGTGGCGCAATCCGGGCACTGAGCAGGCACAAGTCCTGTATTCCAAGTCGGCCAACTTGGAGCTGCAAGCGGGCGAGAGCGTGCGCATCGAGACGCCTGGTGGGGGCGGCTTTGGTGACCCGCGACAGCGTCCGTTAGCGGCGGTGGTGCAAGACGTGGCCGATGGCGTGATTTCGCTGGAGGTTGCACAGACCATCTACGGCCTGCCGGAAGCGCTGCCCGAGGCTGCATGAGACTTCTTGTGTCGATGGACGCCAAGGCATCCACCGAGGTGTACGACTTGGCCGTGATCGGCGGTGGTCTGGTGGGCGCAGCCATCGCCTACGGTCTGCGGGGGAGCGGTCAGCGCATCGTGGACCTCGACGAGGGCGATGTCGCGTTCCGCGCCTCGCGCGGCAATTTCGCGTTGGTCTGGGTGCATTGCAAGGGCATGGGAATGGCCGCCTATGGGCGTTGGACGCTTGAGTCCGCCCGGCTCTGGCCAGCATTCGCCGCCCGATTGCTTATTCTGGTCGTCTTCTCGCTGCGCTACGCCGCCAACGTGGGCATGGCGATCACCCTAGGCTGGCGCAATGAGCCCTTGTCGCTGGCGCTGCTTTACGGAGGACTCAGCGGATTGTTTTTGGGCCGTGCGCTTGCTCTTCTGAAATTGACCCGTGCCTATGCTGCTACCACAGAGTCGTTCTTGAAGCGCGACCGGGCTGGCCTGTGTTGAGTGACCGGTGACGGTTGTGCAGCGGTCGTTCGACCCCTCCATCCTTGAATGACAGGTGACCTCGCTCGCTGCTGACATTCAAGCGTCCAAGGTCACCGACAGCAAACAGCCTAAACCGGCCTACCAGATACGAACCCCTGGCGGGCTGCAGTCTTACTCGGAAAAAATTATCCTCGCTCTCGCATCTGTTACGAATCGGAGGAATTTCCTAATGCTTGCCAGCCCGCAATGAGCACAAGGGCCGCCGGTAGCCACGCGTATCGCTTCAGACTGTCTCTGAAGAGGCCAATACCCAAAGGTCAGAAGCGGCACATGCGAAATGTCATGGGCCAAGAGTGGGCCGGATATGGGCCAAATTTGGGCCAAAAACAAAAAAGCCCACCGAAGTGGGCTTTTAGACAAGCTAAGTGCTTGATTTTATTGGTTGCGCGAGAAGGATTTGAACCTCCGACCTTTGGGTTATGAGCCCAACGAGCTACCAGACTGCTCCATCGCGCGGTAAGAAATAGATTATACCCTATTATTCAGCTGCTGCCGAATTATTTTCGGTTTCAGCAGCACGGTCGACCAATTCGACCAGCGCCATGGGAGCGTTATCGCCCACGCGGAAGCCCATCTTCAAGATACGGGTGTAGCCACCAGGACGCACCTTGAATCGGGGGCCCAGGTCGTTGAACAGCTTGGTCACGCTGTCGCGATCACGCAGACGGTTGAATGCCAGGCGGCGGTTTGCCACGGAGTCTTCCTTGGCCAGGGTGATCATGGGTTCGATCACTCGGCGCAATTCCTTGGCCTTGGGAACGGTAGTCTTGATGGCTTCATGCTCGATGAGCGAATTCATCATGTTTTGCAGCATCGCAAGACGGTGCGAGCTGGTGCGGTTGAGTTTGCGGAGTCCGTGTCCGTGGCGCATGGTGCTTTCCTTCTATTAATTAAATCAGGCAGCCGTATCAGGTACTGCCCAACGCACTGGCCCCCTTGAGGGGAGCCCAAAATTATAACTTAACGCTTGTCCAAACCGGCTGGCGGCCAGTTTTCCAATTTCATGCCCAGCGTAAGACCACGCGATGCGAGCACTTCCTTGATTTCGTTGAGCGACTTGCGACCCAGGTTGGGGGTCTTGAGCAACTCGTTTTCGGTTCGCTGGATCAGGTCACCGATGTAGTAGATGTTCTCTGCCTTCAAGCAGTTGGCGGAACGCACGGTCAACTCCAGCTCGTCCACCGGACGCAGCAGAATCGGATCGAATGTGGCGTTGGTCGCACGGCCACCCGAGGCGGACTCGAACGTAGGAATTTCTCCCCCTTCCAGCTGTGCAAATACAGCCAGCTGCTCCACCAGGATCTTGGCCGATGCACGCACTGCGTCTTCGGCAGTGATGGCGCCATTGGTTTCGATCTCGACAATCAGTTTGTCCAGGTCAGTGCGCTGTTCGACGCGAGCACTTTCGACGGTGTAGCTCACACGCTTCACCGGCGAGAACGACGCATCCAGGACGATCCGGCCAATCGACTTGGTCGATTCGTCAGCATAGCGGCGCAGGTTGCCAGGGACGTAGCCACGCCCCTTCTCGACCTTGATCTGCATGTCCAGCTTGGCACCAGCAGACAAGTTGGCGATCACGTGATCAGGATTGACGATTTCCACGTCATGTGGAGTCTGGATGTCACGTGCAGTGACAACGCCTTCGCCATCCTTGCGCAAGCTCAGCGTCACCTCATCCCGATTGTGCAGCTTGAACACCACACCCTTGAGATTCAGAAGAATGTTGACCACATCTTCTTGAACACCATCGATAGACGAATACTCATGCAGCACGCCTGCAATGGTGACTTCCGTCGCTGCGTAACCCACCATGGACGAGAGCAGGACACGCCGGATGGCATTGCCCAACGTGTGGCCGTAGCCACGCTCGAACGGCTCAAGCGCTACCTTGGCACGATTGTGGCCAAGCTGTTCGACATTAATCGCCTTGGGTTTCAGCAAATTGGTTTGCATGCAACTTCCTCTCAATACCCCCAGCTCGTTACACCGGTAAGGCTGGTGAAGCGCCTAAACCGCGATGCCTCGCGGTTCAGGGACGGTTTCTCAAAATACGTACAAGCGATTAGCGCGAGTACAACTCAACGATCAGGGATTCGTTGATGTCGGCGCCAAACTCATCACGGTCTGGCACCTTCTTGAAGATACCTTCGGCCTTTTCCGCATTGACGTCTACCCAGGCAGGCATGCCAACTTGGGCGGCCAGCTGCAGGGCTTCAACGATACGGTTCTGCTTCTTGGACTTTTCGCGCACGGCCACCACGTCGCCCGTCTTCACGAGGTACGACGCGATGTTCACGGACTTGCCGTTCACGGTGATTGCCTTGTGGGACACCAGCTGGCGCGCTTCAGCGCGGGTCGAGCCGAAACCCATGCGGTACACGACGTTGTCGAGACGGGATTCCAGCAGGAACAGCAGGTTGGCGCCGGTGTTGCCCTTCTTGCCTTCAGCGGCTTCGAAGTATCGGCGGAACTGCTTTTCCAGCACGCCGTACATGCGCTTGACCTTCTGCTTTTCACGCAGTTGCAGACCGTAGTCGGAGGTGCGGGCACCGGAGGTGCGGCCGTGCTGACCAGGCTTGGAGTCGAACTTGGACTTGTCAGCGATCGAGCGACGGGCGCTCTTCAGGAACAGGTCCGTGCCTTCACGGCGGGAGAGTTTGGCCTTGGGGCCGAGGTAACGTGCCACTTGAGCTTCCTTTGTGTCATCTACCGCAAACCATTGCGGGAGCCGCCTGAGGCGCTTGCGCGTTCACAGGCGGCGGTGGGCTTAGAGAGATTAGATACGGCGACGCTTTTGAGGGCGGCAGCCGTTGTGCGGCACCGGCGTCACGTCGGAGATCGACGTGATACGGATACCCAGTGCGCCCAGTGCGCGCACCGAGGATTCACGGCCAGGACCGGGACCCTTGATTTCAACGTCAAGGTTCTTGATGCCCTGATCGATGGCGGCGCGACCGGCCACTTCCGAAGCGACCTGGGCTGCGAACGGGGTGGACTTGCGCGAGCCCTTGAAACCTTGGCCACCGGACGAAGCCCACGACAAGGCGTTGCCCTGGCGATCGGTGATCGTGATGATGGTGTTGTTGAACGAGGCGTGCACGTGTGCAATACCGTCCGAAACGTTCTTCCGGACCTTCTTGCGAACGCGCTGGGCTGCGTTATTGGCAGGAGACTTAGCCATGATGATCTTTCAATCTCTTTATTTCTTCAGTGCAGCTGCGCCCTTGCGCGGACCCTTGCGGGTGCGTGCATTGGTACGGGTGCGCTGACCACGCATTGGCAGACCGCGGCGATGGCGGAAGCCACGATAGCAGCCGATGTCCATCAAACGCTTGATGTTCATCGTGGTTTCGCGGCGCAGGTCACCTTCGATGGTGAACTGCTCGATTTGTTCGCGAATTTTTTCCAGGTCGCTATCAGAAAGATCTTTGATCTTCTTGCTGTAAGCGATGCCAGTTGCTTCGCAAATCTTGCGAGCGCGGGTACGACCAATGCCAAAAATGGCGGTCAGACCGATTTCCGCGTGCTTGTGCGGCGGAATGTTAATGCCAGCGATACGTGCCATATGCGTCCTCTAATACTTTCCAATCAACCTTGGCGCTGCTTGTGACGCAGATCCGTGCAGATCACGCGCACCACACCCTTGCGGCGGATGATCTTGCAGTTGCGGCAGATTTTTTTGACCGAAGCCGAAACTCTCATTGCATTCTCCTAAAACTTTTCCATCCGTCCCGGCTGCTTTGCCTGGAACACAATTTGTGCCCGCGAAAACCGTGGGGCGCCAACTCAACCGATATTCAGCTCTTTACAGGCAGCGCCGCGATGCGACATCCACCTTCCAATCCATCAACCGCCCGCGTTGCCTTTGAAATTGGCCTTCTTGAGCAGCGATTCATACTGTTGCGACATCATGTAGTTCTGAACCTGGGCCATGAAGTCCATGGTCACCACCACAATGATCAGCAGCGACGTACCACCGAAGTAAAACGGAACGTTGTACTTCAAGATCAGGAACTCTGGCAGCAAACACACGAAAGTGATGTACACAGCGCCTGCCAAAGTCAACCGAACCAGGATCTTGTCGATATAACGGGCCGTTTGCTCACCTGGGCGAATGCCTGGAATGAACGCACCGCTCTTTTTCAGGTTGTCTGCAGTTTCACGGCTGTTGAACACCAGTGCCGTGTAAAAGAAGCAGAAAAAGATGATCGCCGTAGCGTAGAACATCACATAGATGGGCTGACCAGGAGTCAGCGCACCCGAGATGTCTTTCAGCCAGCGCATCGACTCACCCGCACTGAACCAGTTCACCACCGTCGCCGGCAGCAGAATGATCGACGAGGCAAAGATCGGAGGAATCACACCCGCCATGTTCAGCTTCAGGGGCAGGTGCGACGACTGACCGCCATACACCTTGTTACCCACCTGCCGACGAGCGTAATTCACCAGAATCTTGCGCTGACCACGCTCCACAAACACCACGAAGTAAGTCACGAGACCTACCACAATGACGATGAAGATGGCAGCCAGAATGCTCATGGCACCCGTGCGAACCAGTTCCAGAAGACCGCCGATGGAACTCGGCAATCCGGCAGCGATACCAGCGAAGATCAGGATCGAAATCCCGTTGCCCAGACCACGCTCAGTGATTTGCTCACCCAGCCACATCAGGAACATCGTGCCAGCCGTGAGGCTGACCACTGCTGTCATGCGGAAACCAAAACCAGGGCTGAGCACCAGACCGGCCGAGCTTTCCAGCGCAACAGCAATACCGAGCGACTGGAAAAGGGCCAAGCCCAATGTGCCATAGCGGGTGTACTGCGTGATCTTGCGGCGGCCAGCTTCGCCTTCCTTCTTCAACTGCTCGAACGTGGGAACCACGTAGGTCATCAGCTGCATGATGATCGACGCCGAGATGTACGGCATGATCCCCAGAGCGAAAACCGTGAAGCGCGAGAGCGCACCACCCGAGAACATGTTGAACAGGTTCAGGATACCGCCCTGCTGGCCACTGAACAGCTGCTGAAGTTGGGCTGGATCGATGCCTGGCACAGGGATATGAGCCCCGATGCGATACACGACCAGCGCAAGCAACAGAAAAACCAGACGACGACGCAGGTCGCCGAATTTACCGGTCTTTGCAATTTGAGCCGCGCTAGTAGCCACAGATGTCTTCCTTCAGAGCCACAGTCAGGCGGCGCTGCCGCCAGCAGCTTCGATGGCAGCCTTGGCACCGGCCGTAGCACCCACACCGTTCAGCTTGACAGCCTTGGTGATGGAACCACTCTTGATGACCTTGACCACCTTCGCCAGCTCGCCCACCAGGCCAGCTTGCTTGAGCGCCAGGACATCCACTTCGGCCAGACCGAGTTGATCCAGAGCGGTCAACGTCACTTCTGCATTGAACTTGAGCAGATGCGACTTGAAACCGCGCTTTGGCAGACGGCGCTGCAAAGGCATTTGACCGCCTTCGAAACCTACCTTGTGGTAGCCACCCGAACGCGACTTCTGACCCTTGTGACCACGGCCAGCGGTCTTGCCCAGACCGGAGCCGATACCACGGCCTACGCGGCGCTTGGCATGCTTGGCGCCGTCTGCGGGCTTGATGCTATTGAGTTCCATGATCTATCTCTCAGAGGACTTTGACCAGATAGCTGATCTTGTTAATCATGCCGCGCACTTCAGGCGAGTCCTGCAGTTCGCTGACACTGTTCAGCTTGCGCAGGCCCAGGCCACGAACGGTGGCGCGGTGCGATTCCTTGGTGCCAATCGGGCTGCGCACCAGTTGAATCTTGACGGTTTGTTGCGTTGTCATATTCAAGCTCCGGTTCAGGCGAAGATGTCTTCGACTGTCTTGCCGCGCTTGGCTGCCACATTCGACGGAGTGGTCGAATTGACGAGCGCGTCAAATGTTGCACGGACCATGTTGTAGGGGTTCGACGAACCATGGCTCTTGGCCACGATATCGGTAACACCCAGCACTTCGAAGACAGCGCGCATAGGACCGCCCGCGATGATGCCGGTACCCTTGGGGGCCGGAGCCATCATCACAACGGCAGCGCCGTGGTGACCCGTCACGTTGTGAAAGATCGTGCCGTTTTTCAACGAAACCTTCACCATGTTGCGACGCGCTTCTTCCATGGCTTTTTGCACAGCTGCCGGCACTTCCTTCGATTTGCCCTTGCCCATGCCCACGCGGCCATCACCGTCGCCAACCACAGTCAGTGCAGCGAAACCGAGAATACGGCCACCCTTCACGACTTTGGTCACGCGGTTCACCGCGATCATTTTTTCGCGCAGACCGTCGTCCTGGCCTTCGCTCTGCACCTTGGGTTGAAATTTAGCCATTTTTAATTCCGTTCCGCTTAGAACTGCAGACCTGCTTCACGGGCTGCATCGGCCAAAGCCTTGACGCGACCGTGGTACGCAAAACCTGCACGATCAAATGCAACCTTCTCGACACCAGCAGCCTTTGCTTTTTCAGCAATGCGCTTGCCGATTGCCTGGGCTGCAGCGGCATTGCCACCCTTGCCCGAACCGCCCAGCGACTTGCGCACATCGGCCTCGGCCGTGGACGCGCTGGCCAGCACCTTGCTGCCGTCGCCGGAAATCACACTGGCGTAGATATGGAGGTTCGTACGATTCACGGTCAAACGTGCCACGCCTTGCTGTGCAATGCGGATACGCGTCTGACGCGAACGACGAAGACGCTGCTCTTTCTTTGTCAACATGTTGCAGCTCCTTATTTCTTCTTGGTCTCTTTGATCGTGATCTTTTCGTCCGCATAGCGGATACCCTTGCCCTTGTAGGGCTCGGGCGGACGAACGGCACGAATCTCAGCGGCGATCTGACCCACGCGCTGACGGTCAGCACCCTTCACGACCACTTCCGTAGGCGTTGGGGTTGCAACCGTGATGCCAGCAGGCATATCGAAATTCACGGGGTGCGAATAACCGACCGCCAGGTTCAAACGAGCGCCAGTGGCCGCAGCCTTGTAGCCCACGCCAACCAGACTCAGCTTCTTTTCAAAGCCCTTGCTGACGCCGATCACCATGTTGTTGACCAACTGGCGAATCGTGCCGCTCATGGCATTCGCTTCGCGGGACTCGTTCGCAGGCTCAAAACTGAGCTTGCCATCATTGCTTGACACCTTCACCAGCACATTCTGCGCAAGCGTCAGCACACCACCAGAACCCTTGACAGAGATCTGGTCGTCTTTCACGGACACATCCACGCCAGCGGGGATGGTCACAGGCATTTTTCCTACTCGGGACATTTCAGTTTCTCCTCAATGCCGCGGGTTAGGCCACGTAGCAGAGCACTTCACCACCGACACCGGTAGCGCGCGCCTTGCGATCAGTCATCACGCCCTTGGGGGTTGTGACGATTGCCACACCCAGACCGTTCATGACTTGTGGAATGGAATCACGGCCTTTGTAGACACGCAGTCCAGGGCGGCTGACACGCTCAATGCGCTCAATCACGGGACGGCCTGCGTAGTACTTCAGGGCGATTTCAAGTTCAGACTTGCCAGCTTCGGTTTTCACCTGGAAGCCGTCGATATAACCCTCGTCCTTCAGCACTTGGGCGATGGCAATCTTCACTTTGGAAGAAGGCACCAGCACCGTGGCCTTGGCGACCATTTGTGCGTTGCGAATGCGGGTCAGCAAGTCAGCGATAGGATCACTCATGCTCATGTTGTATCTCTCCTGCCTGCTTACCAGCTGGCCTTGGTGACACCAGGGATGTCGCCTGCAAAAGCCAGTTCGCGGATCTTGGCGCGGGCCAGACCGAATTGACGGAATGTTCCACGTGGGCGACCGGTGATTTCACAACGGTTACGCTGACGCGTAGGATTTGCATTGCGGGGGAGCTTTTGCAGGCCCAGGCGGGCTGCATCACGCTCTTCATCGCTGCGCTTGGCATCGCCAGCAATCGCCTTCAGTTCCGCATACTTGGTTGCGTACTTGGCTGCCAATTTTTCGCGCTTCAGTTCGCGCTGGATCAAAGCTACTTTAGCCATGCTTCGCCTCAGTTCTTGAACGGGAAACGGAAACCAGCGAGGAGAGCCTTGGCTTCTTCGTCGGACTTGGCCGTCGTGGTGATGCTGATATTGAGACCGCGCAAGGCATCGACCTTGTCGTATTCAATTTCAGGGAAAATGATCTGTTCCTTGACGCCGATGTTGTAGTTGCCACGGCCGTCAAAAGCACGACCGGAGATACCACGGAAGTCACGGACGCGCGGCAGGGCCACGGTCACGAAACGGTCCAGGAACTCATACATCTGCACGCCGCGCAGCGTGACCATGCAACCAATGGCCTGGCCTTCGCGGATCTTGAAACCGGCGATAGCTTTCTTGGCCTTGGTCACCACAGGCTTCTGACCAGCGATCTTGGTCAGGTCGGCCACGGCGTTGTCCATCACCTTCTTGTCCGAAACTGCTTCGCTCACACCCATGTTGAGCGTGATCTTGGTCAGACGCGGGACTTGCATCGGCGAGGTGTAACCGAACTGCTTGATCAGCTCGGGAGCGACTTTGTCGCGGTAAATTTCTTGCAGTCGTGCCATGTTTACCCCTTAGGCCGCCTTGATTTCAGCGCCGCTCGACTTGAACACGCGAACGCGTGCGCCGTCAGCCTGCACCTTGATGCCTACGCGATCAGCCTTGCCGGTAGCCGCATTGAAGATGGCCACGTTGGACTGATGGATGGGCATAGCCTTCTCAACGATGCCGCCCGTCGTACCCTTCATGGGGTTTGGCTTGGCGTGCTTCTTGACCAGGTTGATGCCGTCGATGACGAGATAGGAGTCATCCTTGCGCAACGACACTGTGCCGCGCTTGCCCTTGTCACGGCCGGTCAGCACGATGACTTCGTCGCCCTTGCGAATCTTGTTCATGGCGCGTCCTTAGAGAACTTCAGGAGCCAGGGACACGATCTTCATGAACTTCTCGGTACGCAGTTCACGCGTCACGGGTCCAAAGATGCGGGTGCCGATGGGCTCCAACTTTGCATTCAGCAACACTGCAGCGTTGCCATCGAATTTAACGAGCGAGCCATCGCCACGACGAATACCCTTCGCCGTACGAACCACCACCGCGCTATAGACCTCGCCTTTTTTGACGCGGCCGCGTGGAGCAGCTTCCTTGATGCTCACCTTGATGATGTCGCCAACGCTTGCATAGCGACGCTTCGAACCGCCCAGCACCTTGATGCAAAGGACGGATTTAGCGCCGGTATTGTCGGCAACCTCTAACCGAGATTCTGTCTGGATCATTTCAATATTCCCAACTTGCACCAGAAGACAACAGCCCCAGAGAACCTCTCAAGGGCTGCAGATCAGCCAGTCAGTCTTGGGCCCGTCGTCCGCACCGCAAACCATTTGCAGCACTTCCCGCTGGGCAGAAACTTCACGCTTTAAACGCGAAGCCCTCTATTATTGCAAAGGTCTTTTGGGAAGTCAAGCACCGTATCACACAGGAACGTGCAGATACTGGCGCGCCAGGGCCAGGAAGGCCTCCAACTGTGGGTCCGTACCCAGCTCTTCACGCAGGATGCCTGCAACCCCGGGCGCCAGTCCCATGGCCTTGCGAGCGTCCAGGAACAGCAGGCGCGAGCGGCGGGCCAGCACATCTTCCACGGTGCAAGCGTATTCGTAGCGGGCGGCAAAGCGCACCATGGCCTCCGTCAGGCCGCCGCCCAGGTCGGTCTGTGCCCCCGGGATTTGCTGCACGGCAGCCGCTTCGCTGCCATAAGAGTGCAGCCCCTGGGCATCACTGATGCGGTGCTGCACAGGCTCTCGCGGCGCTCCCACCAAGGGCAGATCGTTGGTCACGCCCGCTGGTTTTTCGGGCAACTGGCCCGTAGTGAAGCATTTTTGCAACACATCTTCGGCCATGGCGCGGTAGGTGGTCCATTTGCCACCGGTCACCGTGATCAGACCACTGCGGCTGGCCAGCACCGTGTGCTCCCGGCTGATTTTCTTGGTGTTGTCGCCATCGTCGTCCTGCGGCTTGACCAGCGGGCGCAGGCCCACCCAGATGCTGCGGATGTCCTCCACCCGGGGCGCGCGGGTCAGGTAGCGCGCAGACTCTTCCAAAATGAAACGGACCTCGTCCCGGAAAGGTTCGGGCTCGCGCACCACGTCCTGGCGCGGGCTGTCGGTGGTCCCCAGAATGAGCTTGCCCAGCCATGGCACGGCAAACAGCACGCGGCCATCGGCCGTCCTGGGCACCATCAGTGCGTGGTCGGAGGGCAGAAACTCGCGGTCCACCACGATGTGCACGCCCTGGCTGGGCGCCACCATGGGCTTGACGGGCCGCCCGATGGCCTCGCCGTCCATCTGGCGCAGGGTGTCCACCCACACGCCCGTGGCATTGACGACCGAGCGGGCCCGCACGGTGAACTGCTGCCCGCTGCCGGCGTCCTCACAGACAAAACCGACCACTTTGCCGGCCTCGTGCACCAGCGACCGCGCTGGGCAGTAATTGACGACCAGGGCGCCCAGGCTGGCGGCGGTTCGTGCCAGCGCCAGGGCCAGACGGGCGTCGTCAAATTGACCGTCCCAGTACTTGACGCCGCCCTTGAGGTGTTCGGTGCGGGCCGTCGGCAGGCACTGCAGGGTGCGTGCACGCCCCAGAAACTCGGTGGCGCCCAGGCCGGCCTTGCCTGCCAGCGCGTCATACATCATGAGTCCGATGCCATAGAAAGGCGTCTCCCAGAACCGGTACGACGGCATCACGAAAGGCAGGGGTTGCGCCAGATGGGGTGCGTTGTGCAACAGCGTGGTGCGCTCATGCAATGCCTCGCGCACCAGCGCGATGTTGCCCTGCGCCAGGTAACGGACACCGCCATGCACCAGCTTGGTGGCGCGTGACGAGGTTCCCTTGGCAAAGTCGTACGATTCGACCAACACCACACTGAACCCACGCGCCGCTGCGTCCAGCGCAACGCCCAGCCCCGTCGCACCACCACCAATGACGGCCAGATCGAAACAGCGGGGTTCCGCCAGACGGGCCAGCAATTCTTCGCGCCGGGTAGGCTGGGGAGCAGAAACATGCATCATGGGGATTGATTGTCCATGGATGGCAGCAGGATGCACGCCCCCCTTGCTGTGTACTTCCGCTGCCGCGCACGGATATCCTTGCCCGCATGACCTACCTGCTCGCCCTCGACCAAGGCACCTCCAGCTCCCGCAGCATCGTGTTCGACGAAGCCGGCCACATCGTGGCGCAGGCCCAGCTGGAGCTGCCGCAGATCTACCCCCAGCCCGGCTGGGTGGAGCATGACCCGCGGGAGATCTGGCGCACCCAGCTGGCCACGGCGCGCGAGGCGCTGGCCAGGGCCGGCATTGCGGCGAGCGCCGTGCGCGCAGCAGGCATCACCAACCAGCGCGAGACCACCGTGCTGTGGAACCGCAAGACCGGCCAGCCCGTGCACCACGCCATCGTCTGGCAGGACCGGCGCGCCGAGCCCGCCTGCGCCCAGCTGCGCGAGCGCGGCCATGCCGCCACCATCCAGGCCAAGACGGGCCTGCTGGTGGACGCCTACTTCTCCGGTACCAAGCTGCAATGGATGCTGGACAACGTGCCCGGCGCGCGCGACGCGGCCGAACGCGGCGAGCTGGCCTTTGGCACGGTGGACAGCTGGCTGATGTGGCAGCTCACCCACGGCCAGGTGCATGTGACGGACGTGAGCAACGCCGCGCGCACCATGCTGTTCAATGTGCACACCAACCAGTGGGACGACGAGCTGCTGGCGCTGCTGCGCATTCCCCGCGCGCTGATGCCGGAGGTGCTGCCATCGAGCGCCCATTTTTGCGACATCGCGCCCGACCTGCTGGGCCACTCCATTCGCATCGGCGGCGTGGCGGGCGACCAGCAGAGCGCGCTGTTCGGCCAGGCCTGCTTCACGGCCGGCATGGCCAAGAACACCTATGGCACGGGCTGCTTCATGCTGATGCATACCGGCGACAAGTTCCAGACCTCGCAGAACGGCCTGCTCACCACCAGCGCAGCGCAGGCCACCGCACAGCCGGAGTTCGCCATGGAAGGCAGCGTGTTCGTGGGCGGCGCCGTGGTGCAGTGGCTGCGCGACGGCCTGCGCGCCATCTCCACCAGCAGCGAGGTCGAGTCGCTCGCGCAAAGCGTGCCCGACTCGGGCGGCGTGATGATGGTGCCGGCCTTCACCGGCCTGGGCGCGCCTTACTGGAAGCCCGATGCCCGCGGCACCATCACGGGCCTGACGCGCGGCAGCACCCTGGGCCACATCGCGCGCGCGGCGCTGGAGAGCATTGCCTACCAGAGCGCCGCCCTGCTGCTGGCCATGAGTCGCGATGCCGTGGCCGCCGGCGGCGCGCCGGTGAGCGAGCTGCGCGTGGACGGCGGTGCCTGCATCAACGACCTGCTGATGCAGTTCCAGGCCGACCTGCTGGGCATACCGGTGGTGCGCCCGGCCGTCATCGAGACCACAGCCCTCGGCGCGGCCTACCTGGCGGGACTGTCGAGCGGCGTGTATGGCAGCACCGATGAACTCTCGCAGCTGTGGCGCGCCGACCGGCGTTTTGTGCCGACCCTGCCCCCCGGCCGCGCCCAGGAGCTGATGGCACGCTGGGAACACGCGGTGCGCCAGACCACGCTGGACTGACGGCGCTGGCCCGTGCCCGGGCACGGGCCGCAGCGCGCTACCATCGCAACCCCGACCCTGAACCGCCCCACACCATGAGCCAGACCGCCCCCACCGCCCCCCGGAATGCCCCTGCCACCCTTCCCGTGATCGCCTTCATCGGCGGCGGCAACATGGCCAGCGCCATCATTGGCGGGCTGATCCACCAGGGCCATCCCGCCAGCCAGATCGAGGTGGTCGAGCCCTGGGCCGAGGCCCGCGAGGCTTTGCGCAAAAACTACGGGATTGAAGCCCAGGCCGAAGCAGGCCCCGCCCTGCAGCGTGCCCGCATCGTGGTCTGGGCCGTCAAGCCCCAGACCTTCAAGGACGCGGCAGCGCAGGCCAAGGCCCACACGCAGGAAGCCCTGCACCTGAGCGTGGCCGCCGGCATCCGCTCGGACAGCATTGCCCAGTGGCTGGGCAGCGAGCGCATCGTGCGCACCATGCCCAACACGCCGGCCCTGGTGGGCAAGGGCATGAGCGCGCTGTTTGCCCGCCCCGCCGTGAGCGCGCAAGAGCGCCAGAGCATCGAGGCCATCATGGCCACGACGGGCGATTTTTTATGGGTGGAGGAAGAGCCGCAACTGGACACCGTGACGGCGCTGTCCGGCTCGGGTCCGGCCTATGTTTTCTATTTCCTGGAAGCCATGGCCCGCGCCGGCACCGACATGGGCCTGTCTGCGGCCCAGGCCCATCAGCTGGCGGTGGGCACGTTTGTGGGCGCCTCGGAGCTGGCCCGCCGTTCCGACGAAACGCCCGCAGTGCTGCGCCAGCGCGTCACCTCCAAGGGCGGCACCACCTATGCGGCCCTGCAGTCGATGGAACAGGACGCGGTGGCCGAGAAGTTTGTGCAGGCCATGCAGGCTGCCCGCCAGCGCGCGCACGAGCTGGGCGACGAGTTCGGGAAATAATGCCGGACAGCCTGTGGCGTTTGATAAACAAGCGTCACATGCTATCTATTAAATAGCAAATCAACGCAGCAGGTAGCTGCCCGCAATCCCGGCAAACAGCGTGAACCCTACCCAGTGGTTCATGCGAAACGCCCGAAAGCACCCCTCGCGCGTGCGCGTGCGGATCAGCCACCAGTGCCATGCCACCTGGGCCAGTGCCGCTGCAATTGCTACGTAATAAATAGCACCTAGCGCAAGCGGTGCCAGCGCTACCAGCCAAAAACCCAGGAACAACAGGTAAAACAGCACAATGGCGGCCACGTCGAAGCGCCCCAGCGTGATGGCCGAGGTTCTCATGCCGATCTTCAGGTCGTCGTCGCGGTCCACCATGGCGTATTCGGTGTCGTAGGCCAGCACCCAGAACAGGTTGCCCAGCCACAGCAGCCACGCCATGGCCGGCACCTCGCCCTGCACGGCGGCGAACGCGATCACGATGCCGAAGTTGAAGGCAATGCCCAGAACCGCCTGCGGCATGGCAAAAAAACGCTTGGTGAACGGGTAGAGAATGGTCACCAGCAGCGCCGGCACCGACCAGGCCACCGCCACCCCATTCGTCGTCAACACCAGCGCGAGCGACACGAGCGACAGCACCGCGCCCACGGCCAGGGCCTCCCTGACCGACACCTGCCCCGAAGTGATGGGCCGCTGCGCCGTGCGCTTGACGTGGCGGTCAAAGTCGCGGTCGGCCACGTCGTTGATGCAGCAGCCGGCGCTGCGCATGAGCACGGTGCCCAGCACGAACACCGCCAGCAGATGCCAGCCCGGAAAACCGCCCGCCGCCACCCACAGTGCGCTGAGCGTGGGCCACACCAGCACCAGCCAGCCGGCAGGCCGGTCCCAGCGGATCAGATCAAGATACAGGGAGAAACGGCTGCGCGGGGAGGGGGTCATGCGGAAAAAACAAAAACGGACAAAACCGGACGAAAGAAGGTGGCAGCAGGAAAGCGGCGAGAAGTGGAAGTCGGGCTACCGGGGCAAACGCGCTTTATACGCCACCCGGCATCTGCGCGGCCGATGGCGCGCCCGCCTGGCCGGCCGCATAGCCGCGCAGAAACTCCACGATGCCCCGGTCCACCGCCAGCCGCTGGGCCAGCAGCCCGGCCTGCTGCACATCGCGCGATGCGCCGATGCCTGCCTGCACCTGGCGGGCCTGCTGCAGCCAGCGCTGGGCGCGGGCCGGCAGGAGCGGGTGCAAGGCGTCGATGTTGTAGCGCAGGCGCTTGGCCAGAATGCGCGCGCGGTGCTGGCTTTCGGCGTGGCTGCTGTCGCGCAGCGCCTTCTTCCATTGCGCATGCAGCCGCACGACGCGCTGGCGCACCCAATGGCGCACGGCCTTGCCCGGGATGTCCTGCCCCCCCCAGGCCTCGGGCCGCGCAAGCTCGTCGAGCCACAGGGTGATGGCCAGCAAGTCCGCGCCCACCGTAGGCTCCTGCAGAGCCCGGCGCACCGCCTGGCGCTGCAGGAGCGCGGCCTGAGCAAACGTCTGCTCCATCACCTGCCAGCGCGGGGCCCGCTCTGCGGCATCGGCCACAAAGGCGCCTTGCAGCGCAGGCAGGGTCTGCGTGCAGGCCACATCAAGGTCGCGCAACTCGCCCAGCAATGACAGCAAGGGCTGCAGCCCGTGCCGCGAGGGCTGCGCCTGCACCGGCAAGACAGCCCTGAACAGGCGCAGGGCACTGCGAAAGCGCCGCCAGCCCACCCGGGCCTGGTGCACCAGCTCCGGGTCGTCGCACTGGCCCAGGGCATACAGGTTGGCGGTGAAATGGGAAAACATCTCGCCCAGCACCGGCTGCACCATGCCCCGCAGCGAGACCTCTCGGCCCAGCAGCAGCGGGCGGGCACTCCGCGGGGTGTACAGCGTGTCCTCGCGCAGCGCATGGCCGCGCTGCGCCTTGCTGGCGGCCAGCGGCAGCACGGCGATGTGCTGCGCAATCTGCCGCGCCAGATCGAACAGCGCGGCGGGTGCACCGGCCAGCAGTTCCAGCTCCAGCTCGCAGATCGGCGCGCTGCGCTGTCCACTGGTGATCTGCCCGATGTCCAGCGCCACCTCGATGGCACTGCCATCGCGCCGGCGCACCGTCCAGGCGGTGCGCTCAAAGGCCGTGCCAAAGCAAGGCTGCAGTGCGGCGAATATGGCGCCGCCGGGGTCCAACTTCTGCCAGGGCGGCGCGGCCTGCAAGGCGGTCTGCACCAACGCGGGCCCGGGCACCGGCACCTCCCACTCGCCACGCAGGCTCAGTGCCAGATCGCCGCCGTCGCTGGTCTTGAAGGTCTGCAGCCATTGCGACGCATCGCCCTCGCCCACACGCCGCAGGCGCAAGGCCATGCGCTGGGCGCGCAAGTCCTGCCCGGGGGTGTCGTAGTAGATGTTGTCCACCCGCTTGTGCACGGGCTTGCGCCGCGCCAGGGCCGGCAGGCGCGCCAGCTGCCGGGCCAGGCCTGCGGGGTTGGCGGTGGGCAGGGCCAGCTTGATTTCCAGTTCGGCACCCGGGCCGGGGTAGCTGGTAGATGGCATGGGGTTTGTCTCTCCAGGTCAGGGCGCCACGGTGAAAGCCCGCTGCCGAAAACCAGCCCTGGCAGCAGACCCATCCCGTGATGGAGCAAGGGGGGCTTCAGTCTTCCAGCAAGGAGCGCAGCATCCAGGCGGTCTGCTCATGGATGGTCAGGCGCTGGGTCAGCAGATCGGCCGTGGGCTCGTCGCTGGCCTTGTCGGCCAGGGGAAACAGGCTGCGGGCGGTGCGGGCCACGGCCTCGTGGCCTTCGACCAGGATGCGGATCATCTCGGTGGCCCTGGGGGGCTCGGCCGGTGCGTCGGGCAGGCTGGTGAGCTGGCCGAACTGGGCATAGGAGCCCGGCGCGAAGTGGCCCAGCGAGCGGATGCGCTCGGCCACGGGGTCCACGGCATTCCACAGTTCGGTGTACTGCGCCATGAACATGGTGTGCAGCGTGTTGAACATGGGGCCCGTCACGTTCCAGTGGAAATTGTGGGTGGTGAGGTACAGCGTGTAGGTATCGGCCAGCAGGCGCGACAGGCCCTGGGCAATGGCGGCGCGGTCTTTCTCGCTGATGCCGATGTTGATGCGGGGTGCGGCGGTTTTGCCGGAAGCCTTGGCCATGTCATTTCTCCTGGGATGGTCGGGTGGAACAACGGCTGCGGGCGCCAGAAAGGCGCGTGCAGCGCTGTCATTCACTGTAGCGCAGGACACTGCGGCGCCACTTCCATTCACCCCCACCGGCACGGTGGCATCCGGTCATGACAGCCGCGTGACGCCCGGCAGTTCGCAGGCATAGATGGCGTTGCGCAGCGCGGCGATGGCTTCGTAGCGCGTGAAGCTGCGGCGCCAGGCCAGCACCACGCGGCGCATGGGCGGCGGGCCGCCGTCTTCCTCGCGGATGGGCAGGTAGCGGATGTAACTCTCGTCGCTCTTGCGGCGGCGCGACACGGTCAGCAGCGCATCGCGCGGCACCGACAGGCGGGGCACCAGGGTGACGCCCATGCCGGCAGCCACCATGTGCTTGATGGTCTCCAGCGACGAGCCTTCGAACGACTTGCGGATGCCCTCGGCATTGCTGGAAAAGCGCGCGAATTCGGGGCAGACCTCCAGCACATGGTCGCGAAAGCAGTGGCCCGCGCCCAGCAGCAGCATGGTCTCGCTCTTGAGCTCGGCGGCGGAGACGGATTTTTGCGCTGCCAGCGGGTGCGTGCTGGGTACGGCCGCCATGAAGGGCTCGTCATACAGCGGCGCCATGGCCAGGCCGGTGTCCGGAAACGGTTCAGCCAGAATGGCGCAGTCGATCTCGCCGGTGCGCAGCATCTCCAGCAGCTTGACCGTGAAATTCTCCTGCAGCATCAGCGGCATCTGCGGGGTGCGCGTGATGGACTGGCGCACCAGATCGGGTAGCAGGTAGGGTCCAATGGTGTAGATCACCCCCAGCGTGAGCGGCCCCGACAGCGGGTCCTTGCCGCGCTTGGCGATCTCCTTGATGGCCGCCGCCTGCTCCAGCACGCTCTGCGCCTGGCGCACGATGTCCTCGCCCAGCGGCGTCACCGTCACCTCGCCGGCGCTGCGCTCGAAGAGCTTCACGTCCAGCTCTTCCTCGAGCTTCTTGATGGCCACCGACAGCGTGGGCTGCGACACATAGCAGGCATCGGCCGCATGGCCGAAGTGCTTCTCGCGCGCCACGGCGACGATGTACTTGAGTTCGGTGAGGGTCATGGTGTGTTCCTGCGAGCCACGTCAGTGTTGATCGCAGCGTCTCATGCTTTGAGGTAATCGGATTTTCCACCCAACCAGCGCGCCACGTGTTTGGCGGCCAGTGCGGGGTATCGGTCCAGCATCTGCGGCGCCAGCTCACGCGCCCATTCGAGCAGGTGCGTATCGGTCGCCAGGTCGGCAAAACGCAGCAGCGCATCGCCCGACTGGCGTGCGCCCAGGAACTCACCGGGGCCGCGTATCTCCAGGTCGCGCCGGGCGATCTCGAAGCCATCGTTGGTCTCGGCCATCGCCCGCAGGCGCTCCTTGGCGGTTTCACCCACGCGGCCGCTGTCGTTGGTGGCGTACAGCAGCACGCAGGCCGATGCCGCCGCGCCCCGCCCCACCCGGCCGCGCAACTGGTGCAATTGGCTCAGGCCAAAGCGCTCGGCATGCTCGATGACCATCAGCGAGGCATTGGGCACGTCCACGCCCACCTCGATCACGGTGGTGCTGACCAGCACGCCCATCTGGCCGCTGGTGAAAAGCTGCATCACGGCTTTCTTTTCGGCGGTGGGCATGCGCGAATGCAGCAGGCCCACTATGCAGCCCGGCAAGGCTTCGCTCAAATCAGCATGGGTGGCGGTGGCATTGGAAAGGTCCAGCGCCTCGCTCTCTTCGATCAGCGGACACACCCAGTACACCTGCCGTCCGGCGGCCACCTGCGTGCCGATGCGGGCTATGACCTCGTCCTTGCGGCTGTCGGCAATCAGCTTGGTGACGATGGGCGTGCGGCCCGGGGGCAGCTCGTCGATGACCGACACATCCAGGTCGGCGTAATAGCTCATGGCCAGGGTGCGCGGGATGGGGGTGGCGCTCATCATCAGCATGTGCGGCTCCATGCCGTGCTCTGCCAATTTGCGGCGCAGTTCCAGCCGCTGTGCCACGCCAAAGCGGTGCTGCTCGTCGATGATGGCCAGCGCCAGGTTCTTGAACTGGACCTGCTCCTGGATCACGGCATGCGTGCCCACCACCAGCGCAGCCTCGCCGCTGGCCACCAGCGCCAGCATGGCGCTGCGGTCCTTCTTCTTTTGCCCGCCCACCAGCCAGGCCACCTTGCGGCCGCGCGCAGCCAACAGGGGTTCGAGCCAGCCGATCATCTTGGCGAAATGCTGCTCGGCCAGGATTTCGGTGGGGGCCATCAGCGCACACTGCCAGCCCGCATCCATGGCCAGGCAGGCGGCCAGGGCCGAGACCACGGTTTTGCCCGAGCCCACGTCGCCCTGCAGCAGGCGGTGCATGGGCACCTGGCGGGCCAGGTCGGCCGCGATTTCTTCTCCGACGCGGCGCTGGGCGGCCGTCAGGTCGAACGGCAGCACGGCCAAAAGCTGCTCGTGCAGCGGCAAGGCGCCATCGGCGGCGTGCCGGGGCCGCAGCACCGGTGCCCGCAACCTGTCGCGCTCGCGCCGCGACTGCTGTTGCGACAGCTGCTGAGCCAGCAGCTCCTCGGCCTTCAGGCGTTGCCAGGCGGGGTGGCTGTGGTCTTCGAGCGTGGACAGCGCCACATCGGGCGCAGGGTGGTGCAAGAAAGTGAGCGCCTCGCGCAGGCTGAAACTGCGCTGCAGGCCATTGGGGCCATGAATCCGGGCCATCGGTGGCTCGGTGCCGGGTGGCAGGGTGTCCGACAGGTCCACCCGCGCCAGCGCACTGACCACGGCGCGGCGCAGGTAGTGCTGGGGCAGCCCGGCCGTGGTGGGGTAGACGGGCGTGAGCGCGGCAGGCAGCTCGCCCCCCGCCGCGCGGAACGCCGGGTGCAGCATCTGCCGCCCCCAGAAACCGCCCTTGACCTCGCCCCGGATGCGCAGGCGTGCGCCCACGGCCAGCGTCTTCTGGTGCGAGGGGTAGAAGCTGAAGAACGTCAGATCGCAGGTGCCCGTGCCGTCATCCACCTGCACCTTGAGCATGCGGCGCGGGCGCAGCTGCACCTCGCTGGCCGTCACCGTGGCCTCGATCTGCACGATCTGCCCGTCGCGTGCGTTGGCCAGCGGGGTGATGCGGGTCTCGTCCTCGTAGCGCAGCGGCAGGTGCAGGGCCAGGTCGATGTCGCGGCGCAGCCCCAGCTTTTGCAGGGCCTTTTGTGCCACCGACACTCCGCCCTTGGCAGCCACCGGGGAGGCAGCCCGTGCGGTGGCGGGGGGAACAACTTTGGAAGCGGTGGGCATGGGGGAACAATGGGAGGAGGCGCACAGGCAGAAGACAGACCAAAAAGGCTACCATGACTGCCTTTACTCCCAAATTGTTACGGCGAACTGTCGAATCCGGCGTTTCCGCCATGTTCAAGCGCATTCACAGCAAGGGGGGCCGTGGCACCCGGCACCACCCCGGTATCGCGCGCGGAGGCTGAAGCACAGATCGAGACCGACTTCAGCCACCTGCGGGTGACGCCATCAGCGTGATGGACCTGTGACCGGGATTGACCGGACCGGTCTGGTAGTTTCGCCCCACCACCATTGCCAACCCCATCTGCCCGTGCCTGCACTCATCACCCTCACCCTCAACCCCGCCCTCGACCTGGCCACCACCACCGACCGCGTGGCCCCCACGCACAAGCTGCGCTGCAGTCCGGCGCAACGCTTTGCAGGCGGCGGCGGCATCAACGTGGCGCGGGTGCTGCACCGGCTGCATGCCGACGTGCAGGCCTGGACACTGGCGGGCGGTGCAGTCGGTACGCAGGTGCGCCAGTTGCTGGAGCAAGAAGGCGTTGCCACCGCCATCCAGCCGATTGCCGGCGACACGCGCGAGAATTTCTCGGTGGTAGAGATCAGCACCGGCCAGGAATTTCGCTTCGTGCTGCCCGGCCCCACCCTGCAAGCCGCCGAATGGCAGGCCTGCCTGGATGCCCTGGCAGCACCCACCAATGTGCCGCGCTGGCTGATTGCCAGCGGCAGCCTGCCACCCGGCGTTCCACCTGATTTTTATGCCCGGCTCGCGCCCCTTGCCCGTGCACGCGGCACGCGCCTGGTGGTGGACAGCTCCGGCCTGCCGCTGGCAGCGGCGCTGCAGGCCGGCGTGGCGCTGGTCAAGCCCAGCCTGCGCGAGCTGCGCGAGGTGCTGCGGCAGCCCCTGTCCAGCGCCTCCGACTGGTGCACGGCCGCGCAGGCGCTGGTGCACGCGGGCCAGGCAGAGATCGTGGCGCTGTCCGTGGGCGACCAAGGCGCCGTGCTGGCCACGCGTGAAGGTGTCTGGCAGGCCCCGGCCCTCAACGTGCCCGCCGCCACTGGAACCACAGGCGCAGGCGACTGCTTTCTGGCCGCACTGGTCTGGGCGCTGGACCGGGGCGATGCGCCCGCCGAAGCCCTGCGCTGGGGCGTGGCCGCGGGCGCTGCCGCCCTGCTGGCCCCCGGCACCGCCCTGGCCCAGGCCGCCGATGTGCACCGGCTGCAACCCCTGGTCAGCGTGCAGGCATGAAGAGGCTGTGCCCATGAAAAAGATCAACCGGCGCCTGGTGCGGCCCCCCGACTGAGTGGCGGCAGAGGCGTTGTCCACCGACGCGCACCGCAAAGCCGGCAAGTCCCATGGGAAAATCGCGCCTTCCTTTTTTCTTGGCACGGGCCCGTTCGGCCCTCAAGCACATGACCGAATCCCTCCCCCACGCCCCGCGCGTCTTCACCCTCAGCGACTTCGACTTCTCGCTGCCCCCCGAACGCATTGCCCAGCATCCCGCCGCCGAGCGCAGCGCCTCGCGCCTGCTCGATGGCCGCGCCATGCGACCGGTGGACCGCATCTTTCGCGAGCTGCCCGGCCTGTTGCGCGAGGGCGACCTGCTGGTGTTCAACGACACCCGCGTGGTCAAGGCGCGCATCTTTGGCGAGAAGGCCAGCGGCGGCAAGCTGGAGCTGCTGATCGAGCGCGTGCTGCCCGCCGAGGCCGGCAATGACACAGGAGGTACCGCAGGCGGTACGGGCAACGAAGTCGTGGCCCACATGAAGGTCAGCAAGAAGCCCCTGCCCGGCAGCACCGTGCACATGGCCGGGGGCCGCCATGCCGGCGGGTTTGACGCCACCCTGCTCTCCCGCTGGCCCACCGAGGACGGTCCGCTGTTCCGCTTTGCACTGCACGGCCCCGCCGGCGAATCCCCCTGGGAGCTGATGGAGCGCCACGGCCACCTGCCGCTGCCGCCCTACATCGAACGCCAGCAGAACAGCGACCACGACCCCGACGAGGCCGAGGACAGTCAGCGCTACCAGACCGTGTTTGCCCGCCACCCCGGCGCCGTGGCCGCGCCCACCGCCGCGCTGCACTTTGACGAGGCCGTGCTGGCCGATCTGGCCGCGCGCGGCATCGAACGCGCGAGCGTCACGCTGCATGTGGGCGCGGGCACCTTCCAGCCGGTCAAAACCGAAAACCTGGCCGAGCACCAGATGCACAGCGAGTGGTACGAGGTGCCGCTGGCCACGCTGGCCGCCCTGGAGCGCTGCCGCCAGCGCGGCGGCCGCGTGGTGGCCGTGGGCACGACGACAGTGCGCACGCTCGAATCCTGGGCGCGCTCGGGCCAGGCCAGCGGCGACACCGCCATCTTCATCACGCCGGGTTTTCGCTTCCAGGTGGTGGACCTGTTGCTGACCAACTTCCACCTGCCCAAGAGCACGCTGATGATGCTGGTGAGCGCGTTTGCGGGCTATGCCCACATCATGGGCCTGTACCGGCATGCGATTGCGCAGGAGTACCGGTTTTTCAGCTATGGCGACGCGATGCTGCTGGAGCGCCAGGATTTGAAATAGAAAAGACCTCCAGCGCCTGATGGAAAAGCGCCAACAGCTATCTAATCAGTCGCAACTGGTGCCTCATGCGCCTGCCGAAACAGCCGCGCCTGCCCGAAATGCCCGCACCCGATGAACGGCACCGGCGGCCGCAGCGCCGACAGCGGCGAGGGGTGGTTGGCCGTGAGCACCAGGTGCCCCCGGTCGCGCGGAATCACGGCGCGCTTGCTCTGCGCGTGCGCGCCCCAGAGCATGAACACCACGGGCCGCTGCCCCTGTGCCACATGGCGGATGACGGCGTCGGTCAGCACCTCCCAGCCCTTTCCCGCATGGCTGGCGGGCTGGCCTTCTTCCACGGTGAGCGTGGTGTTGAGCAGCAGCACGCCGTTACGGGCCCACTTCACCAGGCTGCCGCCGGGGTCGGGCATTGCCGGGAAAGGCGTTCCCAGGTCGCGCTGCATCTCCTTGAAGATATTCTGCAGCGAGGGCGGCAGGCGCACACCCGGCACCACCGAGAACGCCAGCCCCTCGGCCTGGCCCCGGCCGTGGTACGGGTCCTGCCCCAGGATGACCACGCGCACCTCCTCGGGTGGCGTGAGTTCCAGCGCGCGCAGCGGGCGCGGCGGGAAGATGGTGGCACCGGCAGCCAGCCGGGCCTGCAGAAAGGTCAGCAGCTTGTGGCCGGTAGTGCTGGCGAAAAAGTCCTGCACCAGCGGCTGCCAGCCAGACGCCACGGGCCAGTCGGCCGGGTCGGCGCTTTGCAGTTGCGTGGGTGCATTTTGCAGATCATTCATGATCAAACTGGGTTCCTGCGTTTAACCAGAAAGCGCAAGCAACTATCGATTTTGCAGGTCAGGCGAACAGCTTGGCCAGCTCCAAACCCGGCTCCGGGGCGCGCATGAAGGCCTCGCCCACCAGGAAGGCGTGCACGCCAGCATCGCGCAGGGTCTTCACGTCCGCAGGCTTTAGGATGCCCGACTCGGTGACCAGCAGGCGGTCTTGCGGCACATCCTGGACCATGCCCAGCGTGGTCTGCAGCGTGACCTCGAAGGTGCGCAGGTTGCGGTTGTTGATGCCGACCAGCGGGGTCTTGAGCTTCAGGGCGCGCTCCAGCTCGGGGCGGTCGTGCACCTCCACCAGCACGGCCATGTCCAGGCTGCGGGCGATGGCCTCGAAGTCGGCCATCTGGGCATCGTCGAGGCTGGCCGCGATCAGCAAAATGGCATCGGCTCCCATGGCCCGCGCTTCGTACACCTGGTAGGCATCCACGAGGAAGTCCTTGCGCAGGACGGGCAGCTGGCAGCTCGCGCGGGCCTGCTTGAGGTAGTCCACGCTGCCCTGAAAGAACTGCTTGTCGGTCAGCACCGACAGGCAGGCCGCGCCGACCGTGCCGTCGCCATCGGCGTAGCTCTGGGCAATGTCGGCCGGGATGAAGTCGGCCCGGATCACGCCCTTGCTGGGGCTGGCCTTCTTGATCTCGGCGATCACGGCCGCCTGGCCTTTGGCGATTTTGGCGCGCAGCGCGCCTTCGAAATCGCGCGTGAGCACGCGGCTTTCGGCGTCGGCACGCATGGCGGCCAGCGGCAGGCGCTTTTTGGCGGCGGCCACTTCTTCGTGCTTGACGGCCACGATCTTGTTGAGGATGTCACTCATGGTTTTCAGCCTTGTGGTTGTCGTCGCCAGGCTCCGCAGAGCCCTGTTTCAGTATGCGGGTGAACACGCGGTGCATTGCCAGCCCCACCACCACAAAGAGCGCCGAGACGCCCAGTGCGATCCAGGTGCCGGGGTCGCGCCACATGCTGCGCTCAGGCCACGGTGGCCAGCGCATGCGTGCGCGTGACCAGCTCGCCCAGCTTGGCCTTGGCGGCGCCGCTGTCGATGGCCTGCTGCGCACGCGAGAGGCCGGCGGCGATGCTGTCCACCACGTTGGCCGCATACAGCGCGGCGCCGGCATTCAGGCAGACGATGTCGCGCGCCGCGCCGGGCTTGCCATCCAGCACATCCAGCACGATGGCGCGCGACTGCTCGGGGTTGTCCACGCGCAGCTGGCGGGTGCTGGTCATGGCCAGGCCGAAGTCTTCGGGATGCACTTCGTATTCGCGGATGGCTCCGTCCTTGAGCTCACCCACCAGGGTGGAGGCGCCCAGGCTGATTTCGTCGAGGCCGTCGCGCCCGTAGATGACCAGGGCGTGCTCGGCGCCCAAGCGCTGCAGGGCGCGCACCTGGATGCCCACCAGGTCTTCGTGGAACACGCCCATGAGGATGTTGGGCGCGCCGGCCGGGTTGGTCAGCGGGCCCAGGATGTTGAAGAGGGTGCGCACACCCAGCTCCTTGCGCACGGGCGCCACGTTCTTCATGGCCGGGTGGTGGTTGGGCGCGAACATGAAGCCGATGCCCACCTCGGCAATGCAGCGGGCAATGGCTTCGGGTGACAGGTTGATGTGGACGCCCAGGGCTTCCATGGCGTCGGCACTGCCGCTCTTGCTGCTCACGCTGCGCCCGCCGTGCTTGCTGACCTTGCCGCCGGTCGCTGCGATCACGAAGGTGGCGCAGGTGGAGATGTTGAAAGTGTTGGCGCCATCGCCGCCCGTGCCCACGATGTCCACCATGTGGCTGGTGTCTGCGACATGCACCTTGGTGGAGAACTCGCGCATCACCTGCGCGGCGGCGGTGATCTCGCCGATGGTTTCCTTCTTCACGCGCAGGCCGGTCACGATGGCCGCCGTCATGACGGGCGAGAGCTCGCCGCGCATGATGAGCCGCATCAGGTGCAGCATCTCGTCGTGGAAGATTTCGCGGTGCTCGATGGTGCGCTGCAGCGCTTCCTGGGGGGTGATGGGCATGGTTTTGTCCTTGCTGATGGGGTTTCAGGCCTTGGGGCTCTCAGTGAAGGCCAGCTTGAGTCCGAAGCCGATGAACATGACACCCGCCACGCGGTCCAGCCAGTGCATGCCACGCTGCACTGCGCCCACGCGGCGCGACATCCAGGCGGCCGCCAGCGCCCAGCCGACGTTGACCGGAATGGCATTGACGTTGAACAGCACGCCCAACAGCACGAAGGCCAGCGCCTTGTTCTCAATGCCCGGAGCGATGAACTGCGGCACGAAGGCCAGGAAGAAGATGGCGACCTTGGGATTGAGCACGTTGGTCCAGAAGCCGCCCAGGAACACGCTGCGCAGCGAAGCCGTCACAGGCGTGGCCGACTGCGCAGCCGCAAGGGCGGCGCCGTTGCCGCCGCCGGCGCGCGAGAACAGCATGCGCACCCCCATCCACAGCAGGTAGGCCGCGCCCAGCCACTTGAGCACGGTGAAAGCCGTGGCCGATGCGGCCAGCAGCGCGCCCACGCCCACGGCAGCGGCGAAGATGTGCACGAAGCACCCGGCCGTAATGCCCAGCCCCGCCACGATGCCGGCGCGCGCGCCCGAACGCAGCGCGTTCGAGACGATGTAAAGCACGTCGGGCCCCGGCGTGAGGTTAAGCAGCCAGCCCGCGGCGATGAACATCAGCAGCTGGTGGGTGTCGATGCTCACGCGCGCTGCTCCAGGAAGTTGCGCAGCATGGCGTGGCCGTATTCGGTAAGGATGCTCTCGGGGTGGAACTGCACGCCCTCGATGGCCAGCTCTTTGTGGCGCACGCCCATGATCTCGCCGTCATCGGTCCAGGCCGTCACCTCCAGCACCTCGGGGCAGCTCGCGCGCTCGATGGCCAGCGAGTGGTAGCGGTTCACCGTGAAGTGCTCTGGCAGCCCCGCGAACACACCTTTTTGCGTGGTGGTGATGACACTGGTCTTGCCATGCATGAGCTCCTGGGCGCGCACGATGGTGCCGCCAAAGGCCGCACCGATGGCCTGGTGGCCCAGGCACACGCCCAGGATGGGCAGCTTGCCGGCAAAGTGCTGGATGGCGGCCACCGAGATGCCCGCCTCGGCGGGCGAGCAGGGGCCGGGCGAGATCACGAGGCGGTCGAGCTGCCCGGCATTCAGGCGCGCTTCGATGTCTGCCACGGTGATCTCGTCGTTGCGATGCACTTCCACATCCGCACCCAGTTCGCCGAAATACTGGACGATGTTGTAGGTGAAGCTGTCGTAGTTGTCGACCATCAGGAGTTTCATGGCCTCACCCCTCATGTGCAGCGGTCTGGCGCAGGCGCGCAAACTCGCGGTGTTCATGGGCGATGTAAGCTTCCATCATGCTGCGGTAGATGGCCTCCATCACATCGGGCTCGCCGCCTTCGATCAGTGTGCGCGCACGCACGCGGTCCACGATGGCCTGGATGCGTTCTTCATCGCGCACCTGCGATGCGTCCTGCTTGATGCGCGCGGCCTGGGTCATGTAGCCGCCGCGCGTGACCAGCAGCGGCACCAGCACGTCGTCCAGCGCGTCGATGTGGCGACGCACATCGTCCATGGTCGTGCAATGCTGCACGTTGTTGATGGCCTGGCTCATTCCAGCCCCTCCTCGACAAGTTCGGCGGCGCGCAGCAGGGCGCGGGCCTTGTGTTCGGTTTCCTTCCACTCCAGCTCGGGCACCGAGTCGGCCACCACGCCAGCGGCCGCCTGCACATACAGCGTGCCGTCCTTGATGATGCCGGTGCGGATCGCAATGGCCACGTCCATGTCACCCGCGTAACTGAGGTAACCGCAGGCGCCGCCGTACACGCCGCGCTTGACGGGTTCGAGCTGGTCGATCAGCTCCATGGCATGCACCTTGGGCGCGCCGGTGAGCGTGCCGGCAGGGAAGGTGGCCTTGAGCACGTCCATGCTGGTCATGCCCTCGTTCAGCAGGCCTTCGACATTGCTCACGATGTGCATCACATGGCTGTAGCGCTCGACCACAAAGGCTTCGGTCACCTTGACAGTGCCCGTCCGGGCGATGCGCCCGATGTCGTTGCGCGCCAGGTCGATCAGCATCACATGTTCGGCACGCTCCTTGGGATCGTTGATGAGCTCCACCTCGGCGGCCTTGTCCTTCTCGGGCGTGGCACCGCGCGGGCGCGTTCCCGCCAGGGGCCGGATGGTGACCTTGGTGCCCGCATCGGTCTGCTCCTGGCGCACCAGGATCTCGGGGCTGGCCCCCACCACATGGAAGTCGCCGAAATTGTAGAAATACATGTAGGGCGAAGGGTTCAGCGAGCGCAGCGCACGGTACAGGCTCAGGGGGCTTTCCGTGTAGCGCTTGTGGATGCGCTGGCCCACCTGCACCTGCATGAAATCACCGGCGGCAATGAGCTCCTTGGCCCGGCCCACGGCCGCCAGGTAGTCGGCCTTGGCAAAGCTGCGCTGCGCGGGATGGCTTTCGGTGGCCTTGACCACGGGGGCGCTCACCGAATATTTGAGCTGGTCCTTGAGCTCGCGCAGGCGCTTCTTGGCCCGGGTATAGGCCTCGGGCTGGGCCGGATCGGCATAGACAATGAGATAGAGCTTGCCCGACAGGTTGTCGATGACCGCCAGCTCTTCGCACTGCAGCAAGAGGATGTCGGGTGTTTCCAGCGCATCGGGCGGGCAGGTGGTTTCGAGTTTCTTCTCGATGTAGCGCACCGTGTCGTAGCCGAAGTAGCCCGCCAGGCCACCACAAAAGCGGGGGAGTCCCGGGCGCAGGGCCACCTTGAAGCGTTTCTGGTACGCCTCGATGAAATCCAGCGGATTGCCCCGCACGGTTTCCACCACCTGGCCGTCGGTGACGACCTCGGTGCGCGCATCGGCGCCAAACCCGCTGGCGCGCAGCAAGGTGCGGGCAGGCAAGCCGATGAAGCTGTAGCGGCCAAAACGCTCGCCGCCCACCACCGATTCCAGCAGGAAGCTGTGCTTGCCCCCATCCTTGCTGTGGGCGAGCTTCAGGTACAGCGAGAGCGGGGTTTCCAGATCCGCAAAGGCTTCCACCATGAGCGGAATGCGGTTGTAGCCTTCGCCGGCCAGGCTTTTGAATTCAAGTTCGGTGATCACGGGGGAGACTCCCTGCTGGGGTGGCGCGCAGACCGCAAGAGAAGGGTCGGGCGCCGCTGTTCATCGGCGGGCTCCAGGCGGGGCCCAGACTGCACGCCGGGAATGAACCCAGGTGCCATCAGGTGTTCAGGCAGACAGGCCGACGCCAGGGCCAAGCTCCCCGGTCGCTGCGACCTGTGATGAACACGTGGTGTATGAACATGCCCAAAGTGTAGCAAAGGTCCTTGACCCCATGGAGGGCGCTGCACCCATTCACAGGACACAACCTCTCGAAAACCCTGTGGTGACAACCAGCGCTTCTTGCAACAATTAGAAACGAACGATCGTTCACTTCCAGGAGCCCTGCATGAAATTCCTCCATCGATGCGCCTTGTCGGCCGGTGCGTTTGTCAGTGCCTGTTGCATGGCGGCCAGCGCAACGGCCCAGCCCGTCACCGTCGCCGACGTGAAATACGAAGAAACCAGTGTGGTCGCAGGCAGCACCTTGCAACTCAATGGGGCGGGCGTGCGCTACAAGACCGTTTTCAAGGTTTACACGGCCGGGCTGTACCTGGAAAAGAAGGCATCGACCACGCCGGAAGCAACCTCCGTTCGCGGGCCCAAGCGCCTGAGCATCACCATGCTGCGCGAGATTGACTCTGCCGAGCTGGGCAAGCTGTTTTCACGAGGGATGGAAGACAACATGGACCGGGCCGCATTCTCCAAGCTGATTCCCGGCGTGCTGCGCATGAGCCAGATCTTTTCAGAGCACAAGAAACTGCAGGCCGGCGACCAGTTCATGATCGACTGGATTCCCGGGACGGGAACGGTCATCACCGTCAAGGGCAAGCCCCAGGGCGAACCCTTCAAGGAACCCGAGTTCTTCAATGCGCTCCTGAGTATCTGGCTGGGCCACGTACCCGCGGACTGGAAACTCAAGGACGCCTTGCTGGGCAAGCCTGCCTGAGTCCCGCGGACTCACCAGCCCCCCAACCTTCACGCTCCGCCAGGCCACTCAGGCCAGCAGCAGTTCCAGCGAGTCCACGTAACCGTCCGCATCCACGGCCTGCACCGGCAGGCCGTGGTTGTAGCCGTAGGTGACCAGCACCACGGGGCAGCCGGCGGCGCGAGCGGCCTGCGCGTCGTTGGAAGAATCACCCACCATCAGCGTGCGGGCGGGCTCGGTCTGCAAGGCCTCACAGGTTTTCAGCAGCGGCAACGGGTCGGGCTTCTTCCTGGCAAAACTGTCGCCACCGAACACCTGCTCAAAATAGCCGTCCAGCCCCTTGGCACGCAGGAGGGGCAAAGCAAACGCGGCCGGTTTGTTGGTCAGGCAGGCCAGCCGCAGGCCGGCCTGGCGCAGGGCCTGCAGACCCGCCACCACGCCGGGATAAACCTGCGCATAGTCGCCGTTGATGGACAGGTAGTGCTGCTGGTAGCTGGGCCAGGCACGGGCGTAGAACGCGTCTACTTCAATCGCTGTTGGCGCTTTACCTGCCTGGTCTAGAACGTGATGGAGCACTGAACGCAGCAAATGCTCGGAGCCCTTGCCCACCATCTGTTCTATGGCCGGCGCGGCAATCGCCGGCAACGCCAGGTCGCTCAGCATGCGGTTCAGGGCCTCGGCAAAGTCACCCAGGGTGTCCACCATGGTGCCGTCGAGGTCGATGATGGCGGCGTCCAGGGTGGCGTGGTTCGATCCAATAGAGTTCAGCATGGGCCGGCAGGGTTCGAGACAAAGCGCAGGATGTTACTGCGCCACGCGTTCATCTGCCGGAGTGCCGCGCCATCAACTCCAGCACATAACGGCTCGGAATCGCGTACGAAATGCCCGAGGGCTGGCTCATGGCCGATTCGCGCGTGCTCTTGACCAGCACCATGTTGATGACGCCCAGCACGGCACCGTTGCGCGGATCGAACAAGGGGCCGCCGCTGTTGCCAGGGTAGGCCGTGGCATCGAGCTGAAACACCTGCAATGGCCCGGCGCGCAGGCTGCGGATGGCGCGTTCGCTGAGCTGCTGCCCCGTCGGGCTGGGCAAGGCCATGGTGGTGATGGACGAAACGGTGGCGCGGTGGGTGACGCTGGAAAAACCCAGCACCCCGCCAATGGGGAAACCCATGAAAGCCAGATCGTCGCCCTCGCGCACCGACTCCGACACCACCACGCTCAAAGCCGCCGCAGCCGGCCCATCGATCTGCAGCAGGGCGAGATCATGCTCTGGGACGCTTTCCAGCACCCGCGCGGGACGCATGGTCCAAAGGCTCGCTCCCGCGCGCAGCTGCACGACCAGCGCCGGTCTGTCGGCCCCTGTGGCGCCGATGGCAGACACCACATGGGCATTGGTCACCACGCGCAAGCCGTCGCCCACCACGAAGCCGGTACCCACATAGCGAAACCGCGGCGTGTCGGTCGCCTGGTAGGTGCCCACCAGCACCACGGCAGGCTTGACCCGCTCCACCGTATCGGGCAGCTGCGCCAGTGCGCTGCTGCTCCATGCACCGTGGAACAGGAGCACCAGTGCCCAGCGCATCCACCAGCGTGTGTGGTTCATGGTTTCTCCTTGGGAAAGAGGCCGCGCAGCGTCTTGCGCAACAGGTGCGGCAGCAGCAGATGCGGCGGCATGCGCAGGCGGTGACCGTGCAGGTAGAGCGTGCTGCGCGCCAGTGGCGTCCACGCATCCGCAGTGGAGGCGTGGTCGGGCCGCAGCATGCGCAAATACAGGGCATCGCGCAAGCGATGCATCCAGGCCTGCTGGCCCACGCTGCCCGCCAGCGCCGCCACGGCGCCTGGCGGCACGGGGGTGTCCATGATGGTGTGCGCATAGCGCAGCGCATGGTGCAACGGCCACTGCAAGTCCAGCTCTGCCGAGCGCGCCAGCAGGCCTGGCCAGAAGCCGGGCACGGCAGCAAACTCGCGCAGCAAGGCGTCAAGGTCCACCACGCCCCTGAATCCGTGCGCGAAGTCGCTTTCGTGGAAAAGGTGGGCGGCACTGTGCAGCACCATGTCGGACGGTGCAAGCACGCACACGCCCGGCTGACCGGGCAGCGCCTGCGCCGCCTGCAGCAGGCGCTGCGTGCTGGGCCGGGCCCTGGCGGTGGGAGGCACCAGGGCATGGTGCACATCCAGTATCGTGCCGCGGCGCAGGTGCCGCAGCGGCGGCAGCTCGTGCATCCAGGTGCGGTAGTAGTGCTGGTCGTAGGCGTCGCGGTTGGCATGCACCCAGCCGGCCATCATCAAGGCGGTTTCCACGTCGGCCAGGCGCTCGCGCGGCACCAGAATGTCCACGTCCGAAACCATGCGCCCCAGTGATGCCTGCAGACCCGCCAGGGCGTAGGCGCCGCCTTTGAGCAGCACCACGGGCAGGCCTGCTGGCTGCAGGGCACGCGCTATCTGCGCCACCTCGAAGCGCAGCTCGCGCTGCTGGCGTGTCGCCAGGGCCAGTGCCGATGCCAGGTGCGGGCGCGGTGCAGGGGCCACGGCGTCCCACGCGCCGTGGGCCTGCGCCAGTGCGGCAATGCGCGCCAGCACGTCGGCGCGGCGCGCTTGCCGCACCACCACATCCCATTCGGGCAACGTCAACCGGCTGGGCTGCGGCGCCGGACCCAGCAGGTTCAGCAGCGGCTGCATTGCGTTGCCCTGCATCAAGAATCCCCCATGGACGGCGGTTGCAACGCGTCGAACCAGGCCAGGGCCTGGTCGAGCTGGCTGTAGCGCAGATCAAAGCTGTCGCAGGCATCGACCAGCCGGACCAGGGCCTCGAAGCCTGCACGGCCGTGTACGTGCTGGTTGAAGCTGTTGCGCGCCAGCTCCACCACGGTGGTGGCTCTGGTGCGCGCCTGCACCTGCAGCGTGGCGCCGCGCTCGTACCGGGGAAAGACCACCCAGGCAGGCAGGGCGCGTTCGTCGGCGCGGGCCAGGCTCTCTGGCTGCACCTTGAGGTGGGCGACCGTGCCTTTTTGCGTATCGTGCGCCACCGGCCCCAGGACGCAGCCGGGTGCACGATCGCGGATCACAGCGATGGAATCGTTCTTGAGGCTGATGGGCCGCGGCGAAGGCACGACCCAGCCACTGCCGGGCTCCAGCAGCGTCAATTCATCGGACAGCAGGCGCCAGCCATGGAGCATGAGGGCCGCGCACAGCGTGCTCTTGCCCGCGCCCGGTGGCGCCGGCAGAACCACGGCGCGCCCGCCCCTTTCCAGCACCGCCGCATGCAGGCTGATCCACTGATGGCAATGGCTGGTCACGCACCAGTTCAGGCCCCACTCGAAAAGTGCAAAGGCCTCGCCCTGCGCCAGCGGCGTGAAAGGTTGGCCTCCATCCAGCTCAAAAAAGCACAACGGGCGAAACCATGGGCGACGCGGCTGCACTGCCACATGAAAGTCGCTGAAACCGCCCCCGTCCAGCGGGGCCAGCGGGTGGTCTGCATAAAGGCGTTCCAGCCCCTCGGCCACCACGGTAATCCGGCTGCGCACCCGCACCACAAAGGGCGGAATCACGATAGCCAGGCCGTCTCCACCCAGCAGCCTGCCGAGCTGGAGCCTGGACAGTGAAGACAACAGGGGTTGGGTGTTCACGCGCCGCAGGGTTCGATAAAACCCAGGAATTCGAATTCACGCAGCATCCTGTCCACGCTGCAAACATCTTCCCAAGCAGGCGCCTCACCCAGCAGCGTCCGGGCCAGGCTCTCGGCGCAAGACTGCGGCACCGTCAACAGATGGCGCAGCACCTCGCCCGCCATGGGGCTGAGCGCATGGATATCGCCACTGGCTTCGTCGTACACCACAGCGCCGTCGGGCCACAGCTGCAGCCCGTAGTCTGCGCGCCGTGGGCAATGCCAACGCGTTGCAGGTCCACCCGGCGAGGGTCCCGCATCAGCCGTAACGGCGCGCACCGTAGATGGTTTCAAAATAGGCGGTGGTTTGTGCATAGTCCCACTGGGCACCGGCAAACGGACTCCAGTTGCCGCGCCCGTTCCAGATGGCATTGCATTGCGCGGTGGAGAGCGCCAGCACGTCGCGATCATCGTGGAATTCGAGCGCTGTCAGATAGGCCGCCACCACATAGCGGGCCAGCACAGTATCGCGGTCATGGCCCTCGTAGCCCAGCACATCGCCCAGCGTCACGCGGCGCCCATATCTGCCTTCGGGATTGGCGGCAAACCCGCATTCCTGAAATTTCCTGGTCTTGAGTTCGCTCTGCCTGACTTGCCACTCTGCTGGCGTGCGAACTTCGCAATCGGTCTTGTAGCGGGCATTGCTGACCCGCCCCTGGTTGGCTTGCAGCGACGCAAAGGCCGATGTGGTCACACCACGGCCCTGGCCGCCACCCGTGGCTCCGGCCAGAACGGTGTTGCTCTTGAGCGCCATGACCACGGGTGCGGCGCTCAGACCCGCACGAACCATCTGACGGCGGCTGACTCCGTGGGCATCCTTGCCTGGTGCCGCGCCAGACGGTGTCGATGGGGTTTCGGGTGTTTTCATGGCTGCCTCCAAAGCAGTTCAATTTGTCTCGCTGGCGATACCGCGTTTCACCAAGGCTCCCAAGCCGATCGCCCGTCCAGCGCGCAACGGCGATTCACAATGTTTTCTTGAGGCGGTCCACCTCGGCCTGGGCAGAAAACTTGTCTCCTGCCGCACTGAGCTCGTCGAGCAAGGCACGGGCAGCATCCTTGTTGCCCGCCTTGATCTGTATTTTGGCCAGGTTCAACTTGAACGCCAATACTTGCGGCTGCAGCTGAACCACCTTCTTCTGCAATTCCACGGCGCGCTCATGCTGGTTGGCGGCAGACAGCAGCATGGCCCAGGTATCCATGAACGCGGGTTGATTGGGTGCCAGGGCATTGGCACGTTCGACATCGGTCAGGGCACCGTCTTGGCCGAGCTGGCCCTTGATCCAGGCCAGATTGTTCAAGGCGGCGGCGTTGTTGGGCTGAAGCGCCACCACGCGCTCGAACTGGCGCAGGCTCTCTGGCAACTCATTGAGGGTGAGAGCCCGGGTCCCCAGGTAGAAGGGGAAGGCAGCATCCTTGGGCTGGGTGCGCAGCCACTCGGCCGCCCATCGGTCGGCTTCGGGTTTCTTTCCGGCCGACAGCAGCACGTTATGCAGCCGCATCGCCAAATCCGGGCTGGCCACCTGCTTGAGCCCCGCGCGCAAGGCCTCTGCGGCCTTGTCCCAGGCCTTGCCGGCTGCGTGGATCTCACCTTCGAGCACGTAGCCTACCGCCTCCTTGGGTCTTTGCTTTTGCACCGTGCGGCTGATGGCCAAGGCATCGCCGGGCTTTTGCACCGCCATCGCCAAACGGACCTGTCCTTGCTGTGCCTCCAGCGAATTGGGTTCAATCTCCAGCGCCTTGCGCAGGTTCTGGCTGGCCGCGGCACGGTCGCCCGCCACCAGGTTGGCACGGGCCATGCGCAGGTAGGGCAGGGACGACTGCGGCTGCAGCGTGGCCATGCGGTTGAAGCTGGCCTGCGCCTGGTTGTGTTCGCCGTTGGCCGACTGCGCGCGCCCCAGGACATCGAGCAGTTGCACATTGTCAGGCAGTGCGGCCACCGCTTGCTGCGCCACCGTCAGCGCATCTTTCGGCTCGCTGTTGCGCAGGTGGTGCTCCGCCAGAAGCAGGCGCGGAATGGGGCTGCTGGGCGCCGCATCAATCACCTTGCGCAAAAGATTCGCCAGCTCCGACTTGTCCGCGCCATTGGCCGCACGCAGCTCCACCAGCGCCAGATGTGCTTGCACATTGCCCGGCTGCCGCTTGATCGCGGCCTCCAGGCGTGCGCGCGCATCGTCTGGCCGCTTGTCGGCGTTGTCGAGCACTGCCAGCACGCCCACCGCAGGAAAATAATTGGGATCGATCTCGAGAACCCGCTCCATGGCCTTGCGTGCACCGGCGGTGTCATGTTGGAGCAACAAGGCGCGGCCACGCAGGAAGACGGGCAACACGTCCGCTGGACGTTTTTTTTCCAGCGCATCAATGGCCTTGAGGGCCTGCTCCACCTTGCGCTCCTGCAGCAGGGCATTGATCAGGGCCATGTCTGCCACCACACCATCGTCAGATGCCGCAATGCTCTGCAATTCCCCCAGCGCGGCATCGCCCTGCCCCGATGCCAGGCGGCTGACAGCCAGGGATGTGCGTTTGACCGGGTCTTTCGGATCCAGACTGGACGCCCGGGCGAAGTAGCGCTGCGCGCGATCGACCTCGCCGTGGAGCATATATACCTGCCCCGCCAGGGCCACCATGCCGGGGTCGCGGTCGTTGCGATCGATATCGGCCGGCAGTGCCGACAATGCCTTGTCCAGCCGGCCCAGTCGCACATAGGCCGTCACCAGGCCGCGCCGGGCCATGGGCAGCCCGGCCTCCAGCTGCAGGGCCTTGGCCAGCAGGGCCTCGGCCTGAACGTAGGCACCCAGGCGCAGCTCCGCCATGCCGGCCAGCTCAAGCGCCCGAAAATTGTCGGGAGTGAGGCGCATCAGCTTCTGCGCGTGTTCCTGTGCTGCCTTGAAATCATTTTTTGCGTAGGCCAGCATGGCTTGCAAATACAAGGTCTGCGGCTTTCCGGGCGCCGCCTGTGCCAGCCTCTTCAAGGCGCCAGCGGCGGCCTCTGTCTTGCCTTGCAGCAACAGCAGCTGAACAACCGCGGCCTGTCCCTCCTTGTAGGAGGGATGGACCTGAAGCGCATCCCGGTACGCAGCCATCGCCGCATCCATGTCGCGCTTGCCATAAAGCAGCAAATCACCACGCAGCTTGAGCGCCTCGCCGGCGGCAGCAGACTGCCGGGGAATCTTGTCCAGCCCCTGCAGCGCAGCATCCACATCGCCGCGCTGGGCACTGGCACGGGCCAGCTCGATGAGCGCAGGCGCATGGTCGGCCTTGGCCTTGAGCGCCTCATCGATGCTTGCGCGGAACTTGTCTTCCTCGCCCTGGCGCAGCCAGGCAATGGCCACGGTGGTCTTGAGACTTGCCTGCGCTGGGGCACTGGCCAGCTGCAGGCCGGCATAGTCGGTCGTGATCTTGCGGTCCTGTCCGCCCAGCCACAGGGCTTCGGCCAGCTGCGGCACCACTTCGTCCGGGGATGCCCCCAGATCCTGTGCCTTCCTGAACTCGGTTTCAGCGCCCGCAATATCACCCGAAAGCTGCAAGGCCTGGCCCAGCAGGAGGCGTGCCTTGGCGGAGTCAGGATGGTCCTTCAGCACATTCTTGAGCTGGATGATGGCCGCTGGCGCATCATTGCGCGCCAGGTAGCCCTGCGCCGACGCCATGAGCGCATCCGGATTGCCGCTACCGCAAGCCGAGACCAGCAAGGCCGCAGCAAGCGTGGCGACAGGAACCATGGAACGCAAAAGGGGAGCCTTCATGGACGTTCTCCATAAAAATGGTTCAGGGCTTGAGGCCCAGCCGGTGCATCAGGTCGTACAGCGTGGGACGGCTGACACCGAGCAGGTCGGCCGCCTTGGCCACCGTTCCGTCCGCCCGGGCAAGCGCTGCAATCACCGCCCGCTGCTCGGCCGCCTCGCGCGTCACGCGCAGGTCCAGTGATCGATCCCCCTCTGCGCCATCGGCGCCGGCCAGCCCGACATCTTCGGCAGTGATCTGATGGCCATCGGCCATGATGGTGGCCCGCTTGATGCAATTTTCGAGCTCGCGGATGTTGCCCGGCCAGGGGTGCGCCTCGATCGCACGCAGCGCATCATCGGCCAGCGTCAGGTTGCGACGGTGCTCCTGACCAAACCGGCGCACGAAGGCGTGTGCCAGCAATGCAGCATCGCCCACCCGCGCGCGCAGGGGCGGTATCTCCACCACGATTTCCGCCAGGCGGTAATAGAGGTCTTCTCGAAACCGCCCCTCTTTGACGCATTGCGCAAGGTTCTGATGGGTTGCACACACAATGCGCACATCGACGGCAATTTCCTGGCGCCCCCCCACACGCTCGACGACACGCTCTTGCAGGAACCGCAGCAGCTTGGCTTGCAAGGCCATGGGCATGTCCCCGATTTCATCGAGCATGAGCGTGCCTGCGTGCGCTGTCTCGATCTTGCCCGGCGTGGTCTTGGCAGCGCCTGTGAAAGCCCCTTTTTCGTAGCCGAAGAGTTCGCTTTCGAGCAGGTTTTCAGGAATGGCTGCGCAGTTGATGGCCACGAACTTGCCATTCCTGCGGTGGGACTGCTGGTGCAGGCCGCGCGCCAGCACCTCCTTGCCCGTGCCGCTTTCGCCCAGCAGCATGACAGAGGCATTGGTGTTGGCGACTTTCTCGATGGTGCGGCAAACGCGCAGCATCTGCGGGTCGCGGGTCAACAGGCCCGCCAGCGCATCGGGTGTCTGCATCGCCTGCAGCCGCTTGTTCTCGGCTTGCAATTGGTGCAGCCTGAAGGCACGTTCCACGCCCAGATGGAGGACTTCAGGCTCAAACGGTTTGGCCAGGAAATCGTAGGCCCCCATGGCAACGGCCTTGAGCGCGTTGGACTGGTCATTTTGCCCGGTCAGCACGATCACCTTGATGTCGGGATCCGCGCCAAGAATCTGCTCCAGCAGCTTGAACCCCTCGGTGACCGAGTCGGCATCGGGGGGAAGACCCAGGTCCATGGTCACGACAGCTGGCGCGTGCCGGCGCAATTGCGCCATGGCGCTTTCGCGATCATGGGCGGTGACGGATTCAAAACCATCCAGCGACCATTTGATCTGCTTTTGCAGCGCCAGGTCATCCTCAACAATCAGCAGAGGCTGCAACTTGTCCGGGCTCATGCCCCCTCCTGTGGATGTAAACCGAAATCACGACCGATCTCAAACAAGGGAAGCAGCAGACGCACCACGGTTCCCTGGCCTACCTTGCTGTCCACGGAAACCTTGCCGCCGAGCTCCTGCACGTACTGGAAACTTTCGTAAGTTCCAATCCCCATGCCCGCCTCCTTGGTGGTCTGAAACGGCTTGAACAGACGCGTCTGGACAAACTCCTCGGTCATTCCCTGGCCCTCGTCTCCCACTTCGACACGGGCATGGCTACCGAAACGATCCACTTTCACCCATACCCGGTCATCGGCATCCGTAGCGTCGAATGCGTTGTGCACCAGGTGTCCGATGATGCGCTCCAACCGGTCAGCCTGTCCACGGGTAAAGATCTGGGGCGCGACCTCCAGTTGCACGGTGCGCCCGTGGCGCAAGGCATTGGCCGCCAACCGCTCAGCGATCTTGCACAGGTCCACGCCCACGGTCGTATCGCCGGGCGCGGCGTCTCCGCGCAATTGCAGCATCAGCTGGCGCATGCGATCCAGTGAGTTCTCGACCGTCATCAACATGTCGGCCTGGAACTCCGGGTTGTGCTGCAGTCGCTTCGCGTTCTTGACCATGAGCGACAGCTGGGCAACGATATTTTTCAGATCGTGCACCACAAAGGCCGACATGCGATTGAACGCTTCAAATTTGCGCGACTCCAGCAGCGCCTCGGTGGCCTGTATTTGCGCAAGAAAGCTCGCAGCCTGGCGTCCGGCAGTTTTCAAAAGATCGGTGACTTCCCAATTGACGTCCACCCGCGTACGCGGACTGGCCAGCAACACAAAGCCCAGCAAATCCGGGCCTTGCCACAGCGGGACCAACAGCCAGGCCTGCGGGTACTCGGCCAGCCACTCGGGCAAACGCAAATCGCGGTAACGCTCGGGCGAAGCGCGGAGCTCCTCCAGATTGACCACCCACCCGGTGGCGCGCATGAAGGCAGGGAGTTCTGCATTCTTGTCCAGGGTCTGGGTCGTGGAGGCCAGATTCCACCGGGCCACCTGCCGGTACTGGTCGTCTTCCGGGCGCAGCAGCCACAACGCGCCCGCGGGACTCTCCAACATATCGGCAAGGCCCCGCACCACGTTCTGGCCCGCCTCCTGGGGGTGCGCCTGGCTTGACAGCGTGGCGGTGAACTTCAGCCATTCGTCGCGGTAGTCAAAGCGGTAGCGAAAAAAATGCTTGCCCAGAAAGACGCGCAACTTGGCGCGCAAAGAGCCCGAAAGCGCCAACGCCAACGCCAGCACCAGGCCCACAAAAACCAACCCCAATTGCAAGGCGCCGCCCCATTCACCACCAAAATAGCGCACGTAGTAACCAACACCCGCCATAAAGAGCAGGTACAGCCCCACCAGCGCCAGCGTCGCGGAGTGAAATACCACCTTGCGCGAGACGCGTATCTTGGCGATCCAGTTGCGGTGCCGCGTAGTGGCCAGCAGCAGAAACGGCACCATCAGCGCGTGCACGAACGGCCTGGCAGCAAAGGCATCAGGGTCCACCCCCTGAAAAAGCACACCTTGGGAAAACAGGTACAGGTCAAACAGGAAGGTGCCCGCCAGTCCCAGGCAAACCGGTTTGGCGCTCCACAGCGAATCGTCAGGAAGATTGCGGAACAATTGCTCCACCAGAACCAGTCCGCCAAGCGCCAGGAACACCATGAGAAACAGCTGCCCCACCACCCCGGCCAGGACACTCATGATCACAATCAACGCGGGCACACCCAGCAAGCCCGCCGACGCAAACCCAGGCAACCACCGATACCACGGGCCATGCACCACACCCGCATCAGGCTTGAAAAAAAGGGCCAGAAAGACACCCCAGCAGAGATAGCGCAGCAAGTCGGCCGACTGCGCCGCCAGCCACCACGCAGCGCCCACTGTCAGCGCCAGCAAGCTGAAGCCACTCCAGATCACCGTCAGCAGTGCAGCCGCCAGCATTGCCACACCAATGCGATTGACCGGCACACGCAGATATTCCTGGCGGAGCAAGCGCAGTGCCAGCAAGGCGTAGGCCCCTGCCGACAAAGTCAAGCCCCAGTAAGCCAGGGCAGTTTCACTGTTGTTCATGGCGATGCGAGGTGGGCCGATTTTTACTGCGCACCTTTGCCCGTCAGAACCACACCCACCGTTTCGAAAAGAATGACCAGATCAAGAAACCAGGAGTGGTTTTTGACGTAGTAAAGGTCGTATTGCAACTTGTGCTGCGTATCCTGGATGGATGCCCCATAGTGATAGCGCACCTGGGCCCATCCGGTTAATCCTGGTTTGATGCCATGCCGCAATGCGTAGTAAGGAATTTCGAGCGTGAGGCGGTCCACAAAATAGGGGCGCTCAGGCCGGGGCCCCACCAGGCTCATGTCACCCTTGAGCACGCAAAACAGCTGGGGGAGTTCATCGATGCGCAACTTTCGAATGATTTTTCCAATGCGCGTGATCCGCGCATCTTTGGCACTGGCCCAGTGGGGGGTGCCGTCTTTTTCCGCATCATTGCGCATGCTGCGAAACTTGATCACATTGAAAATCCGGCCGTTGAGTCCGACGCGCTCCTGGCGATAGAGAACAGGCCCACCACTTTCGAGATAAATCAAGAGCGCCGTGACCAGCATCACGGGTGCGGAAATTAACAACAACACTATCGCCCCCACCATGTCAAACAGCCATTTGACGATCGAGCGCACCCATCCCTGCTTGAACCCGTCGCCAAAGATCAGCCATCCGGCAGACACCGCATCCAGGTGGATCTGCCCCAGAAACTGCTCGAAATGGGTGGCAATGTCGATGACCTGAATACCATTGAGCTTGCAATCGAGCAATTCACGCATCGGCATGCTCCCGCCGCGGCGCTCATTCAGGGCCACCACAATTTCATCCACACGGTGATTTTTCACCACATCGGTCAGTGTTTGCCCCGAGGAAAGAATGTTGCGCTCGGAAACGCTGTGTTCTTTTTCCTGGGGTCCGGAAAAATAACCGACCAATTCGATCCCTGGATCATTGGCCTGTAACGATTGACCCACGATGCACGCACGTGGTCCCGTACCAAACACCAGGACACGCTGGCGCGTGTACGACACAGGCAATATTTCGCCACCGAATAATCGAATGATCAGCAGCCCGCTGACGATCAACAGCAGTGCCACCAGTGCCTGTTCATTCTGGTAAGGGGACTGCAGCGGCAAGAGAAACAAGATCCCGCTGGCAATCGCCATCGAGAACAGAAAGGAAAGTACAGCCCGCGCCCGGACCTGACCCACGGTCAGTTTGCTGGGGCGCTCATACAGGCCAAGGGCGAAATTCACCGTGAGAATACCGACGGCCATCAACCCCCCTCGTACGACTCCCGAGGCGATCGCCACAACATTGAACATGCCCATTCCTGCCTGCATCGTCAACGAGACAATCAACGTGCCAACGATCAGCACCGAATACAGCATGACCTGCAACATGGTGCGTCGGTGAAAATAATGGCTGAAAATCTTGATCATTGCCACGCCCCGCCAAGTCCGATCGCCGGATGCCAAAATACATGCCAGTAAATCGCCCTCGCTCGGCAATTCATGCAACAAAACGTTTGCGCTGCATTCCAGTTATCGACATGTCAAAAGTTGCTTGACAACCCAATGAATCCAAGTCAACCACCACCTCCCGTCGGATTCAATACACGGTGGTTCAGTGATGGGTTGCGGACGAGGGGAGATACGATAAGCAACAGCCACAGCATAATGGATACACGTGGAATTTCAATGGTGCTAATTACCGCTCCAATCAGTAGGGTGGTAGCAATTGAAACTCCCACCACAAGGGCCAAAGCGTTTTGCCGGGCAGCACCTTGAGCGGCCAGCACCAGCGCCCCAACCGCCCATGCGGCCAGCACCACCCATCCCAGCAATCCACGCTCGATCAACAGTTCCAGCTGCATGTTGTCGATATGCCAGGGCAGGAAGTTCGCATGGGCGATGCTGCTCCAATGCCGCGGCCCTTGTGCAAAAGCTGCATTTTTGAGGATCTGCCGGCCCTGTGGATCGATCAGCTCCACCGCGTCCAGGCGCACAGGCGTCTTTGCCTGCACCACCGTGATCGAGAGCACACCTTCTCTCCAGGCAGAAAGGGCACCCTCCGGCACAAAAGCGGGGCCTTGCAAACGCGCTTCCAGCCAGCCGCCCGCGTCATCGCCTGACGCAAGCACACGGGGCATTTGCTCCTGACACCGGAAGGAGTACAGCAGATGCCGCTCACACAGCTGCACCTTCAGCAACGCGGACGCCCCGGCGTACCCGTGCAGGCGAACGCTGTAGGCGCCGCCCGGCGCCAAAGCCACGCGCTGGGCCAGCGCCAGTTCGCCCTTGACACCCGGTCGGGCAGGCCCCGAAAGCCACACCTGGGTGCGCCCACTCGTACCACGCACCCAGCGCACCTGGCCTGGCAAGGCGCCCTCCAGGGTCTGCGTGCTGTAATGCGCCGGCAACCGTCCCAGCCCCAGCCCAAGGACCCACTGGCCGGGCGTCTTCAATAAGTCCACACCGCGCTGCCAGTGGGCAAACCGCTGGTAGAGGTCCTGATCGGATCGGGCCAGCCGACCCGGCATGAATGAGCCGCCCAGCAAAACACCCAGCGCTTCCACCACCAAGGCCACCAGCAGGCACACCATTGCCCGCCGATGCCAGACAGAACCATCCGGCGCGACAAGGTGATATTTGTGAGCCAACACGGCCAGCGCAATCAATGCCAACGCCACAGACAGATAAACGCCGCGTGAGTACGTCATGAGAACCGCATAGATCGACACCAGCACCAGCGCCGCCGCAGCCCACCAGCGCCAGCCATGCGGTGCAATCCATGCCGCCCACCAGGCGAACGGCAATGCCAACGCCAGATAGACGTCGATGGCGCCGCCGCCGACATGCATCTCCCAGAACCAGGCCGTAATGCGATAGTGGTCGCTGAAATCCAGGCCACCCACGTAAACGCCGCGCTCCCACACCACCGCGGCGCAGACCAGTGCCAGCCCGGCGACCATGCCCCGCGCCAGCCGCAACGGGGCGCCCTCGCCCGCGCGGTACAGCACGGGCATCAGCAGCAGCCCCCACACCAGGCTCTTGGCCACACGCAGCGTATTGCCCGGCAAGTCGTAGTCCCCGTAAACCCCCTGGGCCCACAGGTCCGCCAGCAACGCGGTCCACGGCGCGGCGCCACGCGCATCGTCCAAGCCGCGCCACACGCCCAGGAGCAGCACCGGTGGCAGCACCCAGTACACCCAACGCATGCTGCGCGGCGTGCGGTGGATCACGGCGGCGGGTCTGCGCCATGCATCCAGGCTCCAGCGCAGGCAGGCGCCGCCCATGGCAGCAAGTATCAGCAGGTCGGATTCGTCCACCAGCCACCAGCCCGTCCAGGGCGCGAAACTGGCCACCGGCAAAAACGCTGGCAACATGAACCAAAGGTCGCCAGGCCGCCAGGCGGCCCAGGCCACGACGATGCACAGCACCGCCACGGCCAGAGCGGGCGCCACGGGGTGCTGCCCGGCGACCCCCAGGGCTGCCGTCGCGAACCATAAGCCGCACAAGCCCGGCATGCCCGCACGGACAGCGGCGGACGTTGAGTTGCCTGCTTCTACACCAGCACTTCGGGACATGGCGGATGCCCCAAAAAGGCCTGCGGGCTGGCCGTCGCGCCATAGGCCCCGGACTGGAACACCACAACCAGGTCGCCGGGCTGCGCCACGGCCAACTCCATCCGGTCGGCCAGTACATCCAGCGGTGTGCACAGCGGCCCCACGACACAGGCGATTTCGCGCTCGGGCGCCTGCAGCCGGTTGCCAATCACCACCGGGTAATTGCGCCGGATCACCTGGCCAAAATTTCCCGAGGCGGCCAGATGCTGGTGCATGCCGCCGTCGGTCACCAGGAACACCTGTCCACGCGAGACTTTGCGATCAATCACGCGCGCCACATAAATGCCCGCCTCGCCCACCAGGTAACGCCCCAGTTCCAGCACCAGCCGCGCCGCAGGCAGCGCACGCCCCAGGTCGGCCTGCGCCCGTGCCAGGGCATGGGCCACGGGAGCAAGGTCCAGCGCATGCTCACCCGGGAAATACGGTATGCCCCAGCCACCTCCGAGGTTGACGTGGCGCACGGGTGCGGGTGCATCCTGCGCCAGGCGCAGCACCAGGTCGAGCGAGCGGCGCAAGCTCTCTGCAATGACGTTGCCACGCAGGTTCTGCGAGCCCGGATAGAGATGAAAACCCTCGAACGCCACGCCGTGCCGCACCATGCCGCGCAACAAGGCCGGCACCTGCTCGGCGTCGATCCCGAAGGGCTTGGGGCCGCCACCCATGTGCATGCCGGCACCGCGCAATTCGAAATCCGGATTGACGCGCAGTGCCACGCGCGCCGGCCGCCCCAGTGCCTGCGCGGCATCGGCCAATACCCGCAGTTCGCGCGCCGACTCCACATGCAGCAACACCCCTGCGGCCACGGCCTGGCGCAACTCGGCATCGCTTTTGCCCGGCCCCGCAAAGCCGATGGACTGGACATCCGCGCCGGCATCCAGTGCCAGCTTGAGTTCGCCAGCCGAAGCCACGTCCATGCCATCGACCAGCGGGCGCACGAAGCCCACCAGGGCCGGCATGGGGTTGGCCTTGATGGCGTAGTGCAGGTGCACGCCCTGCGGCAGCACCTGCCGCACGGCTGCGATGCGCGCGGCGATCAGCGCACGGTCGTAGGCGTAAAAGGGCGTCTGGCCGACCCGCTCGGCCAGCAAGGACAGCGGCATGCCGCCGACCTGCAGTTCATCGCGGGAGGTGTCGAATCGATCCATATTCCTGTATCCAGCGTTGGCGGTCCAGCTTGCCATTGGGGCTGCGCGGCAGCGGCTGGCGGACCCAGTCCAGTGCTTTGGGCAGCATGTATGCGGGCAGATGCGCGCGGCAATGCGCCAGAAGGGCCGCACTGTCTGCGTCGGCGTTGCCGCTGGCCTTGGGCGAAGCCAGCAGCGCCGCGCAGATGGCGCTGCCCAGCGCCTCGTCAGGCACCGCATGCACCAGCGCTTCGGCCACCAGGCCGCTGGAATACAGCACCTCTTCCACCTCGGTGGGACTGACGCGGTAGCCCGATGTCTTGATCATCTCGTCGCGCCGGCCCACAAAATACAGGAACCCATCGGCATCGCGACGCACCGTGTCGCCCGAGTACACCGCCCGCTCCGGGGCACGCCAGTCGCCGCCGGCGGGCAGCAGGTCCGCAGGCCAGGGCCTGAAGCGCTGCACGGTCGCCTCGGGCTGCCGCCAGTACCCCAGGGCCACCAGCGGACCGCGATGCACCAGTTCGCCAGGCTCGTTGACGGCACACTCGCTGCCGTCTTCGCGCAGCACGCGCACCTCGGCGTTCGGTATCGCCCGCCCGATGGAATCGGGTCGCCGGTCCACCTCGTCGGGCGGCAGATAGGTGGAACGAAACGCCTCGGTCAGTCCATACATCAGAAAGGGCGAGGCTGCGGGCGCCAGATCGCGCAAGCGCTGCAGCGTGGCCCGGGGCATGCGCCCGCCGGTGTTGGCCCAATAACGCAGATGTTGCGCGGCACCGGCCGGCCAGTCCAGCGCCGCCAGCTGCATGTACAGCGGCGGCACCGCGGTCAGGCCCGTGACCCGCTCGCGCACCATGGCCTGCAATACATCGCGCGGCAACAGGTAGTTGAGCAGCACCACGCGCGCGCCCACCAGAAAGGCCGTGGTGAGCTGGCTGAATCCGGCGTCGAATGACAGTGGCAGCACTGCCAGCAAAGTGTCATCGGCGTGGTTGTGCAGGTAGCTGGCCACGCTGGTGGCACCGGCCACCAGATTGCGGTGCGACAGCACCACCCCCTTGGGCTGGCCGGTACTGCCGGAGGTGTAAAAAATCACCGCCACATCCATGTCCAGCAACCGGGGCGGCGCAACCGGCTGACTGGCCAGCACATCGGACCAGGCATGCACCCCAACGTGCGCCGAAAAAGCATCTGGAGCGGCCGGCAGGTGCCCATCACACAGCACCACGTGCCGCAGTCCGGGACAGCTGGCCAGCACCGGGGCCAAAACCGCCAGGCGCGCAGCGGATATCACCAGCACCTGCGCTTGCGCATCTTGCAGAATGTGCGCCACCTGCCCCGCCTTCAGCAAGGGGTTCACGGGCACCAGCACACCGCCTGCGGCAGGTGCGGCAAAGCTGGCCACCACGGTTTCCACCCGCTTTTCCAGGTACACCGCCACGCGGGCCCCGCGCTCCAGCCCCAGGGCCAGCAGGCCCGCCGTGCAGCGCTCCATCTGCGACTGCAGGTCGGCATACGACAGGTGCAAGCCCTCCACCGTCAAGGCCGTATGACCCGGCCAGCATGCAGCTGCCCGGGCCGGCAGCTCGTGCAGCAAGACGGGGGGCACTCCGCTGTGGAAATCCGACGCTTCGGGCATGTGGCGGATGGTAAGCCATTGCCATGCTGCGCAGTGCCCTGCCGCACGCAACCCGCGGCCTGCCTAGAATCCATCCGCAACCCCGCCACACACCATCCCCGCCATGAACCTGACCGAACAAGTCCTTCACGTGCTCGACAACGCACTCAGCCTGCGAGGTCGCACCGCGGGTTTCACGCGCGACACCCCGCTGCTGGGCGCCCTGCCCGAGCTCGACTCCATGGCCGTGCTGGCACTGCTCACCGGTCTGGAAAACCACTTCGGCATCACCTTCAACGATGACGACCTCCGTGGCACGGTGTTCGCCACCGTGGGCAGTCTGAGCGCCCTGGTGGAGCAGGGGCTGGCCCGGCAGGACCCATGAGCCTCCTCGGGCCTGTCCCCCTGCCACAGGCATTTTTCCTGCCGACCGGCTCCGGGCAGCGCTTTTGCCTGTTTCACCCTCCGCAAGGCGATGTCCAGCGGGGAGGCGTGCTGTACCTGCACCCGTTTGCCGAAGAGCTCAATGGCACGCGGCGCGTGGTCGCTCAGCAGGCGAGGGCGCTGGCGCAAGCCGGCTACGGCGTGCTGCAGATCGACCTGCTGGGCTGTGGCGACAGCGAAGGCGACTTTGCCGATGCCACCTGGCAGGCCTGGCTGCAGGACGCGCTGCTGGCCCACCGCTGGCTGCAAGAACACGCCAGGGGCCCGCTGTGGCTGTGGGGCCTGCGCGCCGGCGCCCTGCTGGCCACGGCGCTTGCGAGCGAGCTGGCCGATCCTTGCCATTTGCTGCTGTGGCAGCCGGCCATCCGCGGGCAGCAGCAGCTGCAACAATTTCTGCGCCTGCACACCGCCAGCCAGTGGCTGGGCAATGGCAACGCCAGCGGACCGCCGCCAGCGCACCTGCTCGACAAGGGCCAGTCCGTGGACATTGCCGGCTACACCCTGACCCCCACACTGGCGCAGGGTCTGGCTGCGGCGCGGCTGCAGCCACCACAGAAGCCCCCAGGTCGGCTGGTCTGGCTGGAGTTGTCAGCCCAGGCAGAGCCCATGCTGACCCCGGCCTCCGTCCAGCATCTCGCCCTTTGGCGCGACGCAGGCTGGGCGGTGTCTGCACTGGCGCTCACGGGCCCGCTTTTCTGGCAAACCGTGGCCCACGATGAAGCCCCCGCCCTGTTGCAGGCAACGCTCGACACGCTCCACGGGGCAGGCGCGCAGGGAAAGACGCCATGAACTGCCAAGAGCAACCCCTGGTCATCCCCGGCCCCCACGCGCAAGACATGCTGGGCATCGTCAGCCTGCCCGCACCGGGCACACCGCAGTCCACCACGGGCGTGGTGATCGTCGTGGGCGGCGCGCAATACCGTGCAGGCAGCCACCGGCAGTTCGTGCAACTTGCCCGATTTCTGGCTGCCGCAGGCTACCCGGTGTTGCGCTTTGACTTCCCCGGCATGGGGGACAGTCCAGGCGATCCCGTGCCCTTTGAAGACTCCGCCCCCCACATCGCCGCAGCCATCGACGCCTTGTGCAGCCACCCCGTGAAGGTGGACAGGGCCGTGCTCTGGGGCCTGTGCGACGGAGCCTCGGCCAGCCTGCTCTACCTGCAGGCCAGGCATGACCCGCGGGTGACGGGACTGGTGCTGCTCAACCCCTGGGTACGCTCCGACGCCGGACTGGCCCGCGCACAGGTCAAGCACTACTACCGCCAGCGCCTCCTGGAGCCCGCCTTCTGGCGCAAACTGGTCGCCGGCGGCGTAGGCTGGCAGGCGCTGCGTGGCCTGGGGCGCAACCTGCGCACCATGCGGCAGGAATCGCCCCAAACGATCACATTTCAAGAGCGCATGGCGCAGGGGTGGCAGGCGTTTCCTGGGTCCATCCTGCTGCTGCTGAGCGAGCGTGACCTCACGGCACTGGAATTCGTCGAACACGCGAACACCAGCAGCGGCTGGATCGGCTGGTCCCGAAAAGCCGCACTCATCCGGCACACACTGCCCCTGGCCGATCACACCTGCTCTGCCCCCCAGTCACAGCAATCCGTGCAGGCCCTGGTACGGGACTGGCTGGACGCGCTGGTACGCCCATCCACTTGAGCGCTTCATCGGTGGAAAAACCGATGACGGCTTTGAGCACCTTGGCTGAACGGAACCCTTCCCTTTTACGTTTCGCGAGATGCCCGTAAGTCCTTTTGTTTGGTCACAACCGGCAGCAGCCGGGCCATCCGCCCAATCCACGCCCCCGTGACATGCCGACCACCTGCCAATAAACCACGCAATCTGCGCCGATCGAACGCTACCAGCCCGACACGCTCGCGGCGCTGGGCCATCCAGTCGCGCTTGTAGGCGTCGTCACCGCTGAGATAGTCAACCTCCCGCACCCCATCCACGTCCATGGCATGCGCCATCAGTGCCGCCGTCAGGACCGAGCCGGGCGACAAGCGGTCCTGCCCCTTCACATAAGCCAGCTTGTAGATATTGGCCTTGCCACCATGCACCAGCCAGACCTGCGCTGCCAGGGGCTGCTCGCCCAGCCACAACACGCCCAGCCGCAACCAGCCTTCGTGCGCGGCGGTGCGCACCAGCCCTGGCATGAAGCCGGGACAAGGCTCCGGCGGCTTCCAGCTTTGGGCATAGACCGCCTGGTACGCGGCCAAAGCCCGGTCCACGTCGGTCGATGCACCGGTATGGATGTCGATGCGCCACGCCCCCGCACGGTCGAGCCGGCGCCGGCCCCGCTCCACACTGTGGCGCAGCGCAGATGGCCGCTGCTGCCAATACACAGCAAACCCGCCCTGCGGCACGATTTGGTAGTGGTTACCGAAACAAAAGAACCGGTCAGTCCAGTATCCGGCGGCTTGCAGCCCGCACTGCAGCGCCGCCAGCCACGCACTGTCGGCATCCAGCGGCTGCAGACGCAGCACGGCGCTGCCCGGCAGCTGTCGCAATGCCTTTGCAAACGCCTGCCACTGCTGGGCAGAAAGCTCGCCAACCGCTTGCGCCGAACCCACCGGGCCATAGAGGCAGCTGTAGTAGTTGCCCAGCGCAGCTAGCGGCTCGCCGGGCGCCTGCTGCATCAGGTGCAGGTGCGCAACCCCCGCCCCGGATGACACGGGCAGCGGACATGTCCAGTGCCGGTGGGGTGCCCGCTCGAAACCATGGGCCTGCAAATTGGCAAACCAGGCCTCGGTCTCAAACACGTCGCCGGGCATGCCGTCGCCCTGCCCTGTTCGTTCAGCGGCCGATGGCCAGGTAGTCGAACCCCTGGCTGCGCACCCAGGCGGGGTCGTAAAGGTTGCGGCCATCCACGATGAGCGGCTGCTTGAGCCGCGCCTTGAGAAGTTCAAAGTCAGGGCTGCGGAACTCTTTCCATTCCGTCACGATGACCAGCGCGTCCGCCCCCTCCAGGGCCTCGTTGGGTGTCTGCGCATAGCGGATGCGCGGCTCGTCGCCCAGCACGCGCTGTGCCTCCGACATTGCCACCGGATCGTAGGCGGTGACGGTGGCGCCAGCAGCCAGCAGGTCGGCCAGCAGCTCCAGACTGGGCGCTTCGCGCATGTCGTCGGTGTTGGGCTTGAACGCCAGGCCCCACACCGCAAAATGCCGGCCCGAGAGGTCTTCACCCAGCCGCTGCTTGATCTTGTGGCCCAGCACATGTTTTTGCGCGGCATTGGCGTCTTCCACCGCCGTGAGCACCTTCAGGTTCAGGCCTGCATCGGCCGCAGCGGTCTTGATGAGGGCTTTCACATCCTTGGGAAAACACGAACCGCCGTAGCCACAGCCCGGGTACAGAAAGTGATAGCCGATGCGCGGGTCTGAGCCCATGCCCTGGCGCACCATTTCAATGTCGGCGCCCAGCTTTTCGGCCAGATTGGCCAGCTCGTTCATGAAACTGATGCGCGTGGCCAGCATGGCGTTGGCGGCGTATTTGGTCAGCTCGGCGCTGCGGGCATCCGTCACGACCAAGCGATCACGGTTGCGCTGAAACGGCGCGTACAGCGCACGCATGAGCAAAATGGCCCGCTCGTCGGAGGCGCCGACGATGATGCGGTCCGGGCGCATGAAATCCTCGACCGCCGCGCCTTCCTTGAGAAACTCGGGGTTGGACACCACCGCATAAGGCGTCTGCGCGCCACGCTGGCGCAGTTCGTCGGCAATGGCGGCATGCACCTTGTCGGCCGTGCCCACAGGCACCGTGCTCTTGTTCACCACGACCTTGTAGTCGGTCATGAGGCGGCCAATATTGCGCGCCGCAGCCAGCACATATTGCATGTCGGCCGAGCCATCTTCATCGGGCGGCGTACCTACCGCAATGAACTGCAGGGTGCCATGCTGCACGGCGCGCGCCACATCCGTGGTGAAGTGCAAGCGGCCGGCCGCTACATTGCGCTGCACCATGTCCTGCAAGCCGGGTTCATAAATGGGGATCCCCCCCGTCTCCAGCACCCGGATCTTCTCCTGGTCGAGATCCAGGCACAGCACATCGTTGCCCACCTCGGCGAGGCAGGCCCCGCTGACCAGCCCCACATACCCTGTTCCGATGACTGTGATTTTCATGACGCCTCAATAAGAAACTGTGCCGCGCTGGCATGCCAAAAGGCATCATAGCGACGACGCCCCATCCAGCGGCCGGTGGATTTTCAGGACTGTGCCACCAGAAAAACCCCTGCACAAATCAGGGCAACCCCGCCCGCGCGCAACGGGGAAACCTGCTCGCCCAGAGCGAACCCCACCACCACCGTAAGGGCGAACCCCAGCCCGACGAGCGGATAGGCCTTGCTGACATCCCATTTCGACAGCACGCCCAGCCAGATGACGGCCCCCAGGCCATACAACACAAATCCCCCCAGCACATATTGGTTGGCCATCACCAAGACCAGATGGACCAGCGAATGCGGCTGCGCCATCGCATCCCGCACCCCCGGGTCCGACATGCCGGCCTTCAGCAAGAACTGCGCAGCCACCGACAGCACGACGCTCAGCAAGGCAATCGCAAAGGTGTTCATGGATAAAGTTCCCAAGTGAAAAAATGCGCTGCCATGGCTGCGGCGATCATGGCCAGCACCGTCAGGCGGCTGCCACGGTTCTTGAGGGCGTAGACAACCGGGTCATCGTGCATCTCACCGCGCGATGTCTTGATCCACAGGCGTGCCATCCAGTACACCAAGCCGATGGCCACGAACCACAGCATTTGCGGGGTGGCGTAGCGCGCCTGGGTCTCGGGCGCGCTGATGAACAGGCCGAACACCACCACGGCACACAGCGCTGCGCCAACCCCCAGTGGCCACAGCACCACCAGATCGCTTACCCGGTAATCGCGTCCACGGGTCGCACCCGCGCCGGCGTCTTTCAGCGACACCAGTTCCGCACAGCGCTTGACCAAGGCCAGGCTCAGAAATATGAATGCCGAAAAGGCCAGCAGCCAGGAACTGGTGATCGCACTGATCGCCACCGAGCCTGCCAGTATGCGAATGGTGTAGAGAAGCGACAGCATGAGCACGTCCATCAACACGTATTCCTTGATCACCCAGCTGTAGAAGCTGGTCAATACCAGGTACGTCACCAGCATCCCGAGAAATCCTTGCGACACGACACTGGCCAGGCCAAGCGCCGACACCAGCGCGATGCCCGCCACCAGCAGCCCCTGCAGAATCGGCAGCGCGCCGCTGGCAAAGGGACGCAGGCGTTTGCGGGGATGCGCGCGGTCGCTTTCGAGATCCCACAGGTCGTTGACGATATAGGTTGCGGATGCGGCGAGGGAAAACGCCGCAAAGGCCAGCGCCATGCTGGCCAGCTTGTCCATGCGGGTGAATTCGAACGTGGTGAGCAGCGGAACGAACAGCAACAGGTTCTTGATCCACTGGTGTACCCGCAGAGCCCGCAGCCACACCGCCATGCTGCGGGCCTGCTTCGGGTACTCGCGCTCGATGGGCACTTCGCGCCGCACCTGGGCCGCTGTGCGGTGCGCCACACCCACCAGAATTGCCGCCTGGGCCTGCTGCCAGATCGGCAGATCGGCGTTGCAATCGCCGGCATAGACAAACGCCTCGCCCACTTGTGCCTGAATCGCCTGGAGTTTCGCCCGGCCCTTCAGGTTGTTGCCACCGTGGGTGGAAAGCACCTTGTCGAAAATCCCCAGGTGCCTTGCCACCCCCTGTGCGGTGGTGTGGTGCGCCGCCGTGGCAAGAACGATTTCCCGCCCCCTGGATTTCTCTGCGCGCAGGTACTCCAGCAGCGGTGTGCAATAGGGAATGTTTTCAGCGTCGAGGGTGACGCGGGACGCAATGGCCTCCTTGAACCCTGCCCGGCCACGCATCAGCCACAAAGGCAAGCGCAAAACGCTCCACGGAGAACGCTTGAGCAGCCGGACCAAGGACTCCAGCAAGGTGTCCGTGGGCGTCAGGGTGCCGTCCAGGTCCACGACCAGGGGCAAGTTCGATGTCTGGACCACACTCCCCTCCTCCATGAAGTGAAGCCCGTTGTAGCAGATAACCCTGCCAGCACCACACTCTTTTTACCCGCCACTACCAAAGTGGTATGGAAATAGCCAGAAGCTCTTTAAAACAAAGAGTTTACAGCTACTCAATTGATAGCAAACAACAGATGATGCAAGCACAGTGCAACCCGCCGCCCGAGCCCTGTGCCGTTGGCATTGCGCTGAAATGAGGCCCAAAGCGCATGTTTCTTGTTCCGGTTCACGCAAAAATGCTTGAAGATGTTTCTGTTGCATGGAGCAATGCAGGGCTGCTGCTGCGAGCCAACATGCCCTCTCTGCTGCCAACGCCGCCGTGGCTGCCAACACCTTGCTGAGACAGCGGAAAAGTGCTGGCGATCGCACACTCAATCTAGGTTTTTCGCTATGGGTTTTGCTCAATTTTTAAGCATGACTGGAGCGAATCTGCGGACTATCCGAGCCGGCCAACAGACCAATCCACACCGCCACCAAACCTGGCTGCAAGCTGTGACATCCAGTTTCCTCTTTCGCCCCCCCCTCTCCGACAATTCCTTATCGGTCGCAGACCCGCACGGTCTGCGCCCGTAGTCCATACCGGCAAGCAAACGCTTGTTGCGCAGATTTCGCCCCCTATGCGCTTAGGGAGGGCCTGGTTTCATGGCCCTCCCCGGCAGCGGCGCAAGCCGTTTGCCAGCACATATCAGCAACCCCCTCCATCGAATGGCCCGAAATACATGAGCACTCCACTTTTCCAGAAAGACACAATAAGAAACAATTGTCGCAACAGACTTACAGGCCTGCTTCTATTAGCCACCTTGTCAGCCTGCGGTGGCGGTGGCGACAGCGCAGCACTCGAAATGCAGTCTGCGCAAATGCCCGCGACCGACACCGCAATTGAGCTCCAGCGACAGCGCACCACCCCTCCGGGCCAAGACAAAACCACAACAACCGACACGAGTACAAGTACAAGTACAAGTACCACTACCACTACAGCCCCGATTGCCACGGCCCCATTTAGCTGCGCAGCCGGTGCAATCACCTGTATCGAGGTAGCATCCACCAGTTCACAGGCGCAGGCCAGCCTGCCAGTTACCTTTGGTCAACCGTTCAAGGCGGGCGATTGGCTGCACACCACGCAAGGGCTTGTTGCCCAGGTGGGCGGCGCTACCATCCCCCTGCAGGCCGACGAGATCTCTTCGCACCGCGACGGCTCCGCCCGTTTTGCCGTGCTCAGCGCGCAGTTGAGCAACGTCCAGCCGGGCGAAGCACGCATCATCAATATCTTTCCAGGCGCCAAGACCAGCAGCACTCCCAACGTGCCCGCATCCCCTGACTGGAACCTGGAACTCGAAGCCCAGGTGTTTGATGCCAACGGCAACGTCACCGCCACCCTCATCGCGCAGCCCCAGACCCAGCTGGTGAACCAGATTGCCAGCAACACGGGCCGCCGCCTGGCTGGCGCCGTGGCCAGCGAATACACCGTGGCTCTGCCGTTCAAAGACAAAGCCAGCGGCACCCAGCACCCGCACCTGACGGCCCGCCTGCACACTCGCCTGGTGGACAACGGCCAGCGGATCCGAACCGACGTGGTGATGGAAAACACCCGCACCTGGACGGCCAACCCCGGCAACATCACCTATTCGTTTGCCGTGAAGCGCAACGGCAGCACGATCTACACCCAGCCCAAGTTCACCCACTACCACCACGCCCGCTGGCACAAGGTGCTGTGGACGGGCGCCTTGGCCGAGCCGCAGGCACGGGTGCGCCACAACATGCCTTACTTCATGGCGAGTAAGGCGGTGTGGAATTACGACTTGAACGTCAAGATTGCCGAAACCACCTTGGCCAAGGACTATGCGACGCTGACCCAGGCCCGCACCGATCAAGCCGCACTGGGCCCCATGGGCAATGGTCTGCTTGAGAAGTACTTCCCAATGACAGGGAGCCGTAGCGACATCGGCCCCTACCCCAGATGGACTGCCAACTATCTGGTCAGTCAAGACGATCGGGCACGCGAAACCATGATGTCCGTCGCAGACTCGGCCGCGTCTGTGCCGGTGCACTACCGCGACGAAGACACAGGCTACCCGCTTGACCTCGACCGCTATCCAAACGTATCTATCACACCTGAGTGGTCGACTCCGGTCCTGCCCACTGTGGTCAACGGCACGACTATCTGGACCCCGGACATCGCACACCAGGCCTCCTTTGCCTATGTGCCCTATCTCATCACGGGCGACGCCTTCTACTTGGACGAGATGATGTTTTGGACGGCCTGGAACGCCGCCGTACCCAACCCGACTTACCGCGGGGGCGGACAAGGTCTGGCCAAAGACAACCAGATTCGTGGTCAAGCCTGGGCCATGCGCGCCCTGGGCGAAACGGTCCGGTCTCTGCCCGATAACCACCCACGTAAAAGCTACTTCAGCGGACGCTTGGGCATCAACCTTGATTGGTACGCCAAGCAATACCCGCTGAACCCCAGCGCCGCCTCGCTTTATCCGCTGAACGCGCTGCCCAAGCCCGATGAGCCCCATCTTGTTGGGCCATGGCAAAGCGACTTCTTCGGAATGGTTTTCGCCCAACTGGCAGAAAACGCCGAGCCGAATGCCAAGCTGGTGCTCGACTGGGCAAGCAAGTTCAACATCGGACGCTTCAACAGTGAAGCGGACGGGTTCTGCACCGCACGTGCTGCGGGCTACTACTGGACGATCGTCAACGCGCAGAGCGCGCCCTACACCACTTGGCGCGATCTTTACCAAGCGAACTATCCAGGCGAAGTGTGCAGCTCGGTGACGACCATCGACGGATACCCCAATTGGGCAGGGGGTTACGCGGCCGGTGCGCGAGCCATGATGGCATCGGCTGCCAACGCCGGGGTAACCAACGCCTCCGCCACCTACACGAAGTGGCGCAGCTTGACTCAGGCGATGGATCAAGACTTCGCCACCGATCCGACCTTCGCGATCGTGCCCCGTTAACCAAGCGTAAGCCCTGGGGGTGGCAATGGCCACCCCTGCTTTCAGCCGCACTCGGCCGCAAGGCCTGGGCGGCTGAATTGTTTCTTGCCATCCCCCGCCCAAGTGGCGCAAGGCCGAACCTCAGGCCGACGCACCTGGCGCAGGCCGAAACCCCGATCCGCCACGGGGTGGTCTAGTCACAAGGCTCGTGCGTTGACCTCTCGTAGATCGCCGAATAGACACCCCGGAAACGAAGATCGCCCAAGACACTGTGGGTGGGCAGATTCCCGGCCCGGCCGTCCTCGCGCATGACTACGATGAATCGGTAACAAGGCGAGATGTGCCGAAGGTCGAAATCGGGGTAATCGCGCCGACCGGCGACCACGTCATCAAGATCGGCCAGGGGGATTTTCTGCAGTTGCGCGATGCTGGGCGACACGAGTGACCTGTCCTGGAAGGCAATGGTCTGTGCTCCGTGAATGGGGTAGGCAAAAAGACCGGGCCAGAAAACGCCACGGGAGATAACGGCGTACCCAGCGTGCTCCGTCAGTGGAATACGTGGCAGCCCGAGCGGGCTGCTGGTGCCCACCACCGCCACGACAGACGATTGCCTTGGCAGCTCCTGGTACGAGCGCATCAATTCCTTGTGAATGGGCTCATAACCCAACCAATCCTGGCGCACCAGCAGCACGCGCACGGCCACCAACAGAAGCAGCCCGACCAAGCCCCACGGCTGCCATCGCCCGGCGCCGCGCTCGCCCGGAAGAACCAACACGGAGACAAACAGGGCGATGGCAATCGGCAGGCGTTGATCAGCACCATAGCTGGAGAACAACTGGGTGGGCATCACCAAGTGCAGCAACAGCAAGATCGCCAAGCCCAGCAACAGGTACCTGTCGCCAGACAGACGACACAGGCGAAGCCAGAACGCCCCGACCAGCATTAACACAGTCACCACTGCCAACAGCAGATCGGTACGGACATTGGGCCCGACCAGAAGCCCCACAACAGCCGAGACCTTGCTCATCCAAGGCCCCCAGGCCACCGAGTGGTTGCTCTCAAACACTGGCGCCCCCAACGCAAAAACACCCAGCGCGACCAATACTGGGCTGAGGCGGTAGGCGCATTCGAGAATCCACTGCTTGGACAGCAAGAGCAAACTATCAACCGTGCGAAATGTGAGCACGGTGATCACGATGCAGAAAACCGCAAACGCGTAAAGGTGCAAGCCCAGCATCAACGTGGCCAGCGCACAGGCCATCGCATACCAAGAGATTCTTTGCCCCTGGTCGACCTTTTTCAACCAGAAGGAACTGAGGACGAAACCCATGCCCAAGGAAAATAGATAGCCAAGGAACCCCCAGAAAAAGAGCCGGTTATAAACAAAAAGAAACGGCAGAAAGCTCCAGAGCGTGTACCGTCCCCAAAGTACGCGCCCCAGAATGGCAGGACCAAGCGTCAAAGATGCAATGGTCAATACAACAAAAGTGCGCCCTGCATTCTCTAACGACACGATTTGAGACAAAGGACCCACGATCAACTCGAACGCCATATTGGGTTGAAGTGCCCAAACAGGCTGCACATGTGGAACAGCCTGCGCCGAAGCAGATGACATCCAGATATAGACACGGGCCAAATGGTTTGGGTAATCCGCCAGCGGTGGCTGCAGAACCGACAACACGGGAAAACTTGCCATTACCAACAAGGCCAACCAGATCACAAAAAATCTTCTACTCCCCACCTATATCTCCCTATCAACACGTTAAAAATCACGGTTGCCGTAAACGGATTAACAGAGACCCAGACATCACTCTCTCAATTCACTTTAAAGAGCGCGATCGCATTCACATCGGTGGCCGCAAGAACGAGAGGCGAGTACACGACGGCACATCCTCCCCAGCTGAGCCGTGGCAGAGCGCACCGGACGGGTTCACCGCTGGGACGGCCGTTGGATCAGGAGCTTCTGCCCCCCGCTGCCGAAACCTCCAACAGATAAAAGTAGATATGAAATTATCAAATTGTGCAAAATTTGATGGTGGACTATTCTAAAAAGTGTGAAAACACGCATACCTCAGACCTAAGCCTGTAGCATCTGCCGTGCCCATCCCGTCCGAGCAGGTGGCGCACAGGCGAAGGTCCTCTCCGCGTCAGTCGCACGACGGGATGTGTTCCCAACTATGGAATCTCATTCGTGTCCTCGGTCCGCCAAAAAGTCGCCCTGCAGTTTCTCGTCAGCAACTTGGCTCTGGTGGCCAACTTTGTGCTGACCATCGTGCTGGCCCGCCTACTCAGCCCGCAGGACATTGGTATCTTTTCCATGAGCGCGGTACTCATGGCGGTGGCCCACGTGTTCCGAGACTTTGGCGTTACAGCTTTCATCAAGCGCGAAAAGGAACTCACCCACGGCAGCCTGCGCAACGCGCTTGGGGTTTTGCTGGCCACCTCATGGAGCGTGGCAGGGGCGATGTACTTGAGCGCTCCTTACTGGGCCGAATTTTTCCGCGAGGGGCGGGTTGAGCCAGTGGTTCAGGTGCTCGCCATCGGTTTCGTGTTCATTCCGTTCGGGGCCATTCCGATGGCTCTCCTGTCGCGCGAGATGGCAGTGGAAAAGTCGGCTCGGGTGACAGCAGCCAGCACCGTCGTCTTCTTCATCGCCTCTGTAGTGCTCGCGCTCAAAGGATTCGGCCCCATGACTATGGCCTGGGCCAACCTGATCAACATCATCGCCACCGGCGCCATGGCCCGGTGGGCCCTGGGCAGGCCGCTGCCCTGGCTGCCGGCCTTTGATCAGAGTAAAGGGATCGTGCACTTTGGAGTAGGTAGTCTGCTTACCGCCCTGCTCAAAGCTGCGGATAGCGCCCTGCCTGACATTCTGCTGGGCCGTAAGATGACGCCCGCCGATGTAGGCCTGTTCAGCCGCGCCAACTCCACGGTGAACATGGTGAGCACGGCCCTGCTGCCCACCGTGAACTACTTCGCCCTGCCCTACATGGCCAGGGTTCACCACGCCAATGGGCCTGTGGCACATGAGTACTTGCGGGCCACCTCTCTAATCAATGCCCTGATGCTGCCCGCCTTGGCCGCCATTGCGGTGCTAGCACATGACATCGTGAGCTTCCTGTACGGCAAGGCCTGGCTGGACGCCGTGCCCGCCATCCCCTGGCTGTGCCTTGCCTACGCAGTGAGCAGCCTGTTCACGCTGAGCGCGCCAGCACTCACAGGTGTGGGCAAGCCCTATGCCGCTATTGGCCCCACTGCCTTGCTGGTGGTGGCCAAGGTCGCGTGTGCGCTGTGGCTGATGGATGGCACACTCAACACCTTTGCGCTGGCCATGGCTTTGGGCCAACTGCTGAGTCTGCCTTATCAGTTGTGGATTCACCAGCGTCACCTGAGCCTGCCGTGGACCGATTGGGCCAAAAGCACCCTACCGCTGCTGGTGCAGACTGCGCTGGTGGGTGCGGTGTGCTTCGGCATCCGCGAGGCATTGCCCGTGAACACGCCGGCTTGGGCGGCCATCGCGACCGTGGGTACGGGCGCCTTGGTTTCTTTCCTGGCCGGCTGCTTCCTGCTGGCTCTCCCGATGGCAGACGAATTGAAGCGGCTGCAACACGCGGTGCTGCAGCGCGCGCGAGGCAACACGTGAGCTCTCGGTCTGATGAACACGTATTACGGCCCACAAACTTCAGCAGCAGAGCCGGGCTGTTGATCGGTCACACAAACTTGTGCATCGCCTGACAAGATGGTGCACCACCACTACACCACAATGAACCAGCCCCGAGTCTCCGTCGTCATCCCCGTGCGCAACGGCAAAGACTACATACAGGAAGCCCTAGACAGCGTGCTGCAGCAGTCGTTCACCGACCTGGAACTGCTGCTCATTGACGACGGCTCCACGGACGACGACTACGACCGGTACGCACTGCAAGACGAACGGGTGCGGGTGATCCACCTTACGGGAACCGGCGTCTCACGGGCTCGCAACGTGGGCATGGCGCAATCGCGCGGGGAATTCATTGCCTTTCTCGATGCCGATGACGTGTGGTTCCCCGGCAAGCTGGAGGCGCAGGTGCGCTACTTTGATGCGCACCCCGATGTGGGGGTGGTGTTTGGCAAGTTCATCCGCTGGCATGCTTTGCCTGGTGGCGGATTTGCGCCGGCCAGTTCGTTGACGATAAATGTCAGTGATCTCACCGAGTCGGATGCTGAGCGCTCTGGTTGGCTCTATGCAAGATTGCTCAAGGGGCTATTGGTGGGAATGAACACGGCAGTCATTCGCCGAACTGTGCATCAAGCTATTGGGGGCTTCAACGAATCGATGCGCCAAGGCGAAGATTACGATTTTTGGCTTAAATCATCTCGCATAGCAGAAATGCACTCACTGAACGGATCCATCGCACTCTACCGAATTCACGGTGCAAGTGCGATGCACAAACTATCAGATGAGAATCATCTAGCCAATCTAATAAAAGTTGCGACGCTTCGATGGAATATTAATTCACGCGCAGGAGATGAGATCACCTCATCCGAACTCAATCGACGTTTAGGAGAGGCAAACTTCATGCATGGATATTCCCACTATTGGGGCGGGAACAAGTTTGTAGCCCAAAAGAGTTTCATCCAATCTCTGTCACATGGCCACAAAAAGACAAGGAGCTTAATCTATGCAATTCTATGCTGCTCCTTAATCATTGTCAAAACATTGACCGGGCACAAAGATCAACAACAGCCTGCCCAGCAAAATAAATAGCACAAAAAATGAACACCCGCCCCCCCGGATTCCAAAATAAAAACCAAAGCGATGACTCTCAAATCACTCATGAGAGGCTTCGCAAAATTGCGGACTCAGCAGCCGACAACCCTTATGACAAAAAAGCAACAATTACATCAATCAAAGAAACCATTCTAGACTCCATCAAATGGCGACTAACCTACATATTATCTATTGTTCCGCCTCATGAGAACTGGTATCTCGCTGCGTCTCTCTGGCCACTCTTAATTGACACGACAGAGAAGGCTGAACAACTGGAAATTCTAAAAAAGGCGATCGACAAGCAACTGGATAGTACAGGGGCATGGAAGTACCCCCTGAATACCGCGTTCAAATTTTTGATGTGCACCCATGTTGTGAGACTATGGGAGCTGACTGGGGACGAGCGCTACCTAAATGCAACGACAAATGCCCTAAATCAGGTTAAAAAGATGAAGCGAGCTCCGAATGGAGCCTTCCTTTATCTACCAACCAGAGACGAAATTCTCGTTGATACCCTTGGCATGATCTGTCCATTTTTGGGAGCCTGCGCCAAGTCGCTTGGCATCGATGAAGCAGGCGAGATCCTGAGGGAGCAATTGCAAATTTACTGGGGAAACAATATGGACTCAGAAACTGGATTGCCATTCCATGGCTATTATGCCGGCGGCCCCAAAAAACTGGGTAACCTAGGCTGGGGCCGAGGTGTCGGATGGTATATGCTGGCAATGGCTGCCGCCCAAAAGTGCATGAGGCCGGATACAGATTTCGCAAATCAGATGTCCGACTGGAAGCGCCGAATTTTACAAACACTGATAAAAATCCAACGCACAGACGGACACTGGAGCGAATTTACCCTAATCAAATCCAGACCCGACTCCTCAGCAACAGGCATGATTTTACTCGCCCTGACCTCCGAGAACAAAAGCACTGAAGACCTGGACCAAATTCAACTCAAATCACTAAAAAATTCAATACAATCAGCAAGGCTGGCGCTTCTAAAATCCATTGGGAAAAACGGATTGATTCAACATGCAACAGGCGAAGCTCCAGCACTTGGCAGCTACTCCCATGCACATGGGAATTACCCTTGGGCCCAGGGTTTTGGCACAGCGGCCCTAGCGCAATCGAATCGATGGTTACAACAAAACTCATCGCACATCTAGAACCCCTCTCTCAAACAAATCGATTCGATTGAACTCAATTTATCGTACTGCGACGCTCAGATGAAAAACGTCTCACCCTCTCGGGTTATTATTTACGGCGCCGTTTCACGTCCGCCATCCGACAGCCCAAGAGCACTGGATAAAATTAAACAACTGATTCATCGCGCCATCGACCGATTTGCGATAAAACTAAATTTCCATCAAAGAATTGATTACAAGAACTATGAGAGGCGATGGACTTACAACAGAGGCGATCTTGCAATTGCAGATTCAGTTCAAGAAACTCTGAAAAAAATTGGATGCACTCTGCCTGCCGTTCGTGCAAACTGGGGCGAGCTGTCTGAAGTTGGCCTGACCGATCTGGACACTGTGATCGTGGCGGGGAGCGGTTACATCCACCCCGACAAGACTGGCAACCTGCATGTTCGGATTTTTTCCGATTATCACGCTTTTGCAAAGTCTCAATGCCGCGTTGCCCTTATCGGAATCGGAGTAAATGTGCTACTCGACTGGGACCGATCGAAAGCAACCCATTTGGCACCAGATTCTCGCGATGTTCTGGAAAAAATTTTTCAGCTATGCTCGTCCATTACCGTCAGGGATGAGTATTCACAAAAAATCATTCAGCAACTGGGCAACCACCCCGCCTCGATCATTGGGGACCCTGCACTGTTTCTATCCGAACAAGGCAGTGAGCACAATGACAAAAAACCTGACTCAGGCCCTAGGATTGGCCTCAGCATTCCATTTCACGGCACAGAGCCAACAGAATGGATTCGAGACAACATCAAGTCCTTCGTAGAATTTCTGAGAAAAATTCAGAAATCAAAAAAGGCCAGGTTCGAGTACTTCCTTCATTACGATTCCGAAAGGCTGGTTTATGAGGTGATGCGGGACTATGGCCTTGATGTCACATTGAGGGAAGGCGACACTCAAACACTCTTGAGGCACTACCATGATCTGGATTTGCACATCGGCGGCATGCTGCATTCGTGCATCATGGCAAGCTCGCAGCGCATTCCAACGATCGCCCTGGCATACGACGCCAAGCACTTTGGATTTTTCAAGCTTTTGGAAAGAGAAGAGTTCTGCGTTTACAACCAGTCGCTGGACTATTCGAATCTCCATAGTCTGATTGACAAGATCATCAACAACCTGCCCACCCAAAGGCAGAAGCTTGATAAAAAGATCAAGCAGCTTGAGACTGGGTATAGAGATGCAATCTCAAATGCAGTCTCTATGGAGACTCCTGCCATCGCGAGAGTGCATTGAGTTCGAGTTCAAGCTGGGAGTGTCGCGCAGGATGCAGGCCGCACACGCAGCTTGAGCCGGCTAGCTTGCATCAAACGCCGGCTCTCGGGAGTTTCATCCAGAGAAGCGCCATTCCCACCGCAGCGGCAGCATGGACGCAGCACCTCGCGCGCCCCACGCCATCACGACCTTGGCCAGCTCGTGTGTCTCGCTAGCCGCGGTCTCTTTGTAATCGGCATGGCCTTCGCCGAAGTCGATCACTTGAATGCCCAGCTGTTCGCTGCGCTTCATGATCTCGGCCAGCAGCACCTTGCCGGGCGAGTACTTGGCGTGCCCGGGCTCGTACACCGGGAACCAGTAGTGCAGCCGCCCGCCCCCCAGCAGCCCCAGGTGGGCGGCGATGAGTACGTCGCCGCAGTACAGCACACTCAGGGGTGCCGAGAAACCGTCGCTCTGGCCTGAGACCAGCGCCTTCAGAAAGGCCTGGTGGTCGGCCTGGTAGAGCGCGGCCCCTTCCTTGCCGGTGCGGGCGTACTGGTCGAGCTTCAAGCGGATTAGGGTGTCCAAGTCGCGCGCGGGGTTCGGGCTCTGCCAGTGGAACTGATAGGCCCCGGGCAGCTCGTTCAAGCGGCGGGCACAGCGCTCCGTGTCGCTCCAGAAGCGGCGGCTTCGCTCCTTGAGTGCGCTCCACAGGTCTTGGTCGCCGGGCTGGTGGCGCACGAGGTAGGTCTTCGTCACCGCACCGGACTCGCAGTGGCGAATGGTTCTGCCCGTGCCGACATGGGTAAAAAAAACCGACCAAACGCCAGCCCGCGCCAGCGCGTGCGCCACCCGTCCCAAGTAGGCGTCTTCTACTGGAAAGCAGAAGCCGTCGGAGACTTCTTGCGCCACCTGGGTGTAGCCCCGCAGAAGGCCGCGCCACCCATTGGCGCGGTGCAATGGCACCACGCCCACGATGCGCCCACTGTCTTCCATCACTACCACCTCCACCGGGCCCAGGGTCTGGTGGGCCGCGCGGCAGAACTCGGGGTTCATAAACAAGTTGGCCGACAGAGCGTCCACAGGGAACAGCCTCAGCCATGCTGTCAATTCGCGCTCACCCAACTGGTCGAAGCGCTTGCGAGATACCAGCAACCCCATACTAGATCACAGCTCTGGGAAAGAGGTACAGGGCCAAGCGGGCGGGGTCGATGCGCCCATTGCGGGTCGTCCATGCGTTCTCAGGCAAGTGGATGCGGGGCACATCGAAGCGCAGTTGCGGCAGGTTGGCCACCTTGGCCAAGCAGGGTTTGCTGTCGAACACCACCTCAAAACCAGCCTCTTTCAACAACTCGCGAGAAGCGTCGTTCTTCACGCCGTGCGGGTACGACAGCGAGAGGTCTTCCAAGCCCAGGGCGCGCAGGTGGCTCCGGCATTCGGTGATCTCGTTGCGCGGGTTGGCGGCGTACGCAATGGGCGAATGCGAATGGCCGTGGCCACCAAGGTCAAAACCGTTGTCGGTCCACTGGCGAAGGTCGTCGGCGTTCACCATCTGACGCTCGGCGATGGCGTGCAGCACGGTGGGGTCTGCCTGCTGGATCACCTGGCGGCGCTGCGCCTCGGGCATGCCCGCCAGCTGGGCGGCCACCCGCTGGCTGTAACCCGGCTGGGTGGCAGCATCTGCCGGCATGCCCAACGCCTGCAGCAGCTTGGGCGCAGTTTGCGGGTTGGCCAGCGCGGCCACTGCAGCGTCTTGCCACCAGCGCGGCTGCTCCAGTTCCAGCACCTCGGTGGCCAGGAACAGGAGCGCCGGCAAGCCGCGCTTCTTCAACTCGGGCATGGCGAACTCAATGGTGTCGCGCCAGCCATCGTCGAAGGTGATCAGCAGCGGGCAGGTGGGCAGTTGCCCCTGGCCGTCGATGGCCGCCTTCACCTGGGCCAGGCTGACCACGTTGTAGTGGCGGGCCACGAAGTCGAGCGTACGCCCGAAGCCTTCCAGGCTGAAGGCGAATTCACGCTCGGATTGCGCCAAGGCGTGCGAGCCGGCCGGCAACACCCGGTGAAACATCAGCACCGTGAGCGCGTGCTGGTTGCGGTGCCGATGCCATGCGCCCAGCAGGCCCGAGCGGTACAGCACGGTGCGAACCGTGTCTTTGATGGTGCTGGCAATGCTCATGTGGCCACCTCCGGCACCTGCATCGGCTCTGTCATCAGGTTGCGCACCAGTTGAAAGGTCACATGCCAATCGCGCTCTGCCCAAGGAGTGAAACGGGGAATCTGGTAGGGCGAGGTGCTGGCGTCGGCCACGCCCCAGTGGGTGGTGACGGCATAGCGGTAGCCGGCGCGCTTCACCGCGTCCACATGCAGGCGCGAGAAGTCTGCATAGGGCCGGCCATTGGGATAGGCGAAACCATTCACCGGCCCGCGCACGATGGCCTGAAGGCGCTCGCGGGTGCCACCAATTTCGCGCTCAACCTCCTCCGCGTTGCAATAGTCCAGGATGGGATGCAGCGCGGTATGCGCGCCAATGCCAAAGCCCTGGCTGTGCAGGTCGCGCAGTTGCACCTCGGTCAACACAGGCACCGTGGTGGCCTGTACGCCAGCCATGGCCTCCAGTTGCTGCAGTATCTGTTCGCGGCGATAGAGCGTAAGGTACTTCAGTTCTTGCTCCAGACGCTGCACCTGGCGCTGGCGGTCGGCCGTGGTGGCCACCGGTTGCGTCGGCAGGAAGGGAATGCCCATGTCCAGCATGGGCCCGGGCAGGCGGCGCACCGCCGCCAGGATGCGCTCGTGCCACAGCGGTACGCCATCCAACTGGCCCGAGGTGATGAAGAAGGTGGCGTGCAGGTTGCGCCGCCGCAGGGCCGGGGCAACGCCCGCCAGCCAGTCGGGGTAGCCGTCGTCAAAAGTGATGCAGGCGGCACGGCGCGGCAAGGTGCCCGCCACAAGACGGGCAATGGCTTCTTCCAGCGGCAGGACGTTCAGTTTGGAAAAGGTCTGGTCCAGTAGCTGCTCAAACCGCGCCATGTTTACATCGGCCGGCACCAGCGGGTCGCATTGTTGCGGCACCTTGTGAAACAGGAAGACCGATAGCTTGTCTTTGGACAAGGATTGCAGGACAAGTCGGGAGATCACGCGCTCCCCCTTGAGCCAAGAGTTTTTGACTCGCGCGCAACCGCCGCCAGTGCACGTGCCACGTGCACGCGCAGCAGTTCCATGAGCATCACGACCATGTAGATAACCTCCAGGTAGCCCAGGCTGACAGAGGCTCCGCCCACCATGTAGGCCAACACCGCCAGCATGAGCATATCGGCCATGTCTCGCGCCCATTGGTACGGTGCGCCAAGCTGGATCGTCATCCGTTTGATGACCTGCCGGCTCCAGAACGCACGCAACAAAATGAACAGGAAGAGCCCCAAACCCACCAGGCCGATGTCGCCCATTACCTCAAAGTAGATGCTGTGGGCCGCCTTGGCGGAAAACTCCGGAACGGGCAGGTTCAGAAAACCGAGCAAGCCCGGGGACATTTTGAATTGGTCCCAGATCGCCTGGACTTGGACGGCATGAAACCCGCCACCAAAAACCGGGTTCTCCAAGGCAATGGCAGAACTGATCTTCCAGGCGATCACGCGGCCCATGAACGAGCTGTCTTCGTCAGCCTCTTTGATGGAGGACAGGCGGCTGGTGATGTCTTCGGGTGCAAATGCCAGGAAAGCCAGCACAGCGCCCACCACCAGCACCAGCGCCATGCCCTTGCGCCGGGAAGTGAGGATGAGCCACAACCCTACGACCGAGACCGCAATGAAGCCGGCGCGCGACCCGCCGCCCAGAATGGCGAGCACCACCACGCAGAATGCGCCCAGATAGCCCAGACGGATGAGACGATTGACGGTGTAGCTCTGCAGGTAAAAAAGAAACGGCAACACCAGCGCGAGCGCGGTGGACAGATGGTTGCGGTCTGCCAGCATGGTCCCTGCGGGACCCAGCATGTTGTGCGCACCGCCCGACGCTACCGTTTTCAGGCCATTGAGCACGCCGTGAACCCCCAGGCCCAAGGCAATGACGATGAGGATGGCGTGGAAATGCACGCGTTCACGCACGAAGAATGGCATGACCAGGCAGAACAGCAAGCCCTTGATGAGGAACTCAAAGTACTGGTCGTTATAGGGATTGCCAGCGTAGGCTAGTAAAAAGGCCAGAGTGGCATGGGCCGCCAGCCACAAGTAGAGCCACATCACCTTGTTGAACTGGTAGTCGCGCCAGGGCACCCGCCCAAGCGCCAGCAACACCAGAGTCAGCACAGCACACACAAAATTGACCCGGTTGCCCGCCATCCAGCCGTAAAAGTAAGTGGTGGGCGCGAGCAAGCCCGTCCACCCCCAAAGCAGGTAGGCATTGAACGGACGCGCCAGCGCCAGCGGCAGCGCGGCCAGCAACATCAGGGCAAAAGCCAGATCACGCATGTGTCGTCACCATGGAGGGCATTGGGTAGCTCAGCGCTGCCCGTCGTGCTGGTCAAATCGCAAAAAACCCAGGTCGGTGTCGGCCTTGTCCTCGCACTTGAACAGGCGCCAGCACAGATACAGCATGACGCCCATGTCTATCAACAGAATAAATGCTTCCACGAACAGTCTCCCAATATTGCGCTCAGTCGGCCGATATGCGCCGGTTGATGATCTTCAGTTCGATGTCGATGCCCCGCCGGCGGGGCGTCACCGCCCCCTTGTTCCGGTAGATCACCAACTCTGTCTCGTGCGCCTTGTGGTTGGCCGGAGTGGATATCCTGGCCACCTCTTCAAACTGGTCGCTGGACATCACGCGCTCAAAGCGCTGCATGGCTTCCAGGTCGGCCCAGAAGCCGGGCTGCATCACCACGTAGTGCACGCCGTTGGCGTTGAGGGCATCGGCGATCTCGCCCTCCGTGAGGCCCTTTTGCTCCACGCCCAGTTCCCGCCGCACGGCCACGCCCAGCAGCAGCTTGTCGGCCCGCATGACGTGCAGGTCGCGCCGGCCCTCCAGTGCGCGCATGTTGAATACAAACGAGCCGTCGCGATAGCCTGAGAACATGACCGTGCTGTCTCGCGGAGCAAGCCGGGCCACCTCGGCGGCTGCCCGGGCGTAGCCCTGCACATAGAAAACGGGGCGCGTCCACACGGTCAGGCCGGCGGTGGCCAATACCAGCACGGCCAATGCGGCCACCGCCCCATGGCCCACACGGGGTGGCACCAGCGTGTGCAGCAGGAGCACGGCAAAAAAGGTCACCGAGGGCAGCAGGAAAACACTGTGGCGGGCTTCCTTCAGGTCGATGGACGAGAAAAACAGGTACCCTACCCCGAAACCCAACCACCAGAATCCCAGGCCGGGCATGCGCCGCCATGCGGCCATGACGGCGCCGGCCAGGCCCAGCGCCGTCAGCGGCCACCCTGCCTGCGATGGGATCTGCTGCAGATACCACACCCAGCCTTGCCAACTGGTACGCGAGGCCACGGCATCGGCCACGCCGGTGACTGACTGCAGATTTGCCTGGCCAAACTTGAGGGTGAGCACGGCCAGGGGCAGCAAGCCCACCAATGCCAGGGCGGCCACCCACCAGTGATGACGGTTGCGCAGCATGGCCCAACCGTCGCGCTGCGCGATGAGCGCAGCGTAGACCACGCCCATGTAGGCCACACTGATCTTGGTGTACATGCCCAGCACCAGCAGCGCAGCCCCAAGGTACAGCCACCTGGGCGGTGCGCCACGCAGGTAGGCCACCACGGCCACGGTGCTCCACACCAGAAAGGCGAAGGCGGGCACCTCCAGCATCACCTGCCGGCCCCAGAAGGCCACCTCGGGCAGCCAGAGCACGAGCGCAGCGAACGCCAGCGATGGGGCCGCAGGCAGCCAGAACCGCGCCAGGCGCCAGCAGCCCAGGCCGAGCGCCAGATAGTGCAGTGCCACCACCAGCAGTGCCGTTTCGTGCGACACCCCGAGCACTGCATAGAACGGCGCACTGATGGCATAGAACAGCGGGGGGTAGAAAAGAATGGTGAGCGCCGGATACTGGGCGTAATAGCGATAGGCATAGCCCGCCGGGTCGTCGAAGGGCATGGCTTTGGCAAGGTCCATGACGAACACGCCGTTGAGGGCGTGGCGCGGCGAATCGCTCCAATAAAAGTCGCCGCCGTGAGGTGCCTGCGCGAACAGCAGCGCGACGCACACCAGCACCAGCGCCCACGCCAGCAAGCGTTCTTGGGTGTTGATGGATGGCATTTCAGACCGCTGCATCGACCACCCGTCGGAAAAGCTGCAATTGGCCCTGCGTGGTAGCGTCCCACGAGAAAGTCTGGGCGTGGGCGCGGGTTTCTACCCGCGTGGGCGGCTGGGTGTGCAGTTGCATCCAGGCTGCGGCCAGCGCCGGGGCATCGCGACGGGCCATGAGTACGCCGGCCGCCGGCTTGCCCACCACCTCGGGCGTGCCCCAGATGTTGGTGGCGATTACCGGCGTGCCGCAGGCCATGGCCTCCAGCAGCACATTGGCCCAGCCCTCGCGGCTGCTGCACAGCGCCAGCGCATCGGCCGCGCTGTACCACCATTTCAGCTCGGTTTGCGGCACCACGCCGGCCCAGTGCACACGCTCGGCCACGCCCAAGCGCTGGGCCAGGGCCTTCAGCGCACCCTCTTGCGGGCCAGCGCCAGCAATCAGCAGCGTGACCCCCGGCAGGTGAAGCAGGGCCTCGATGGCCACATGGTGGCCTTTTCGCTCGATCAGGTGGCCTACCGAGAGCAGGTAGCGCCCATCCACCGGCAGGCCCAGGCGCTGGCGGGCCTCGGTGCGGTCTTCGGGCACGAAGCGCTGCAGGTCCACCCCATTGCGCAGGGTGTGCAGCTTGGCGCGGTCGGCACCCAGTTCGCCCAGGGTGTCCATCAGCGCCTGGCATACGCCAATCGAGGCGCTGGCCTGCCCGGCCGTTTGCAGGATGCGCTTGCGCGGGAACGGGTATTGCGCAATGAGGTTCAGGTCGGTGCCGCGCGCCGTCACCACAAAAGGCTTGCCCAGCCAGCGGGCCAGCAGGCCTGCGGCCACGCCGTCGGGGTAGTAGTAGTGGGCGTCGATGAGGTCAAAGTCAAAGCCCTGGCGCTGCAGGCGGCGGATGGTGGGCAAAGCCCCCAGGGCCATGGCGTAAGGCGCGAGGTTCATGCCCACCTTGGGCAGCAGCAGGTAGCGCGGGTGATGCACCTCCACGCCGTTGCGCTGGTCTTGGCGGGGCGTGGCGGCGAACTGGGCGTACTCACCAAAGCGCTGTGCCTTGAATGGGAACCACGGAACCGGCGCCACCACCTTGGCCTGCACTTCGCCGGTCTGGAGCAGTTCGCGCAGGCGCGTTTCCACAAAGATGCCATGGATGGGCCGCACCGCGCTGGGGTAGAGGGTGGAGAACAGCAAGACTTTCATGCGCCAGCCTCCGCCAGTGCGGTGACCCGCCGTGCGTTGCCGCCCCAGGTCAGGTTCAGCCGGTCAATGGTCTCCGCGGCACCTTGCGCCAGGCGCTGCCGCAGCGGTGCGTCGGTGCACAGCCGTGTCAGTGCGCCCTCCAGCGCGCCCTGCCGGGTTGGCTCGAACATGAGGGCGTTGACGTTGTCGGTCAGCACTTCCAGCAGATTCGGCGTGGCAGGCGCCACTACTGCCTTGCCCAGCACCAGGTATTCCATCAGCTTCAGGGGTGAGGCGTAGGGTGTGACGGCAGGTTGCAGCGCCACGTCGAAGGCGGCCACGTGGGCGGGCACCTGTTCGCGGTGGATCACACCGGTGAATGTCACACGCCCGGCCAGACCCAGTCGCTTTGCCTGCGCCTCCAGCTCCGCGCGCACCGGCCCGTCGCCAACCACCAGCAAATGCGTTTCTTGCGGCGCCTGGGGCGACGCCATCCAGTCGATGATGCGGTCCACGCCATGCCAGTCGCGCACGAAGCCGGTGAAGCCCAACACCACCTTGCCCTGCAGGCCCAGGCGGCCCTTGGCCACATCGGGCGTGGGCGCATCGGCGAAGTGTGCGCGGTTGATGCCGTTGGGTATCACATGGATGCGATCACCGGGCACACCATATGCACGCACATGATCGCCCAGCACTTGCGTGACAGGCAGCACGGCATCTGCACCGCGCCATGCAGTGCCCTCGGCCCAGCGCGCAAGTCGGCGCAGGGCCAGCCCTCCGCTGTGCTGCGAGCGCTCCAGCACCAGGGGAGAATTCACCTCCAGCAGCAGCGGAATACCCAAGCGCTTTTTGACCAGCAGGCCTGCCAGCAGGAACAGGTTGTACCGCTCGTAAATCAAGTGCGGCTGAAATTCGCGCGCGGCGGCCATCAGCTTGCGATAGGCCACCAGGTTGTAGGCCAGTTCCATCCCCTCGTAGGCGGCCTTGGGCAGCAAGGCCTTGAGGCGATGCACCCAATCCATGTCGCGACCCATGCGGCCAACACCCTGTGCTGGCACATCCGCAGGGGCCTGGGGCGCCCCCGGCGCCACCACGCGCACTTCGTGCCCTTGGCTGCGCAGGGCCTCAATCATTTCTTCGATGTGGACGGCTTGTCCATCTTTCGAAGCGGTGCGGTGGTGGTAGAGGATTCTCATGACTCTGCGGAATAACCCGGAGCGCTGGGTACCGGCTCACCCAAGTGCTGACCGGAAAAGAGTCGCTGGTAGGAATGCACCATCGCATCAATGCCCCATTTTTTCAATGCCTGCCGACGTGCTGCCTGGCCAAATAAGCGTGCTCTGGCCGCGTTGGTGTAAACACTCCACAGAGCGTTCGCCATGGCGTTGGCATCGTCAGAAGGAACAAGCAGTCCGGTAACGCCGTCTTCCACCACATCGGGGGTACCACCCACCGCTGTCGCTACCACAGGCAGACCGCTGGCCATGGCTTCTTGCAAGGTGCAGGACGTTCCTTCGGCCTGGGAAGGCAGCACAAAACAGCCCAGCATGCGCAAGATGTCGGCCACATCATCCCGTGCGCCAGCCAACCACGCCAGATGCTGGACATGGGCTGCAGCAAGCACCGCCTCCACTTCCGCCTGCAATGGCCCCGCCCCCACCACCACCAGGCGCATGCGTGATCTGGCTTCCGGGTGGATTTCCAGCAGTTTCACGAAAGCGCGGGCCAGCAAGGGCTGGTTTTTGACCGTTTGCAACCGCCCCACCGTGCCCACTATCCAGTGTTGACCAGGGACAAAGGGGCAGCCGGGCACGGATTGCGCCGCCCCATGGTGTGGTGGTGCAAACGTTTGGGTATCCACCCCATTGGCAATGAGCGAACGGCGGCGGGTGGGCACGCGGATGGCCCGCGCCAGGTATTCATCCAGGTCGTTCGACACCGCCACGTAATGGCTGACGAAGGGTTTGTACAGCCTGCGCAGGCGCTGATAACGCATGCTGTGCCCCTGGGGGTCGTGTGCATCCCAGCCGTGCTCAACGTGGATGCGCAGCGGAACGCGGGCCAGCCAGGCCAGCGGAGTGATCTCCAGTGCGGCGAGGTTGCAGGTGTGCACCACGTCGGGTTGGAGCTCACGCAGCAGACGGTAGATGCGAGGATAGAGCGGCACGGCGTGGCCCGGTGGCTTGCGCAGCTCGATGAAGCGCACGTCGGGCTGGGTGATGCGGCGCTTGAAATCACCGATGGTGGTGAGTGACAGCACCACGTGCTCAAACCGTTCCGCAGGCAGGCGGTTGATCAGCTGAACGATGACGTTTTCCAGCCCCCCCACGCCGAAGCTGTACACCACATGAACGATGCGCCGGCGGCGCGGCGTGCTGCTCATGCCGCGACCACGTCGGCGGTGGCTGCATGCGCGACGGATCGGACCGGCGCCAGCGCTTGCCGCAAAAATGCATCAAACATGATGAGCATCCACAAGGCCGTCGAATGGTCGTGATGCCCGCCCAGGTGTTGGTTGATGAGGGTCTGCAGCGTTCCCGCATTGAAGTAGCCCGATGCCAGCATGCGCGGGCTCAGCACCGATTCCTGCATGCGTTGCGCCAGCGGGCCGCGCAGCCAGCTGGCCAATGGCACCGAAAACCCCATCTTGGGCCGGTACAGGACGTCGTGCGGCAGCAAAGGCTCGAAAGCTTTCTTGAACACATATTTGCCCTCTCCGTTCCGGATCTTCAAGTCGCTGGGCAACGTGGCGAGCCATTCGACGAGTGGATGGTCCATCAAGGGCTCGCGCACTTCGAGCGAGTGCGCCATGCTGGCACGGTCCACCTTGGTGTTGATGTCGCCGACCAGCCAGGTTTTGTAGTCCAGGTACTGGATCAGGGCCAGCGGATCGTCGGTCTGGGCCTGCAGGGCGTATTGGCGGAACACGTCGAGCGCGCTGTAACCGCCCAGGCTGCGCTGGAATGCGGACGAAAACAGTGCCTGGCGCTGATCGGCCCGCAGGTGCGACATGCTGTGGTGGTAGGCCTGCACCGTGTCCATGGCCAAGGCCTGCAAGGTGGTCTTGGCGCGCAGCGGGCGCGGCGCCCAGTCGGCCTTGGGGTACATCTGGCCCAGCGCGCCAAACAGCGGACGGCGCAAGCCGTGCGGCAGGCAGTTGCGCACGGCCTCCTCGCCCTGGTGCATGCGGTAGCGCCGGTAGCCGCCCAGACTCTCGTCCCCGCCGTCACCAGACAGCGCTACGGTGACGTGCTTGCGCGCCATCTGGCAGACGCGGTAAGTGGGTATGGCCGAGCTGTCGGCAAAAGGCTCATCGTAGAGCCCTGCCAGCGTGTCGATGAGATCGAAGTCTTCACTGCTGACGACTTCGAGCTTGTGGTCGGTGTGGCAACGGTCCGCCACCTGCTGGGCAAAGGCGGATTCGTTGAAGCGCGGATCGTCGAAACCGATGGCGCAGGTGTGAACCGGCGTGTCCGAAAGACCGGCCATGGTGGCCACCACGGCACTGGAGTCCACCCCGCCGGAGAGGAAGGCCCCCAGAGGCACATCGGCGATCATGCGCAGCCGCACCGATTCCCTGACCCGCTCGCGCAGCTCGGCAGCTGCGTCGGCCAGGCCGATGGGGTTGTCATTGCTGAAACGCACATCCCAATAGGGCACCGGCTGGGCCTGGGCAGAGTCGCCGCGGCGCAGCGTGAGGGAGTGGGCCGCTGGCAGCTTGTGGGCATTGCGGAAAATGCAGCGTGGATCGGGCACGTAGCCGAACGAGAAATAGTCTTCCACCGCCAGCGGGTCGATAGCACGCACAAAGCCCGGGTGTGCGGTCAGCACCTTGAGTTCAGAGCCAAAGATGAAACTGCCGTCGGGCAACCAGGCGTAGTGCATGGGCTTGACGCCCATGCGGTCGCGCGCAAGAAACAGGGTTTGCCGGGTGCGATCCCACAGGGCAAAGGCGAACATGCCCCGCAGCCGTTGCAGACAGGCCTCGCCCCAGGCTTGCCAGGCGTGCACGATCACCTCGGTGTCGCTGCGTGTCCTGAAGTGGTAGCCCAGGGCCTTGAGCTCGGACATCAGTTCACGGTAGTTGTAGATCTCGCCGTTGAAGACGATGCCCACGGTGCCGCTTTCATTGAACAAGGGCTGCTTGCCTGTGGCCAGGTCGATGACGGACAGGCGCCGATGGCCCAGTGCCAAACCGGGCTCCAGGTGCACGTCGTCTTCGTCGGGCCCGCGATGGGCCTGGACGTCATTGATCCGTGAGATCAGGTCGCGCGAGAAGGCGCGCATACCCTGGGTATCGAAAAGTCCGGATATGCCGCACATGGTCAGTCGCGCCCTCGCGTTTGCTCCAGCGCCGCCACCAGCGCGTCGCCCTGGCTGTCCAGATAGGACTGCAGGCGTGCAGAAGCGTCGATCTCGGACTCCTTGGCATCCGACAAGGGTGTATAGATCACGATATGGGCCCCGTCATCGCCCCATCCGCTGATGCGCCCCAGAGCACCCTGGATCTTGCCGGCGTAGTCGCTGGCGGTGAAGGTGCCGCGGACCCAGTAAAAGCGCCAAGCCAACAGCCGCTGCGCATCGGCAACCGTGCCAGGCGCATGCTGGCGCAGCACGGCACTTGCCACACGCAGGGGCCGACCTTGAAGCCGCGCATTGACAGAACCGCTGGCCACACGCGCCCAGACCGGGTCCTGGCTCTTCACCAGCACACTCTCTGAACTGACGAGCTTGCGCTGGTAGTCTTGCTGGCGGTAATAGCTGACATGCAGTCCCAGCGGCTGGTTCTGACCATCGGTCAGGCCCATGTCCAGCGTGTCAGAGGCATGTTCAAAAGCCGGCAGCCAGTGGCTGGGTGGCATCGCCGTGGCATGCCAAGGAGCTGCAACTACAGGCGCGACCAGCTGAACAGGCTTGGCCTGTGTGCCCAGGTCCATTGCGGCCAGCAGGCCATGCGGCGCCAGCACCACAGAAAAAGCGAGCACCAACGCAAGCCACGGCGTTCCTTTCGGGATGCTTCCTTCAACCCGGCCAGCGGGAACCATTGCCTGAGAAGCGGATGGCGCTGGGTCCACCCAGCGCGCCCCGATGAGGAACATCACGCCGATCACGATCCCGAAAAACAACCACCCGTACACGAGGTGATCCACCCCTGTCGCGATGGTGTTGCCCGAGAGGTGCCCCAGCATCACGATCAGATAGGCGCGCACCCAATTGGCCACCAGCGGGACCAGGATGGCCACCACCATGAACACCATGCGCTTGCGCGTACCTTGGTAGCTGAGGTACGCGAACAGGCAGCCCACGGTCACTGAAGCGATCAGATAGCGAATTCCGCTGCACGCCTCCACGACCGACCAGGCTCCTGAGGGAACGATGAATTGCAGGCCTTCCCGGTAGACCGGAATTCCGCTCGCACGCAGGGCCATCACGGTGAAGTCGGCGGTCCACTCCATCAGGCGTGGCAACAGGAAATCCCCGATGGGCACAGCAAAGAAAAGAAAACCCAAAGGAAACGCCAGTGCTCTGGCGACGCGCCAACCGCACACTGCAGGTACGGACAGCACGATCAGCGTTACCAACGCCAGTTGCGTGGCGGCATTCACGGCCACCAGATCACCGGCCAGCCAGAGCGCCGCAGCGCCCGCCATCAGCAACCAGGCCAACCGCCCAGGGCGGGGAACCATGGGTGCGAGCACCGCGCGTTGGCGCCAAACCAGCCAGAGCGAAATGATGGGCACCACAAAACCATGCGCGTAGGTGTCGGAACGCGCCCAGATCATCGCCATGCCCCAGGCCGAATGCCAGTAGGCGATCAGGATGACTGCATGCAGCAATACCAGCGCAGCCAGGGGCCGACGCCAATGGCCGGGAATGAGTTGGGTGCGGCCAGTCACGTTCGGCCTCTCATGCGACGACATCGCGGGAATGCTGGGCACGCATACCGGCCAGGCAATGGTCGATGCCACTCAGATGTGCCTGCCAGCTGCATTCCTGCGCCACGTAGCGGCGGGCCTGGTGCCCCAATGCGACGGCGTTGTAAGGGGACTCCAGCAGCGGCTGCAAGGCCTGCACAAATTCTTCTGGCGAGTCTGCGCGCAGCAGCCCCTGCCCCGCGGTGGCGCCGATGGCATCCGCACAGCTGCTGACCGTGACCACAGGCCTTTGCATGGCCATGGCTTCCAGAATTTTGTTTTGAATGCCACGCGCAACCCGCAACGGCGCCACCACCGCACTGGCGTATTGCAAATAGGGCCGCACGTCCGGCACGGTTCCGGTGACAACCACATGCCCACAAGCCAGCGCCTGCACTTGCGGTGAGGGACTGCGGCCAACGATGTAGAAGCGCGCCTGCGGCCAGCGCGTGCGCAACAGCGGCAGCACGTCGGTCACGAACCAGCTGACGCCGTCGATGTTGGGCCAGTAGTCCATGGCGCCGGTGAACACCACCGCCTGCTCATTGGCCTGAAAGGGGTTGGGCCGCCGGGGGTCTGGCATGAAAAAATCGGCGTCCACCCCGTTGCCCATGGACTGCACACGCCCCTCGCATTCCGGCGCCTGGGACAAGAACAAAGCGGTCTCATTGGACGTCACGAAGTACGAGCGACGCGCCAGCATGGCCATCGCACGCTCGTAGGCGAGCAAGCGCCTTCCCTCCATGCGGTACAGCGTGGAAAGGGGCCAGCGGTGTGCGGGGGCGTACTGGGTCCATTTGGCAGAGTCCACGTCGACAAAGTCCACCAGCATGGGCACCTGCGGCAACAGTGGCTGCGCATACTGCGCCATGGCCGAGGAAAACACCACGCTGGCCTGCAGCTTGTGCCCCGCTGTTGTCTGCTCCACCCAGCGCCGCATACCGGGGTTGCGGTAGTAGGCCAGTGTGAGCGCTTCCCGCGACAGGAGACCGCGGAGGCTTTTGACCTTGGCGCTACGTGAATGAATGTGCTCCACGTGCAGGTCTGGACACATGGCCCGCAGTGCGGGCAGGTGCTGCACATCGTCCGGGTCGTCGATGAAGGTGCCCAGAAAAACGCGGTGGTTCTGCTGCAAGTGGCGCAGCAGGTGGTACGAGCGCACCTTGTCACCCTTGTTGGGTGGGTACGGCAATCTGTGCACCAGGTAGAGGATGTTGCCCATGGCGGTGATGCGTGGGTGGTGCTCAGCCAAGGTTGCGCACGATTTTTGGCCCGAGCCAGTTGGCCAGTCCAATGGGCATGCGCCGCCATGCGGCGATCAGCCAGCGGTACTTGGCGTTCGCGGGGTTGTTCTGGGGCACGCTGTCGCTCTTGTACAGCCGGTATTCGTAGTGCAGCGGGGTGGGTTCAAAGCCCCAGTTCTTCTTGAACGCGTACGAACCCGTGCCCTGCTTGCTGCGCCCATAGTCGAACACCTTCAGACCCCGGGCGCAGGCCAGGCGCATCAGCTCCCAATACTTGAAATCGTTGGCGGCCAGCTCCCTGGCCGCCTCGTCGTCACCGGCGTAGTAGGGCAGCACCTCGTCGCGGAAATAGAAGCTCAGCACGCTGCTGATGGGGCGGCCATCGGGCGCGCACACGGTGAGCACCTCGCAATCAGACCCAAAAACGCGACGCAACCCGCTGAAGTAGGCCTTGGGAAAAGCGGGCGTTCCATGGCGGTGCACATTGTCGGCATAGAGCGCAAAAAACCGATCTACGGTGGTGTCGATATGGGACGTCAACCCATTCTTGATGCCTTTGCGCACCATGGCGCGCTGCTTGCGCGGGATGGCCAGCAGGTTGTCCTCTTCTTTCGGTGCAATGGACTTGCGAAACGTCACATACAGTTCTTGCAGCGGCCAGTCCGTGTGCCGGCGCTGCACATGGCGCAACTCCAGGTGGTCCACACCCAGGCGCTGGGCCAGTTGCTCGGCCTCCCGCTCCAGCGCAGCCGCTGCTTCCTCGTCCAGCGCAGCAACGCCTCCATAAACAGCAAAAGGCAGGCTGGTGAGTGCATTGCCGAACAGGCGGCTCCTGACATGTCCCAGCGGCAATATCCCCCGGATGCTTTCTCCGACCTGTGCGTAGAGAAAGTAGGTGTCGTGGCGAAACACCTCGCGAATCAGCGTCTGCCAGCCGGCGCGGTGGAAAAAAGTGGCTTGCGGACAACCCAGCACAAACGCGTCCCAACGTGCAGCGTCAGAGGCGCTGTGCACGTCCAGGCGGCCAATGGAGAGCCTGGCGGCAACGTCAGACAAGGGGCACCTCTTGCGCTTGCGCTTGCGGGGAAAGAAAAATGTGGTCCATGCGACCCCAGTGAAAGTCCCGCAGCAGGTGGCCCAGCCGCCGCTCCATGCGACCGATGTTCACATAGTGTCTGAAGTGGGTCTTGAAACTGATGCCCTGGACGCGCGGCTGTTCGACATCCACTTCCCAAGGATGAAAATAAAAAACGGCCGGTGAATGGTCCTGGCGATGCACCTCACGCAGCATCCAGCGCGACAACGCGTAGGGGAGGAGGCGAAAGTACCCCCCGCCACTCGAAGGCAAGTTGCGGTGGAAAATGCGCAGGGTGGTCGGCGGCACCTCCATCAGTCCGTCGCGTACCTGATAGGCAAACCGCGGTGCATCCGGCATTCCATAATGGTCGTGCCGGATGGGGTAAATGCTGGAGCTGTAGCGGTAGCCCGCGCGCTGCAGCGTGTCTAGCGCCCACAAATTTCCGGAACCGATGGAAAAGCTGGGTGCACGGTACCCCTGCACACGGACACCTGCGATATCTTCCAGCAGGCCTTTGGCGTGGTGGATGTCGTTGAAGAACGCCTCCTCGGACAAATCACTCACACGCTCATGGCCGTAGCCATGGCTGGCCAGCTCATGTCCACCGTCCACGATGCGGCGCACCAGAGCCGGATACCGCTCGGCAATCCAGCCCAGCGTGAAGAAAGTGGCATGGGCGTTGTTCTCTTGCAGCAAGGCCAGTATGCGGTCCACGTTGCGCTCCACCCGGCATTCACGCAAGTCCCATTCACTGCGTTCAATATAGGGTGCGAAAGCCGACACCTGAAAGTAGTCCTCAACGTCGATGGTCAGCGCGTTGGTGATGGAGGGCATGCTGCGCATGGCGGTGGACTCCCTGTTCTAGCCGGAGGCGCTGTCTGAGCGCGAATGCCGACTTGCAACCACCAGCTTTTGCAGATTCACCAAGATTTCCAGGATCACGCGCTCCTGGCGCAATACGCTGCGCTCTATCCGCAACAAATGTGCACTCAGTTGTTCGGTCGTCATGTGCGCAAGTTGCTGGGACATGCTGTCCGCGAGAGAACTCTCCAGATCCAGGCCCAAGGTCTCCGATTCCAGTTCGCCATCCACCAGTTCTTCGTGTGCAGCGCTGCGGGTCGCAGCTCTCAATGGCATTTCCCACGGGGATGCGGCCTTGGACGACACCAGCATTTCAGATTGAACTTCTTGAATGATCTCGTCGACCAGCTCCTGATCAATGTGTGTTCGGTCCGTCAGGAAACCCTGCAACAGGATGCGGTCAAACAAGGTATTGATGCGCCGCGGAATTCCGCCTGTGTAGCGGTAGATGCCATCGAATATTGCGGGGTCGAAGGTAGGCTTGTCGCTGGCACCCGCACATTTCAGGCGATGCTGGATGTATTCACGGGTTTCATCCGCCTCCAGGGGCCCCAGGTGGCATGTGGCAGTCACGCGCTGGCGCAGTTGCACCATGCCAGGGCTTTGCAGGATTTCGCGGAACTCGGGCTGGCCCACCAGAAAAGTCTGCAGCAGTGCGTCCTGGCCATTCTGGAAATTCGACAGCATGCGCAGCTCTTCCACCGCCTGCGGCTGAAGGTTCTGCGCTTCATCAACGATCAGCAGGCATCGTTTTCCTTGCAGCGTCTGGGCGACGAAAAAGGCCTCCAGTGCCAGCAGCAGGTCTGCTTTGGAGACACCCCGCACATGGATCCCGAAAGCGGCGCCCACCAAACGCAAGGTATCTTCGGCACCCAACTGCGTGCTCACCAGATGGGCTGCCACGACGGTTTCAGGATCCAGGCTGTCGATCAGACCGCGGACAATCGTGGTCTTGCCCGCCCCGACCTCCCCCGTAATCACGATGAACCCCTCGCAGCGCATCACGCCATATTCCAAATATGCGCGTGCACGCTGGTGCTGCTTGCTACTGAAATAGAAGCCGGGATCGGGATTGAGCTGGAAGGGTTTGCTGTTCAACCCATAGAACGCTTCATACATGGATCAAAACCGGTGTGTGATCGTTCCGACGATGGCCGATTCGCGGTAGGGGCTGGTGACGCCATCAGACACAATGCGGCGTATCTGGAGCCCCCCACTGGTGCGAGGGGCCAACAGCGTATTCCAGCCCAACACGAGTGAGCGCACCCGGGTTTCCAGCCCTGGCAAACTGCCTTCACTGCGCTGCACTCCCAGATTCGCATGGACCGAGGAATTTGGCGTGAGACGGTGCGCAAGCCACAGGTTCCAGCCGTGCTGGCGAATGCGGGAATTGGCGTCGAAATCATCGCCCAGCTGGAGCACACCGCCAATTGAACGCGTATCCGAACGCGAAACGGCCAGCGTGATGGTGCTGCGCTGACCCAGCAGTGCCAGGGAAAGTTGCTGCACCCGCCGCAACGCGGTCGATGACCGGAGGAAATCCTGAAAAACCTGGACGTTGGCAGGCAAACCCAAGCGTTCAATTTCTGCCAGTACGAGCTGTGTACGCCGAATGGGGTCAGGCTCCAGGGGGGTGTAGAAGCCCTCCAGCAGATCGAACAGAGACCCCAGCGACGCCGACTGCGCGCCCAACCCGTTGGAAATGGCCTTGACATCGGTGTAGCGCCAGACGGTGCGCCCGGTGCGGTGCTCCAGTGCAGCGTTGTGGGATTCACCGAAGTAACGGCTCTCACGTTCAAAAGACAGTCGCGAGCGCTCCGATGGCTGCCAGTTGACGCCAAAACCCGAGATGCGGTGAGACTCCTGTGTCGGCGAGAGCTGATTGGTAGATTCGGTTCCACCAATCCCTGTGAGAACCCATTGCGGCGTGACAGCCCAACTCACCCGCGCCCGCAGCGCCGTGGTTTCGATACTCCGACCGAGCGAATAATCGACGACCTGATGGGTGGCATCTGCGGACCAGCCCAGTAATTTACCGCTTCCCCTGTTGCCCAGATGCAAGAGCCAGTCTTGTGCCGTGACATCGGAACGACTGCCTGTCTTGGTCTGCGTGTCTTGCACGCTATAACGCGCCTCGTAATCCACCGCGGACCCGAGACGACCTCGCAGGTACGGCGACAAGCGGAAACTCGAAGTTTGAGAAGTGTTGGGGTTGGCGGGAGAACCATCCACCGGCGCACCAAAAGCCGATATGGGCTGTGAAGCGACGACGCCGGACACATCGATAAAGGCCCATTGCTCGATCGCCTCGACGACAGCGCGGGCATTCAGACTGTGCCGGATCTGATTAAAGCCTGACTCCCGTGCGTAATAGGTATCGTGCAGCGAGTAATCGACAAACCCTTTGACACGGGCCGTGTTGCTGATCAGCTGAAACCCTGGAATCACCTCCGTCACCTGGTCGCTGATGCCGGTGGCATTCAGCCGGGCATTGTTGGTGATGGTGTGCTGCACCGAAACCCGCGGCTCAAAGACCAGGCTGGGTTGGCGTGCTGCTGCCTGCGCATCTTCCTGTTGCGCCGTGGCCGTGCCAGGCAGAAGTATCGGCCCCATTGCCAGCACCAACGAGGCGCGGCGAAGGGAAATACTTGCGGTGCGCCGCTGCGACAGGTTCACGCGCGTTCTCCTTTTAAGTCATGCCACGGCGTTGGCTGGCCTGGGCTCGCCGACGTTCTGGTCGTAACCAAAGCCATGACCGTATCCATAACCATAGGCACCCAGGCCACGGCTGCGCGCCTGGTTCAGCACCATGAGCCTGATGGGGCAGGCTTCGATGGTGGACAGGGCATACTGGACCTGGGACTGGAGCGTTTTCTCTGCCTGCACCACGATGACGACCTGGCCCATGTGACTGGCCAGCACCCGCGCTTCGGTGGTCAGCAGCAAGGGAGGCGAATCGAAAACGATGATGCGGTCACTGTAGCGTTTGCCCATGTCGTTGAGCAGGGCGACCATGGCATCACTGGCCAGCAATTCGGTCGCACGCGGGTTCGGCAGCCCCGTCGGCAACAGCGTGAAATTGTCAATGTTGGTGCGCAACAGTACGTCGGGCAGTCCGATCTTGTCGTCCAGCAACAAGTCCAGCAGCCCGGGTGCTGGCTGCAAACCCAGCGTTTTCATGACGGACTGGCGTGCGACATCGGCATCCACCAGCATCACCGTGTGGTTCAGCTCCATGGCCAGACTCATGGCCAGGTTGATGGCAGTGAAGGTCTTGCCTTCTCCGGGCAACGAACTGGTGACCATGATGAGGTTGCCATTGGCCACCACCGATGCACCTTTGCCCGTTGCATTTTCCAGGAGTGGCCGTTTGATGACACGAAACTGGTCCGTCGTGGCGGATCGAGGCGCATGAGGCGTGACAAAGCCTGCCGCAGCCAAGGCCGTCAAATCGATATGCACGCTCTTGGACCCCGGCCTGGAAGCCGGCTCGCTGCGCTGCACATCGACGGCCACATCTTCTGCGGGCGAGTCCGTTGGTGTGAACTGCGGCAAGGTGCCCGGCGCGGCAGGCCCTTCAGATGGCACGCCGTTGCCTGGCATGGGCGCCCCCGCCTTGCGCAATTGCTCTAGCCGCTGGGCCGCTTTTTCAATGGAACTTGTCATGATGGCATGTCACCCCAGAAGGCCCGACAGGTAGGACAGCGCAAGCATGCCGCCCGCGTAGAGGAAAACGAGCGCCAGCAAGGCCATGATGAAGCGTTTGAGACTTCTCGACTCGCGCTGGCGGAAATCGTCACTGGGGATCAGATCCACCACCCCCAGCAACGGCAGCTGGGTCAACTGGCGCAAGGCAACCCCATCGAAGAACACCGGCCTGATCTGGCTCATGAGAAACGCCATGCCCAGCCCCGCACCCAAGGCCACCAGCAAGGTGATTGGCATCAGCAGCACCCGATTGGGCGCAACGGGCTTGGGAGCCACGCGCGGCGGGTCGATGACGCGAAATTCGGCCACATTGGATGTGTTTTCCAGCTGCCCCGACATCATGGCCGACTCACGGCGCGACACCAGATCAGCGTAGTTCTTTTGATTGATCTGATAGTCCCGGTTGAGCTGCGCCAACTCTGCCTCCAACTGCGGAGCCACCTTGAGTTGCTGCTGAACACGGTTGGCGCGTGACTCGTACTCGACCACCCGCGCGCGCAGCGAAGCCACTTGAACCTCGGCGGCAGAGTAGATGCGGCTGAGCTCCACCGCCGCCGGGTTGGTTTGAACTGCCGGCGATCCGGGCGCCGCCTGGGCTTTGCGCCGCAGCTCTTCCATTTCGCGACGCTTTTGCGTTTCAAGCTCCCCGATCAATCTGCGCGTGTTGGCCACATCAGGGTGCTCGTCGGTGTAGCGCTGAAGCAGCGTATCCAAATTGCGCTTCTGCTCATAAAGGCGTGCGTCCAGTTCAGGCGTCTGTATGCCGACCGCAGAACCGAGGAGTGACTCGCCAGTTTGCGCGCGCAGCATTTCCAACTGGCGACTTGCCGCCGCGCGCGCGCTCTCGGCCTCGCGCAGTTCCAGCCTGGCCTGACTGAGAAGGTTGCCGATTTCTGCGGCCCGCCCCGCAGAGTCCAGGCCGCTCTGGGACTGCAATTCGATGTTGCGCAGCTTGAATGCCTTGAGGCGACCTTCGGCGTCCGTCAATTTGGCTTCATAGCTCTTGATCTGCTCGTCCAGAAAACGCCGCGCACTGTCCGAATCCTGGCGCGATGCACCCAGGCTGGATTCGACGAAGATGGTCAGCAATGCCTGCACGACGCGCTGCGCTTTCTCGGGGTTCTGGTCGCGATAGGACAACGTGTAGAGGTTGTCCCGCCCCGTGGTCTGGATGCTGATGGATTTGGTCACGGTGTCGACCACCGCATCCTTGGCCGCCTTGGAATTCGCGCCCAGATCCAGGTCAACGGTGCGGACCAATCGCTCCACGGTCGGCCGACTCAGGAGCGTGCGGCTGAGCATGGCCACCTGCTGCTCGATGTTCGGCTGCACGGCAATGCCCGTCATGAGGGGTCGCAGGATGGATTGCGTATCGACAAATACGCGCGCCGAAGCCTGGTAGTGATCCGGCATCATGAGCACCGCGCCCACCCCCACCGCAGCAACCAGCCAGGTGATCAGCATGGCTAAACGGCGATAGATCCACATGCCGCGAACGGCTGTGGTGATCTGGCCTAGCAACTCATCCATTCGATCCCCCTCCACACATGTCCTGTTCGCCGGGCGCCTCGCCGGCACCAGTCCTTACTCAGGCAAGTCAGAACCACCCTTGGGGGATGATGAGGATATCGCCGGGAAGCACTTCCACATTGGCGCCGATATCGCCATGTTTGATCAAATCATTCAGGCGCACGTTGTAGCGCTTGCTGCCCTCGGCCGAGCGCACGAGGGTTGCGCGGTTGCCATCCGCAAAATCGGTCAAGCCGCCCACGGCGATCATCACATCGAGGACCGTCATTTTTTGCTTGTAGGGCAGGAACTGCGGCTTGGCGGCCTCTCCCACCACGCGGATCTGTTCACTGTAGGGACCGACGAACCCCGTCACGATGACTGTGACGACCGGATCACGCACGTATTTACCGAGTTCCTTTTCAACGTCCCGGGCGATCTGCACCGATGTTTTACCCTGCGCAACGAGCCCGTCAACCAGCGGCGTGGACACCTGCCCGTCAGGACGCACGGGCACCACTTGCGACAGCTCGGGATTGCGCCAGACGATGATATTGAGCGTATCGCCAGGCCCCACGATGTAGTTGTAATCCGGAGCGGATGCCTTGGCCGGTGCTGCCGGATGGCCTGCTCCCGCCCAACTCGCACAGCCAGCCACCGCCATTGCCAATGCGGCCATTGCCACCGCGCGAACCATGGAATCCAGGAGCGTCGAAACGTATTTCTGCATGACACAACCCCTTACATCATTTGCACGGCCACAGTCCGAATAACCTAGCCTCGCTGCAGCATACCCCGAACGAATGTCACGCGTAAATGCCTTTTTGACCGCAAAAAACCTGCTCCCAACCTGGAAGCCATACCCGCAGGGCCGTTACATCTTGACGGCAAACCCCGTGCCCCTCCGGAGGACAACGCCCGAACGCCCCCGTTCGCAACCCTTGGCCGGCAGACTCAAGCGCAGCGGTAATACGCCCGGTACCAACGCACGAAGTTCTCTATGCCTTCCGCCAGCGGCGTCGACGGCGCAAAACCCACCCAGTCCCGCAGTGCCTGGGTGCTGGCATAGGTTGCCGGCACATCCCCGGGCTGCATGGGAAGCAGCTGCCGGACAGCCGCCTTGCCGAGCGCGTTTTCTATGCAACGGATGAAATCGAGCAGTGGCACAGGCTCGCTGTTACCGATGTTGAAGACACGGTAAGGGGCTGCACCCATGCGTTCTGGGGTAGCAGGTTTATCCAGTACGCGCAACACGCCCTCGGTGATGTCATCGATGTAGGTGAAATCGCGCCGCATGTCCCCGTGGTTGAAAACTGAAATGGGTTCGCCGGCGAGGATGGCACGGGCAAAGAGGTGGTAAGCCATGTCGGGCCGCCCCCAGGGGCCATAGACCGTGAAAAAGCGCAGCCCGGTGGTTGGAAAACCATAGAGATGGCTGTAGGTATGGGCCATGAGCTCATTGGCTTTCTTGGTGGCGGCATACAGGCTCACGGGGTGGTCGACGGCGTCGGTTTCGGCAAACGGCATCTTGGTGTTGCCGCCATAGACGCTGGAGCTGGACGCATACACCAGGTGCGCGACACCCTGGGCGCGGCACCCCTCCAGCACATGGCCAAAACCTGTGAGGTTGGAGTCCAGGTAGGCATTGGGATGGGTGATGCTGTAGCGCACGCCAGCCTGGGCGGCAAGGTGGATGACGCCGTCGAAACGTTCGGTGGCAAAGAGTTCGGCCATTCCGGTGCGATCGGCCAGGTCGAGCCGCACAAAACGAAAGCCTGGCGACCCTTCGAGTCGCCGGAGCCTGGCCTGCTTGAGCGCCGGATCATAGTAATCATTGAGGTTGTCCAGGCCCAGAACCCGGTCGCCGCGCGCCAGCAGGCGCTCCGCCACATGGCTGCCAATGAAACCAGCCGCGCCGGTCACAAGTACATGCTGGGGTTTTCTTTCGGTCTTCATGCAAGGTGGCTCCCGCCCAATGGTGTCAACGCGGTCATCAGCGCCCATACAGGTCGTCGAACCGCACGATGTCGTCCTCCCCCAGATACGAGCCGGACTGCACCTCGATCATCTCCAGATCGACCTGGCCTGGATTTTCCAGGCGATGCGTCACCCCCAAAGGGATGTAGGTGGACTGGTTCTCAGAAAGCAGAAACACCTCATCGCCCTTGGTCACGCGGGCCGTACCACGCACGACGATCCAGTGTTCGGCCCGGTGGTGGTGCATCTGCAGCGACAACTTGCCGCCAGGCTTGACCAGAATGCGCTTGACCTGGAAGCGCTCACCCGCGTCAACGCCGTCGTACCAGCCCCAGGGGCGGTATACCTTGCGGTGCAGCAATCCCTCGGTTCGGCCGTCACGTTTGAGACGGTCGACGATTTTTTTCACATCCTGGGTGTGGCGCTGATCGGCTACGAGCACTGCGTCAGGCGTCTCCACCACAACCAGCCCTTGCACGCCGACACACGCCAGCAGGCGCCCCGACGACAGCGCCAAGGTGTTGCGGCTGTCCTGCATCAGCGTCCGCCCTTGCGCCACATTGCCCTGCGCATCCTTGGGCAGGATTTGCCACAATGCGTCCCAGGCGCCCACGTCGGACCAGCCTGCCGACAACGGCACCACCACACCCGATGGCAGATCCAGCAGAGACTGCGCTCCGCCCAATCGCTCCATCACGGCGTAATCAATCGAATCGCTCGGACAGGCAGCGAATGCCTCGGCCTCGACCCGCAGAAACGACAGGTCGGATACGCCATCTTTCCACGACGCCTGGCATGCAGCCAGGATATCGGGACGGCACCGCTCCAGCGCTTGGAGCCAAACGGAAGCACGCAGCACGAACAGGCCGCTGTTCCAGAGGTAATCGCCCGCCTGCAGATAGCCTTCGGCCGTGGCGAGATCGGGTTTTTCCACAAAACGGGTGATGGTGCGTGCACCTCCTTCACCCACCGAGGCACCCGCCTGGATATAACCGTAGCCCGTTTCGGGGCGATCCGGGGTGATGCCGAAAGTGACGATGGCGCCATCCTGCGCAAGCCTCGCGGCGTGGCGCACGCCTTCCTGGAAGACTGCGGGCTGGGCAACCACGTGGTCCGAGGGCATGACCAGCAACACCGGATCGGCACCGCCAGACTGCGCGGCCAGCGCCGCGAGCGTCAGCGCCGGAGCGGTGTTGCGGCCCACCGGCTCCAGCACGATGCGGCCTTGCGTGCCGATCACACGCAATTGTTCCGCCACCACGAAACGGTATTCCTCGTTGCAGACCACCAGCGGTGGTGCGATATCGGCGCCAGGCGTCCCCTCCACCCGACGCAGGGTCGCTTGCAGCAGTGAATCGTCGCCCATGAGCGCGAGCAATTGCTTGGGGTATTTTTCACGCGACAGCGGCCACAGGCGCGTGCCCGAACCGCCGGACAACACCACCGGCTGGATCAACATGGTTTGCTTGCCCCCCGTTTATCTGCAGACATGGGTCTCACCGTGAACCAACGCGGCGTTGCTGGATGGCCAGCGCTTCACACCGCAAGCCATGCTGTCCGATCATCTTATTCCAAATGTTTTGCGCCTCAAGCCGTGACATTTCGATGGAACAGGCGAATGCAGCGCCCCTACAATCGCGCCCTCACACGACGGGGGCATTCAAGGAAATGAACCAGTTTTCTGTTCTCTTCGTCTGCATGGGCAACATTTGCCGCAGCCCCAGCGCACTCGGTGTGTTTCGCCAGCGTGTCGCACGCGCCGGGCTGGTCGAAAGCGTGCGCATCGACTCCGCCGGAACCCACGGATCACACCTGGGCGAACCACCCGACGTGCGCGCACAGGCCCACGCCTGGCGGCGCGGCTACGCACTGGCCGATCTTCGGTCGCGCCAGGTCACCGATGGTGATTTCTACCGCTTCGACCTGCTGCTGGCCATGGATGACGACAACCTGTCAGAGCTGCACCGCCGCTGCCCCCCCGGGCAGCAACACCGCCTGCGGCGCCTGACCGAGTTCTGCCTGCGCCATGACAGCCCCGTGGTGCCCGACCCCTACTATGGCAATGCACAGGGTTTCGAGCATGTGCTGGACCTGCTGGAAGATGCCTGTGACGGGCTGCTGGCGCATGTGCAACAACAACTGGCTTCTGCGTCCTGAACCCTGCGATGAAAGCCGGTAGTGCCCTCAGGCCAGCTGCGCGCGCATGGCGTCGATGACGCCCTGGTAATCGGGTTTGCCGAAAATCGCACTCCCCGCCACAAAGGTGTCCGCACCTGCATCGGCCACGCGGCGGATGTTGTCCGCCTTAATGCCACCATCCACTTCCAGGCGGATGTCCTTGCCCGATGCGTCGATGCGCTTGCGCACGGCTTCGATCTTGCGCAGGGCCGAATCGATGAAGCTCTGGCCGCCAAAGCCGGGGTTCACGCTCATGATCAGGATGAGGTCGATGTCATCGATCACCCAATCCAGCACATCCAGCGGCTCGGCCGGGTTGAACACCAGGCCCGGTTTCACGCCCTTGCTGCGAATGGCCTGGATGCTGCGGTGCACATGGCCCGAGGCATCGGGGTGAAAGCTGATGTAGTCTGCGCCCGCCTCGGCAAACGCCGCGGCCAGGGCATCCACGGGCTGGATCATCAGGTGCACGTCCACGGGCACCGCCACGCCGGCGGCCGTCCTCGCATGCGGCTTGAGCGCCTGGCAGACCATGGGGCCGAAGGTGAGATTGGGCACGTAATGGTTGTCCATCACGTCAAAGTGGATCCAGTCGGCACCGGCGGCAATGACGCTGCGCACCTCTTCACCCAGGCGGGCGAAATCGGCAGAGAGGATCGAAGGGGCAATGCGAAAAGTACGGCTCATGGCGCGATTGTCGCAGTTACCATCCGTCCATGTCCAAGTACCAGTTTGACGTGCAGGTGCAGCCTGAGTACCTGCCAGAACAATCCTCCCCGGACTCCGGCGTCTTCAGCTTTGCCTACACCATCACCATCACCAATACGGGCGATACGCCCGCACAACTGATCTCGCGCCACTGGGTCATCAGTGATGCCAGGGGCCACACGGAAGAAGTCAAGGGCCTCGGCGTGGTGGGCCAGCAGCCTTTGCTCCAGCCCGGGCAGTCGTTCCAGTACACCAGCGGATGCGGCCTGCGCACCGCCAGCGGCACCATGCATGGCACCTTCCATTGCGTAGCTGTTGACGGCGAGCCGTTCAGCTGCCCGGTACCCTTGTTTGTGCTGGAGGCCACCCATCCCGGGGCCTCGGGGCAACCGCTGGCCGGCAGGGTGCTGCATTGAAGCGGCCAGCCACCGAGCTGGCAGGGCTGCTGGCGGCGCTGGACCCGCAGGCAGGAATGGCACAGCGCCACCTGTGGCTGATCGACCTGCTGAACTGGGTGCGCGGCGCGCGCGATTCGGCGCCGGGCGCCACGGCGCGCGTACAGCTGTTCCTGGAAGCGGTCGAGGCGCGCCCTGACGTACAGCCCCGGCTGCAGGCCTGGTGGGCCGCCCTCGTGGAGTCCGTGGACATCACCACGCTGCTGGCCGATTTTGGCTTCGCCAAGGACACGGCCGTGCTCAGCGAAGCGGCCGAGCGACTGCGCAACCAGCTGCTGCCGCACAGCCCCGAAACCATTGACGCCTCGGAACTCTTCGTACTGGCTCTGCCCAGCGCTTTCGATGCCAAGTGGCTCGGCGCGCTGGACGAAACCCTGCTGAACCGACTGGCGGCCCTGCTGATGCCGCAAAGCCCCCAGGGTGCGTCGCGCTGGCAGCATGCGCTGCTCGACGCCATCACCTACTGCGCGGGGCAGATTCTTTCGACTGGTTTTGCGCCCGGCTTGCGCCTGCGCATGAGTGAATCGGCCCGCGAAGCACAGCCCTTTCATGCGCTGATTCGCGACGTGGAGAGCCTGCGTGTAGAGGTACTGCACGCGCTGCGCACACCCGACCGGCTGCAGGAGGCCGCCCAGCGCCTGCGCGAGCGCCTGGAAGCCTGCCGGGCCGCCGCGGCCACCGTGTACACCCACTTCGAGGACAACGGCATTTCCGTGGACCTGGTGTTCCGGCTGCGGCAGCTGCGCGCGCGCATCCTGCGGGTGCGGGAGCTGCTCGAGTGCCTGCTGTCTCCCCAGCCCGCCGCCACGGCGGCCCGCCTTCTGGCGCACCTGGTGGAGGTGGGGCAGGAGCGGCGCAGCCTGCGGGCGCTGCTGGCCTCCAACTCCTCGCTGCTGGCGGCCAAGGTGGCCGAGCGCAGCGCCGAGACGGGCGAGCACTACATCACGCGCACGGCGGCCGAGTACCGCTCGATGGTGAAAAAAGCCGCCGGTGGGGGCGCCGTGATGGCCTTGACCACGCTGGCCAAGTTTGGCCTGTATGCGCTGGCCCTGTCGGCGTTCTGGGGCGGCTTCTGGGCCGGTGTGAACTATGCGGTGAGCTTTGTGCTGGTGCAGCTGCTGCATTTCACCGTGGCGACCAAGCAGCCGGCAATGACGGCACCTGCCATGGCGGCCAAGCTCAAGGAACTGGCTTCGGGCGAGGCCATCGAGTCGTTCGTGGACGAAGTCACCCACCTGGTGCGCTCGCAGGTGGCGGCCGTGCTGGGCAATGTGCTGGTGGTGTACCCGCTGGTTCTGGCCCTGGCACTGCTGATCGCCTGGGCCAAGGGCTCTCCCGCCATCAGTGCGGACGAGGCGGGCCAGGTGCTGGAGTCCCTGCACCTGCTGGGACCCTCGCTGCTGTTTGCCGCCTTCACGGGCGTGCTGCTGTTCGCGTCCAGCATCATCGCCGGCTGGACCGAAAACTGGTTCGTGCTGCACCGGCTCGACTCGGCCGTGCGCTACAACCCGCGCATCACCGCCCGCCTGGGCCAGGAACGCGCCGCGCGCTGGGCGCGCTTCCTGCGCGAAAACCTGTCGGGCTTGGCCGCCAACATCTCGCTGGGCTTCATGCTCGGCCTGGTCCCGGCGTTTGCAGGGTTTTTCGGGCTGGGGCTGGATGTGCGCCATGTCACACTGTCTTCGGGCCAGCTGGGTGCGGCCACGGCGGCACTGGGCTGGGACATCTTTCACCAAAGTGCGTTCTGGTGGGCCGTTGCCACCCTTCCCCTGCTGGGCGCCCTCAATGTCAGTGTGAGTTTTTACCTGGCTTTTCGCCTGGCATTGCGTGCCCACAACGTGAGCGGTGTAGACCGTTCACGCATCTATGCAGCGATGCGGCGCCGCCTGCGCAAGGCGCCTCTGAGCTTTTTCGTCCCTGAACGCCGGGCCGCCTGATTCGGGCGTGACTGGTCTGCGCCAGCATGAACGCCCCTGTCCTACAGAGGCCTCGCGTTTGCGCAGGTAAATTCAGGCAACCGCCGGGAAGGACCGCGGCGCCAGCTGGCGCCCTGCCTTTTCTTCCCGTCCACCGGGCGCTGCCCGTCTGATGGAGAGGACTTATGACATGAATGAAATCCTGAGCTTCTGGGCCCAATGGCTGCGCCCTTCGGCGGGGCTGCCCACGGTGCAGTGGTCGCTGCTGCTGGCGGTGGCCGCCATGGTGGGCTACCTCACCCAGCGCCACACGGGTCTGCCCAAGGTGGTGGGCTATTCCCTGGTCGGCACCGTCGCCGGCCTGGCGGGCTTCAGTGGGGCAGTGTGGCCATTGCAGGGCATCGGGCTGTTTCTGCTGGAGCTCGGCATCTCCATCGTGCTGTTCGAATGCGGTGGACGCATTCCGCTGCGCTGGTTTCGCCACAACCCCATGGTGCTGGTGCAGAGCATCGCCGAATCGGCACTGACCTACTTTGCCGTCTATTGGGTGCTGGTGTGGCTCGACATGCCCGCGCATGTGGCCGCCCCCCTGGCCCTGGTGGCGCTGGCGGCTTCGCCCGCCGTGCTCACGCGCGTGGTGGCAGACACCCGCGCAGCCGGCCCGGTGACCGAACGCGCCATCGTGCTCGCCACCCTGTCCACCCTGTATGCGCTGACGCTGGGCAGCGCCCGCGCAGAGCAGATCAACCGCCAAAGCGTCACGCTGTTCGACACCATGTATCCCGTGGTGGTGGTGCTGGGCGTGTCGATCATCGTGGCGGCCGTGTTGTCGCTGGTGCTGCGCATGGCCCTGCGCTTCATGAACCCCACCAGCGAGAACACCTCCATGCTGCTGCTGGCCCTGATCGCCGCGGCCACGGCCGTGGCCGCGCACATGGGCGGCTCTGCCCCCCTGGCGGCGCTGCTGGGCGGCATGCTGCTCAAGCAGCTCAATCCGCGCCCCTGGGCCTGGCCGCGCCAGTTGGGCAATGCCTCGTCGCTGCTCACCATGCTGATGTTCGTGCTGGTGTCCACGGTGGCGGCGCAGGCTGACTGGAGCGGCCCCGTGGCCGGCGTGGTGCTGGCGTTGATCGCCGTGCGCCTGGTGGCCAAGGCCGTGGGCGTGGGACTGGGCAATGTGGGCAGCGGCGCCAGCTGGCGCCAGGCCCTGTGGGTGGGCTGCGCCATGACGCCCATGTCGTCCATCGCGCTGCTGATCGCGTCGCAGTTCGTGGTGGCATCGCCCTCCACGGGCCATCTGATCGCCCGCGTGGCGCTGCCGGCCATCCTGCTCATGGAAGTGCTGGGTGCCGTGATCGCCACGGTGGCCATCTACCGTGCGGGCGAGAGTTCCAAACCCTGGGCCCCGCTCGCGCGCGGTGGCCATGGAGACAGCAGTGAGTCTTGAAGCATTTCACCATTCCGAGCCGCTGACGCTGGGCGTCGAGCTGGAACTGCAGCTGGTCAACACCCACGACTACGATCTGGCGCCCTACGCCGAAGACATGCTGCGCCTGATGCGCAAGGTGCCGCTGCCCGGCAGCGTGGTCCCCGAGATGACCAACAGCATGATCGAGATCTCCACCGGCATCTGCCATTCGGCCAGCGAGGTGCTGGGGCAGCTCAGTCCCATCCGCGAGGCCCTGGTCAAGAGCGCCGACAAGCTCAACATTGCCGTGGTGGGTGGCGGCACGCACCCGTTCCAGCAGTGGCATGAGCGGCGCATCTACGACAAACCGCGCTTTCAGGAACTGTCGCAGCTGTATGGCTACCTCTCCAAGCAGTTCACCATCTTTGGTCAGCATGTGCACATCGGCTGTCCCGATGCCGACGCGGCGCTGCTGATGCTGCACCGCATGTCGCGCTACATCCCGCACTTCATTGCGCTGTCGGCGTCCAGCCCCTACGTGCAGGGGCAGGACACGGCGTTCGATTCGGCACGGCTCAACTCGGTGTTTGCGTTTCCGCTGTCGGGCCGTGCGCCGTTTGCACTGACCTGGGACGATTTCACGGCCTATTTCAACAAGATGACCCGCACCGGCGTGGTCAAGAGCATGAAGGACTTTTACTGGGACATCCGCCCCAAGCCCGAGTTCGGCACCATCGAGATCCGCGTGTTCGACACCCCGCTGACGATCGAGCGCGCCGCCGCGCTGGCCGGTTTCGTGCAGTCGCTGGGCGCCTGGTTCCTGGCCGAGCAGCCGTTCATGCCCCAGGAGGACGACTACCTCGTCTACACCTACAACCGCTTTCAGGCCTGCCGCTTTGGCATGGACGCCGTGTATGTGGACCCGGCCACCGGCAGCCACATGCCGCTGCGCGACCATATCCGCATGACCATGGACCAGATCGCCGGACACGCCGCCATGCAAGGCGCGTCGAACGCCATGCACATGCTGCGCACCGAGGCCGAAGCCGGCCACAACGACGCCCGCTGGCTGCGCGAGCGCCAGCGCGAAGAGCAGTTGCTGGCCGAAGTCAGCCGCCAGGCCGCGCTGCGCTTTCGTGGCACGAACTGATCCCCCCTGAGTCGCCTTCGGCGCCCTCCCCCAGGGGGACGCCGCCAGCGCCCGTACCGCGCACTGGCGGCCCTTGCGCGGCGGCTCTGCACTCGATACACCGCACAATCCTCACCCATGGGTGAATTCGACCTGATCGCACGCTATTTCACGCGGCCCGTGCACCGCGCCGCGCTCGGCGTGGGCGACGACTGCGCGCTGCTGGCGCCCGCGCCGGGCATGCAGCTGGCCGTGTCCAGCGACATGCTGGTGGAGGGCCGGCATTTCTTTGCCGACGTAGCCCCCGAACGCCTGGGCCACAAGGCGCTGGCCGTGAACCTGTCGGACCTGGCGGCCTGCGGCGCGCGCCCGCTGGCTTTCACGCTGGCGCTGGCGCTGCCCCGCGTGGATGAGGCCTGGCTGGCAGGTTTCTCCAGCGGGTTGCTGGCGCTGGCCGATGCGCAGGGTTGCGAGCTGGTGGGTGGCGACACCACGCAGGGCCCGCTCAATATCTGCATCACCGTGTTCGGCGAAGTGCCAGCCGGCCAGGCCCTGCTGCGCAGCGGCGCACGGCCCGGCGACGACATCTATGTGAGCGGCACGCTGGGCGACGCCCGCCTGGCGCTGGAGGCGCTGCAGGGGCATATCACCCTGCCCCCCGAGGTGCTGGCCGCCAGCCGCCTGCGGCTGGAGCAGCCCACACCCCGCGTGGCCCTGGGCCAGGCCCTGCGCGGCGTGGCCAGCAGTGCCCTGGATGTGAGCGACGGGCTGCTGGGCGACCTGTCGCACATCCTGAAAGCGTCGGGTGTCGGGGCGTGCCTCGACACCCACATCACTTCCAATCTAATAGCTGCCAGCGCCTCTCCATCAAGCCCCATCTGCCAATTTGGCCCTGAACTGATTCGCCAGTGCACGCTGGCGGGCGGTGACGACTACGAACTGGCGTTCACCGCCCCGCAGGCCCGGCGCGCTGCGGTGGCCGCCGCAGCCCTGGCCAGCGACACGCCCGTCACGCGCATCGGTCGCATCGAGGCCGCGCCGGGCCTGCGGCTGGTGGATGCGCAAGGGCAGCCGGTCGCACGGCGCTACGCCTCCTTCGATCACTTCGCGACCGGCTGAATTCGCGGCCGGATTCACATCCCGGCACCCACCCCCTACACCCGCGCCGCAGGGCCTCGCGCAACGGCGCGTTCGGCAGGGGACATCGTTGTGTCTTGGTCCCTGCCTATGCTGGTGCGCCGACAGCGGCCGTCCCGTCGGCAATCCGCCACAAATTGACACATGTCAATTCACGCGCGCCGCCACTTCGTAAAGTATCCCAGCACCCTTGGCCCGCTCTTCACCGGAGACTCCCGACATGCCAACCCCTGCCAATGCCCCCCTGTCCATGGCCGAGAGGCTCGACCCCGCCATCCATGCGGCACTGGCCCGCAGCGTTGCGTCGCTGTCCCACGCCTCCGCCCTGATGGCGGGCAGTGACTGGGCCCTGCATCTGGCCGCCTCGCCAGGCAAGTGCATGGACCTGGCGCACCTGGCGCTGCGCCAGGGGCAGGAGATGGCCGCCTATGCCCAGGCGCGGATGGCGGCCGGCCCCGACAGGGAAACCCGCCATGCCGTGGCGACCCCTGCCCAGGACCGGCGCTTTGCCGACCCCGCGTGGCAGCAGTGGCCGTTCAACCTCATGCACCAGTCCTTTGTGCTCACCGAGCAATGGTGGGCCGCCGCAACGCACGGCGTCTGGGGTGTGGACAAGCATCACGAAGACATGGTGGCCTTCGCGGCCCGGCAGTTCCTGGACATTTTCTCGCCCGGCAACCAGCTGGCCACCAATCCCGTGGTGCTGAACCGCACGCTCGCGCAAGGCGGCGCCAACCTGGCGCGTGGCGCGCTCCATCTGCTGGAGGACGCCCGGCGCCACACCGCAGGCGCACCACCCGCTGGCGCCGAGAACTTCGTGGTCGGCCGCGACGTGGGCATCACGCCCGGCAAGGTGGTGCTGAAGAACCGCGTGATGGAACTGATCCAGTACACGCCCACCACCCCAGCCGTGCACCCCGAGCCGATCCTGATCGTGCCGGCGTGGATCATGAAGTACTACATCCTCGACCTGTCGCCCCACAACTCGCTCATCAAATATCTGGTGGACCAGGGGCACACGGTGTTCTGCATCTCCTGGGTGAACCCGGGCGCCGAGGACCGTGATCTGGGCATGGACGATTACCTGGACCAGGGCTTTCACGCCGCACTGAACGCCGTCAACACCATCGTGCCCCAGGCCAAGGTGCACGCCGCCGGCTACTGCCTGGGGGGCACGCTGCTGGCGATTGCGGCCGCCGCCATGGCGCGCGACGGGGACGAGCGCCTGGCCTCCATGACGCTCTTCGCGGCGCAGACCGACTTCACCGAGCCGGGCGAACTGGCCCTGTTCATCGATAACAGCCAGATCAGCCTGCTGGAAGCGCAAATGGCCCAGACCGGCTACCTCACCGGGGCCCAGATGGCCGGCGCGTTCCAGATGCTGCGCTCCTACGACCTGCTGTGGTCGCGCCTGGTCAACGAATACCTGCTGGGAGAGCGGGCCCCCATGAACGACCTGATGGCCTGGAACGCCGACACCACCCGCATGCCGGCCACCATGCACTCGCAGTACCTGCGCCGGCTGTTCCTCGACGACGACCTCAGCGAAGGCCGCTACCCGGTGGGCGGCAAGCCCGTGACCCTGGGCGACATCACCTTGCCCACCTTCATGGTCGGCACCGTCACCGACCATGTGGCGCCCTGGCGTTCGGTCTTCAAGCTGCAACAGCTGAGCCCCTCCGAAACCACCTTCGTGCTCACCAGTGGCGGCCACAATGCAGGCATCGTCAGCCCGCCCGGCAACCCGCGCCGGCATTTCCAGATGCTGACCCGCCCGGCGGGCGGCAACTACCTGCCGCCCGACGCGTGGCTGGCCGCTGCACCGGAAACACCCGACTCCTGGTGGCCGGCCTGGCTGGCGTGGCTGAAGGCGCGCTCGGGCGCACCGGTCAAGCCCCCACGCACAGGGTCGGGCGCCTACAAGCCCGTCGGCGACGCTCCGGGCACCTATGTGCTGCAGAAATAGCCATGGATCGCCACCCGCACCACACCAGTCATCCAACTGCACGGCGCGCCGTCACCCTGGCAGCCGCCATCGGGGCGCTAGCCGGCTGCGCCTCGATGGCGCCGCCCCATGAGACGCCCGCCCTGCCGGTGCCCGCGCATTACGCCCTGCCCGCGTCAGACGAGGGCACCCCGGCCGCCACCACCGGCTGGCGCGACTATTTCACCGACCCGCGCCTGCAAACCCTGATGGCCCAGGCACTGGCGAACAACCGCGACCTGCGCGCCACCGCGCTGCGCGTGCAGGAGGCCCGCGCCGCCCATGGCATCCAGCGCGCCGATCTGCTGCCCACCCTCGGCGCCCAGGCGGGCATGGACCGCTCGCGCGTGCCGGCCGACCTGAACCTGACGGGCCAGCCCCTCCTGAGCAGCCAGTACCAGGCGGGCCTGGGCCTGGCCAGCTGGGAAATCGACTTCTGGGGGCGGGTGCGCAGCCTGAACGATGCGGCACTGCAAAACTACCTGGCCACCGATGCGGCCCGCCACGCCGTCACCCTGGGCCTGATCGCGCAGGTCGCCCAGAGCGAACTGGCACTGCGGGAACTCGACGAGCGCCTGGAACTGGCGCACCAGGCCATCGCCAGCCGCCAGGAAAGCCTGCGCATCTTCCAGCGCCGCGTGGATGTGGGCTCGGCCTCGCGGCTGAACCTGACCCAGGTGCAGACACTGCTCACCCAGGCCCAGGCGCTGGGCGCCCAGCTGGAGCAGGCGCGCGCGCAGCAGGCCAACGCCCTGGCGCTGCTGGTGGGGGCGCCCGTGGCACCGCCCGCCGTAGCCGTGCGGCTGGACAGCCTGTCGATGCCGCCACTGCGCGCGGGCCTGCCCTCCGACCTGCTCGCCCAGCGCCCCGACATCATGGCGGCCGAGCACCAGCTGCGCGCAGCCCAGGCGCAGATCGGCGCGGCGCGTGCGGCGTTTTTCCCGCGCGTGGCGCTCACGGGCTCGCTGGGCACCGCCAGCGCCGAACTCGGTGACCTGTTCGACAGCGGCAGCCAGGCCTGGACGTTCTCGCCCAGTATTTCGCTGCCCCTCTTCAACGGCGGGCGCCTGCGCAACAACCTTCGGCTGACCGAGGTGCGCCGCGACATCGCCGTGGCCAACTACGAGAAAACTGTGCAGGGCGCCTTCCGCGATGTGTCCGACGCGCTGGTGGCGCGCCAGGCACTGGCCCGCCAGCTGGCCATTGCCCAGGATGCGCGGGCCGCCCAGAGCGAGCGCGCGCGCCTGTCCCAGTTGCGCTATGACCATGGCGCCGCCGCCTTTCTGGAGGTGCTCGATGCCCAACGCGACCTGCTGGTGGTCGAGCAGCAGGTGGTGCAGATGCGCCGCGCCGTCCTGTCCAGCCAGGTCGGCCTGTATGCGGCGCTGGGCGGTGGCGCGCTGGCCGCGCCGGCCACGGCCACGCCACCCACAGGCTCCGTTCCCTGAGCCCCCTCGTTAAAGCACCATGAACCCCACCCTCAAGAACCGGCTCATCCTCCTGGCCATTGCAGCCGCCGTATTGGCCGGCGGCGCCTACGCCTGGTCCATGCTGCGCCCCCAGGGCCCCGGCGACGGATTTGTCAGCGGCAATGGCCGCATTGAAGCCACCGAGATCGACGTGGCGGCCAAGCTGGGCGGCCGCGTGCAGAGCATTGTGGTGAAAGAGGGCGAATTCGTCACCGCCGGCCAGACCCTGGCCCACATGCAGATCAGCACGCTGGAAGCCTCGCGCGACGAAGCCCAGGCACGGCACCAGCAGGCCGTTGCCGCCGTGGCCAGCGCCCAGGCCCAGGTCGCAGTGCGCGAAAGCGACCGGCAGGCCGTGCAGGCCCTGGTGGCGCAACGCCAGAGCGAGCTGGAGGCCGCGCAGCGGCGTCTGGCCCGCTCGCAGACGCTGGTGCGCGAAGGCGCATCGTCCGACCAGGAAGTGGACGACGACCGCGCCCGCGAACGCAGCCTGCAGGCCGCCGTGGTGGCGGCCAAGGCCCAGGCCGACGCCGCGCAGGCCGCCATCACCGCCGCACGCACCCAGGTGGCCAGCGCGCGCGCCGCCGTGACGGCCGCCGAAGCATCCGTGGCACGCATCAAGGCCGACATTGACGACAGCGCGCTCGTGGCGCCCCGCAGCGGCCGCGTGCAATACCGCATTGCCCAGCCGGGAGAGGTGATCGGCGGTGGCGGCAAGGTGCTGAATCTGGTGGACCTGTCCGATGTCTACATGACCTTCTTCCTGCCCGAACCCGTGGCCGGCAGGCTGGCCCTGGGCAGCGAGGTGCGCATCGTGCTCGATGCGGCGCCGCAGCTGGTGATTCCGGCCAAGGTTTCGTTCGTGGCCAGCACCGCGCAATTCACCCCCAAAACGGTGGAAACCGCCAGCGAACGGCAAAAGATGATGTTCCGCGTCAAGGCGCAGATCGCCCCCGAGTTGCTGCAAAAGCATGCCCAGCTGGTCAAGACCGGCCTGCCCGGCATGGCCTGGCTCAAGCTCGATGCGGCGGCCCCGTGGCCGGCCCACCTGGCCGTGAAGCTGCCGGAGTAAGGCGTGGCCGCTTTACCCTGCGTGGCCCGTCTGGACGGTGTGGGCCTGCGCTATGCCACCACCGTGGCACTGGCGGACATACAGCTGGAGCTGCCGGCCCAGCGCATGGTCGGGCTCATCGGCCCGGACGGCGTGGGCAAGTCCAGCCTGCTGGCCTTGCTGGCGGGTGCGCGGGCGCTGCAGCAGGGCAGCCTGCAGGTGCTGGACGGTGACATGCGCAGCAAACGGCACCGCGATGCGGTCTGCCCGCGCATCGCCTACATGCCCCAGGGCCTGGGGAAAAACCTGTACCCCACGCTCTCGGTCGAGGAAAACCTGCAGTTCTTCGCCCGCCTGTTCGGCCACGACGCGGCCGAGCGGCGCCGGCGCATCGACCACCTGACGCACAGCACCGGCCTGCACCCCTTTCTGGCGCGCCCGGCCGGCAAGCTCTCGGGCGGCATGAAGCAAAAGCTCGGCCTGTGCTGCGCGCTGATCCACGACCCCGACCTGCTGATCCTGGACGAGCCCACCACTGGCGTGGACCCGCTGGCACGCGCCCAGTTCTGGGACCTGATCGCCAGCATCCGGCAAGAGCGCCCGCAGATGAGCGTGGTCGTGGCCACCGCCTACATGGATGAAGCCCAGCGCTTTGACTGGCTGGTGGCCATGGACGACGGCCAGGTGCTGGCCACCGGCACGCCCCACGCGCTGCTGCAACGCACCGGCACCCGCAACCTCGAAGCCGCCTTCATCGCGCTGCTGCCCGAGGAAAAGAAACGCGGCCACCAGCCGGTGGAGATCACGCCGCTGGCACTGGACGACAACACGCAGGTGGCCATCGAGGCGCAGGGCCTGACCATGCGCTTTGGCGACTTCGTGGCCGTGGACCAGGTGGATTTCCGCATCCGCCGTGGCGAGATTTTTGGCTTTCTGGGCTCCAACGGCTGCGGCAAGTCCACCACCATGAAGATGCTGACCGGGCTGCTGCCGGCCAGCGAGGGCGAGGCCTGGCTGTTCGGCCAGAAGGTGGACCCCCGCGACATCGAAACCCGCCGCCGCGTGGGCTACATGTCGCAGGCGTTTTCGCTGTATGGCGAGCAGACCGTGCGGCAGAACCTGGTGCTGCACGCGCGCCTGTTCCATGTGCCCGAGGCGCAGGTGCAGGCTCGCGTGCAGGCCATGGTCGAGCGCTTTGGCCTGCACGACGAAATCGACAGCCTGCCCGATGCCCTGCCCCTGGGCCTGCGCCAGCGCCTGTCGCTGGCCGTGGCCATGGTGCACCAGCCCGAGCTGCTGATCCTGGACGAACCCACCTCGGGCGTGGACCCGGTGGCGCGCGACAATTTCTGGCGCCTGCTGATCGAACTGTCGCGGCGCGACCGTGTGACGATCTTCATCTCCACCCACTTCATGAACGAGGCCGAACGCTGCGACCGCATCTCGCTCATGCATGCCGGCAAGGTGCTGGTCAGCGCGCCGCCGGCAGACATTGCCGCGCAGCGCGGCGCGGGCTCGCTGGAGCAGGCCTTCATTGCCTACCTGGAAGATGCCTCGGGCACCCGGCGGGCCGCGCCCGCCCCAAGCACGCCCGCACCCGCCGCCACCGAACCCGCACCGCACAGCGCGCCCTCCGCCACGCCGCGCCGCCGGGACTTCTTCAACCTGGGCCGCGCCCTGAGCTACATGTGGCGCGAGACGCTGGAGCTGCGGCGCGACCCGGTGCGCGCCACGCTGGCGCTGCTCGGCACCGCCCTGCTGATGTTCATCATCGGCTACGGCATCAGCATGGACGTGGAAGACCTCAGCTACGCCGTGCTCGACCAGGACCAGACCACGCTGAGCCAGAACTACACCCTCAACCTCGCGGGCTCGCGCTACTTCATCGAAAAGCCGCCCGTGCGCAGCCACGCCGAGCTGGACCAGCGCATGCGCAGCGGCGAGCTGGCGCTGGTCATCGAGATCCCGCCCGGCTTTGCGCGCGACCTGCAGCATGGGCGCCCGGTGCAGGTGGCCGCCTGGGTGGACGGCGCCATGCCCATGCGTGCGGAAACCGTGCGCGGCTACATCGGCGCCATGCACCAGATGTGGCTGGCCGACCAGGCGCGGCACCGGCTGGGCGTGCGGCCGGCGACGGCCAGCACGGTCGAGACCCGTTTTCGCTACAACCCCGACGTGAAGAGCCTGCCAGCCATGGTGCCGGCCGTGATTCCGCTGCTGCTGATGCTGATACCGGCCATGCTCACGGCGCTGTCGGTGGTGCGCGAAAAAGAGCTGGGCTCCATCATCAACCTCTACGTCACGCCCGTCACGCGGGCCGAGTTCCTGCTGGGCAAGCAGCTGCCCTACATCGTGCTGGCCATGTTCAACTTCCTGCTCATGACCGCGATGGCCGTCACGGTGTTTGACGTGCCGCTCAAGGGCAGCTTTGCCACCCTGGCGCTGGCGGCGCTGGTGTTCGTGGTGTCTTCCACGGGCATTGGCCTGCTGGCCTCCACCTTCACGCGCAGCCAGATTTCGGCGATGTTCGTCACCATGATCGGCACGCTGATTCCGTCCATCCAGTACGCGGGGCTGATCAACCCGGTGTCCTCGCTCGAAGGCGTGGGCGCCTTCGTGGGCCGCATTTTCCCGGCCACGCATTTCCTGACCATCAGCCGGGGCGTTTTCAGCAAGGCACTGGACCTGGGCAGCCTGCTGCCGTCGTTCTGGCCCTTGCTGATCGCGGCGCCGGTGATCGTCAGCGCGGCGATACTGCTGCTGCGCAAGCAGGAGGCCTGAGCATGCACGCCGCATCCCTTGCCAACATCTGGCGCCTGGGCATCAAGGAACTGTGGAGCCTGGTGCGCGACCCCATGATGCTGGTGCTGATCGCCTACACCTTCACCGTGTCGATCTACGTGGCCGCCACGGCCATGCCCGAGAGCCTGCACAAGGCGGCCATCGCCATCGTGGACGAAGACGATTCACCGCTGTCGGCGCGCATCGTGGCCAGCTTCTACCCGCCGTACTTCACCACCCCGCGCCTGATCACGCTGGCCGAGATGGATGCCGGCATGGACAACGGCAATTACACCTTTGTGCTCGACATTCCGCCCAATTTTCAGCGCGAGGTGCTGGCCGGGCTGGCCCCTGTGGTGCAGCTCAATGTGGATGCCACGCGCATGAGCCAGGCCTTCACCGGCAGCGGCTATATCCAGCAGATCGTGGCGGGTGAGGTGGGCGAATTCGTGCAGCGCCACCGCGGCGATGCGCAGCTGCCGGTCGAGCTGAACGTGCGCATGCGCTTCAATCCCAACCTGGAGCAGGCCTGGTTCGGCTCGCTGATGGAGATCATCAACAACGTCACCATGCTGTCCATCATCCTGACCGGCGCGGCGCTGATCCGCGAGCGCGAGCACGGCACCATCGAGCATCTGTTGGTCATGCCCGTGACGCCCGGCGAGATCATGCTGGCCAAGGTCTGGTCCATGGGGCTGGTGGTGCTGCTGGCGGCATTGGTGGCGCTGGTGTTCGTGGTGCAGGGCGCCCTCCAGGTGCCGGTGCAGGGCTCGGTGCCGCTGTTCATGGGGCTGGCGGCGCTGCACCTGTTTGCCACCACCTCCATGGGCATCTTCCTGGCCACCGTGGCCCGCTCCATGCCGCAGTTCGGCATGCTGCTGGTGCTGACCCTGCTGCCGCTGCAAATGCTGTCGGGCGGCGTGACCCCGCGCGAAAGCATGCCGGAGCTGGTGCAATACGTGATGCTGGCCGCGCCCACCACGCATTTCGTGGCGGCCGCGCAGGCCATCCTGTACCGGGGTGCGGGCCTCGACATGGTCTGGCCACAATGGCTGGCCATACTGGCCATTGGCGCTGTGCTGTTCACCGCCTCTCTGGCGCGTTTTCGCAAGACCATCAGCCAGATGGCCTGATCTCCATCTTTCCCATCCTTCGGAGTCCCATGCCAGACACCCTGCCCGCTCTCCCCCCCGCGATCGCTGCCGGCAACGACCTGGGCACCGTGCGCAACCGCACCTTCGACGAGATCGCGGTGGGCGACACCGCATCGTTCGAGCGCACGCTCTGCACCGAAGACATCCAGCTGTTCGCGGTGCTCTCGGGCGACGTGAACCCGCAGCACCTGGATGCGGAATACGCCGCCTCCACGCGCTTTCAGGGCGTCATTGCCCACGGCATGCTGGGCGGCGCCCTGATTTCGGCGGTGCTGGGCACGCGCCTGCCCGGCCCCGGCACCATCTACCTGGGGCAGACGCTCCAATTTCTCGCCCCCGTGCGCGTGGGTGACACCCTGCGCGTGGGCGTGACGGTAACCGCACGCGACGAGGCCAAGAAACGCCTGAAGCTTGCCTGCAGCTGCACCAACCAGGACGGCGTGGCCGTGATCAGCGGCGAAGCCGATGTGATCGCCCCCACCGAGCGCATCGAACGCGCGCGCACCACGCTGCCCGAGGTGCGCCTGACCGTCAACGGCGACGGCCTGCACCGGCTGCTGGACCATGTGCGCCCGCTGGGCGCAAGCCCCATGGCGGTGGTGCACCCCTGCGACGCGCTCAGCCTTTCGGGTGCGCTGGATGCGCGCGCGGCCGGGCTGATCACGCCCGTGCTCATTGGCCCGCGCGCGCGCATCCTGGCGGTGGCGCAAGAGAGCGGGCTGGACATTGCCGGCATCGCCATCGAAGACGTGCCCCACAGCCATGCGGCCGCCGCACGCGCGGTGGAGCTGGTGGCGAAAGGGCGTGTGGAGGCCCTCATGAAAGGCAGCCTGCACACCGACGAGCTCATGGCTGCCGTGGTGGCCAGCGGCACCGGCCTGCGCACCAAGCGGCGCATCAGCCACTGCTACCTGATGCAGACACCGGCCTACCCGCGCCCCTTCATCATCACCGACGCCGCCATCAACATCGCGCCCACGCTGGACGACAAGGCCGACATCGTGCGCAACGCCATCGACCTGGCCCATGCCATCGGCGTGGCCGAGCCGCGCGTGGCCGTCCTGGCGGCGGTGGAAACCGTCAACCCGCACATGCCCGCCACGCTGGATGCGGCGGCCCTGTGCAAGATGGCCGATCGCGGCCAGATCACCGGCGCCCTGCTCGACGGGCCGCTGGCCTTCGACAATGCCGTGTCGATGGCGGCCGCGCACACCAAGGGCATCGTCTCCGAGGTGGCGGGCCGGGCCGACATTCTGGTGGTGCCCGACCTGGAAAGCGGCAACATGCTGGCCAAGCAGCTCGAATTCATGGGCAGCGCGGCCAGCGCCGGCATCGTGCTGGGCGCGCGCGTGCCCATCGTGCTCACCAGCCGCGCCGACTCGCGCGAAACCCGCATCGCCTCGTGCGCCGTGGCCGTGCTGCTGGCGCACCGCTACAAGGTGCTGCCGCCATGAGCGACCTCATCCTGGTGCTCAACTGCGGCTCGTCGAGCATCAAGTTCGCGCTGTTCGATGCCAGCACCCGCCCACTGCCGCGCAAGCCCCTGTGGAACGGCAAGGTCGATGGCATCACCGGCCCCGCGCCCACCTTTGGCGAGACGGGCAGCGCGCCCGGCCCGATAGCGCTGGACGCCGCCCAGCCCTACCACGCGGCACTGGAGCACATCCGCGCCCGCGTGCTGGCCCGGCTGGGCGGCCACCGCATCGCCGCCGTGGCGCACCGCGTGGTGCACGGCGGCGCCAAGTACTTCGACCCGGTGCGCGTGGACGCCGCCGTGCTGGCCGACCTGCAAACCTACATCCCGCTGGCGCCACTGCACCAGCCGTTTGCGCTCGAAGCCATCGAGGCGCTGCTTTCCACGGCACCCGGCCTGCCCCAGGTGGCCTGCTTTGACACGGCGTTCCACCACACGCTGCCCGATGTCGAAAAAATGCTGCCCCTGCCCTACGGCGCCTGGGAACGCGGCCTGCGCCGCTACGGCTTTCACGGCCTGTCGTATGAATTCATGTCGGTCGCGCTGGCCGAGCGCCATGGCGATGCCGCACGCGGGCGCACCATCGTGGCCCACCTGGGCAGCGGCGCCAGCCTGTGCGCCATGCAGGGCCTGCGCAGCATGGCCACCACCATGGGGTTTTCGGCGCTCGACGGGCTGATGATGGGCACGCGCTGCGGCGCGCTCGATCCCGGCGCGGTGCTGTACCTGATGGAGATCGAAAAGCTCACGCTCGAACAGGTGGGCCATGTGCTGTACCACGGGTCGGGCCTGCTGGGCCTGTCGGGCGTGTCGTCCGACCCGCGCGTGCTGCTGCGGCAGGAGGCGGGCAACGCACGCGTGCAGGCCGCGCTGGCGCTGTATGTGCGGCGCATCGTGCGCGAGATCGGCGCCATGGTCGCCGTGCTGGGCGGGCTGGACATGCTGGTCTTCACCGCCGGCATTGGCGAGCACAACGCCGCCATCCGCGAGCGCATTTGCCGCGACCTGGCCTTCCTGGGCGTGGCACTCGACGGCGATGCCAATGCACGCAACGCCCCCCTCATCTCCCACGCCGCCAGCCACGTGCCCGTGGCGGTGGAGCCCACCAACGAAGAGTGGATTGCCGCCTGGCGCGCCCTCGCGCTGGTCAGCGTGCCAGGCCACTGAGTTCACCCTTCCACTTTTACAAAGAGTTCTCCATGTACGAAAAAATCCTGGTCCCCTTCGACGGCAGCCCCACCTCGGAACAAGCGCTGAAAGAAGCCGCCGGCCTGGCGCTGAAGGTGGGTGCGCAGGTGCGCCTGCTGCACATCATCGATCCGCTGACGCATGCGGTTGGCTTCGTGCGCCCCGAGGTGTATCGCACCGACTTCCTGCCCGTGGCCCTGAAGGGTGCTGACACCATGCTGCGCAAGGCCTGCGAGCAGCTCACCGCGCAAGGCATCCAGGCCGAGACCCGGTTGCTGGAAGCCATGGACGCCCAGGTGGCCACGCTGGTGATCGACGAGGCCCGGCAATGGGACGCCCGCCTGATCGTGCTGGGCACCCAGGGACGGCGCGGCCTGGCGCGCATGTTCCTGGGCAGCGATGCCGAGCAGATCGCCCGCACCTCCCCCGTGCCGGTGCTGCTGGTGCGCCTGCCCGAGGCCGCGCCTGCCCCATCCGCCTGAGAACGCTCCTGGCGCTGCAGTCGTGCAGACAGGCGACTGCGGGGCAGGCTGCTAGCATTCTCACCCCTGATGCAACGCCCCGGAGCCCCCGCGTGATTCCCTCCCCCCCTGGCGCCCCGCGCGATCCGGTTGACCCGGTCGACGTGACCGATGCCACGCCGCGCCCCCCCGGCACGCCACCGCCGCCACGGCGGCCCAGCGCCACTTTCATGCTGCAGCACCCGGCGCACTGCATTGCGCTGGGCTTTGGCGCTGGCCTGAGCCCCAAGGCGCCGGGCACCGTGGGCACCCTGTGGGCCTGGCTGGCCTTTCTGGTCCTGCAGCACTGGCTGGGCACGCAGCAGATCGGCCTGCTGATCGGCGCGGGCACGCTGGTCGGCTGGTGGGCCTGCACCGTCACGGCGCGGCACATGGGCGTGTCCGATCCCGGCAGCATCGTCTGGGACGAGGTCGTGGCCTTCTGGCTGGTGCTGTGGCTGGCCATGCCCATGGGGTTCTGGGGCCAGGCCGTGGCGTTTGCCCTGTTCCGCTACTTGGATGCCGCCAAGCCCGGGCCCGTGGGCTGGGCCGACCAGCTGTTCAAGGGCTTCGGCTGGCGCGGCGGCTGGGGCATCCTGTTCGACGACTTCGTGGCGGCGTTCTGCACCCTGCTGGTGATCGCGCTGTGGAGGTTCTTCTGGTGAGCCCGTCATCACGATCCACAGATGCGCTGCCAGCGCCTGATGCACAAGCGCCAGAGGCTACTTTGGCTCAAATTTCCGCCCAGCTGCTGGCGCGCGGCTGGATGCTGGCCACCGCCGAGAGCTGCACCGGCGGCATGATCGCCGCCGCCTGCACCGACCTGGCGGGCTCCAGCCAGTGGTTCGAACGCGGTTTCGTCACCTATTCCAACGCTGCCAAGACCGAGATGCTGGGCGTGCCCGCCGCGCTGATCGAAGCGCATGGCGCCGTGAGCGAACCCGTGGCACGCGCCATGGCCGAGGGCGCCGTGGCGCATTCGCGCGCGCAGGTCAGCGTCGCCGTGACCGGCGTGGCCGGGCCCACGGGCGGCAGCGCCGAGAAGCCCGTGGGCACGGTGTGGCTGGCCTGGGGCGTGGATGGACAGATATACAGCGAACTGCGGCACTTTCCGGGCCACCGCGCCGCCGTGCGTACGGCCACGGCACGGCATGCACTGACACGACTGATCCAGCTGCTGAGGAAGGGGTAGCGTATGGCCGCTCGCGGCGTATCCCTCTTGCGGAGTCTGCGCGGTCGACACGCGCTCGGTCGATTGCATGGCATGCTATGCGGCGAGGAATCCGCCATGCTGCTACCGCATACGCCAGACGGTGAAGGCGCCCTGGCCGCGGACCAGAAGATTCGCCCCACGATCGCTGATGAGGCAGTCTTCCCCGGCCCGGGGCGCAGGACGGTGCGCATCGGCACCCGCACATGGCGGCCCCACAACACGGGTCCGATGTGCCGACGCGGCCCTCTACCAAGCCCAGGATGGCGGGCGCAACAGGGCCGTGCTCGCGCCGCAGGGAGACCCGCGCACGGTACGGCAGCGCCGCGTCAGGCCCCGTGGCACTTCTTGAATTTCTTGCCGCTGCCGCACCAGCAGGGATCGTTGCGGCCGGGTTCGGCCACCTTGCGCACGGTTTCGATGCGCGGGCCCAGGCTTTTCCAGAGCTGGCGCAGGTCGTACACGGCCCAGATGGCTTCGCCGAAGGTTTCCACGCGGGCCTGGCTGGTGCTGGGCGGGCCGTCCTCGCTGAACATGCAGACCTCGGGCTTGCCGGTGTCGTCCTCGGTCAGGGCAACGATGCTGTCCAGCGCATCGTCGAGCCACTTGGCGGCTTCCTTGTCGCGCGGTGCGGCCCAGTCCTCGGGCCAGTTTTCGACGGCGAACATGAAGCCCAGCGCCCACACCTGGCCAAACGAGGGGATCTCCTGGCCGGCCATTTCGGCGCGCTGGTCTTCGGGCAGGCTGGCCACGGCACCGCGCATGTCCATGGCCTCGGGCTGGAAGGTGCGGTCGTCGTCCAGCGATTCGACCGGGGCGTCGAGCTGCGCCTCGACCTCGTTCCAGCGCAGCATCCACAGCTCCAGAAACCGCGCCTGCTGTGCCGCATCGGCAAACGCCGGCAGCAGCGGCAGGGGCTCCCCTTCGGCCAGGTCGATGGCCGAGCCATCGCCCAGCAGCATGGGCAGGTATTCCGAGGGTGGAATGGGGCGGCGGCTGCAGATCAGCGCCGTGAGGAAGCCATCACAGAACTCCCACTGCGGGATCTCCTCGCCGCGCGTGCGCAGGTCGTCCAGCAGGGTGTCGATCTCGTCGAGTTCATCGGGGCCCAGGGCCGGGGCGGCCAATGCGGCGGCGGCGTCCGCGGGTGCTGGGTGGGGGGTGTTGTTCATGGCAGGGCTCCAGTCGGCGGGGCCTCGGGGCTGGGATGCTGCCCGCGGCCCCGGGCAAAGGCGGCCAGTGTAGCCGCCAGCCGGTGCGGCAAGTCAAGCCATCTGCACGGCAGCAGGCGTGGCGGCGGCGCTCCCCGGCGCAATTTCCAGCAGCTCGTCTGCTTCAAAAACAATCGCTGTCGCCGCATGCGCACCCAGCGCCAGCAGCCGTTTTTGCATGCAAAGGACGGCATTGTCCTTGCTGAGCAGGATGGCGCGGTGGGCCACGGCCAGGTCGATGAAATGCTGGTCGTCGGCATCCTTGCACACGGCGGACACGCGCGGTGCCACGTCCACCCAGCGCACCTGGGCTTCGTAGGTCTGCAGCAGCTGGCCGGCGGTGAGCCCATAAAAAGCCAGCCGCGGCACGATCTGCGGATAGGCCAGCACACGCGCCAGCTCGTCGCGCATGGGCGGCGTGGCCACCCAGCGCAGCCGCTGCGCGTCCAGCAGCTGGCGCACGGGCGCCACGGCGGCGTCGGCAAACACCAGCAGGTCGAGCACGATGTTGGTGTCCAGCACCAGCGGGCGCGCGTCAGCATCACTCTGCCCGCGTTCGGGCCACTGCAGCACGCAGCGATGGGGCTTAGCCGCCATGGGCCTTGGGGGCTGCACCATCGGCGGCACGCGGCGCGCGCACCGAGCCCTTGACCATGTCGAAGCGGAACAGCCGGCATTCGATGGGGCCGTTCCACATCGGCACGCGGCGCGATTCCTTCAGGCGCATCTTGCCGGGCAGTTTGAGGTCGGGTGTGAGCATCCAGGCCTGCCAGCCGGCGTAGTTCTTCTTCCAGTGCGCGGCGAGCTGGCTGAAGAACTCGCCACCATCGTCGGTGTGCGCCTCTTCGCGGCCCACGGCCAGGCCCTGGGCGCGGTCGGCCGCGCGCTCACTGGCGTTGCGGCCCGCCGTGCCGGCGGCAGCGATGCGCTCGCCGTAGGGCGGGTTCAGCAGCATCACGCCGGGCTGCTCGCAGGGCGGCATGCGCTGCAGGGCATCGCCACCGCGCAGCTGCACGGCATCGGCCACGCCGGCGCGCTCGGCATTGCGCTGGGCAAAATCGACCATGCGGAAGGCGACATCACTGCCAAAAATGGGCACGGCGCTTTTCTGTATGGCGCCTTCAGCCTCGTTTTTGATAGCAGTCCAGACATGGGCCTGGAACGGCAGCAGTTTCTCGAACGCAAAGCGGCGCAGCATGCCGGCCGGGATGCGGCAGGCGATCTGCGCGGCCTCGACCACGATGGTGCCGCTGCCGCAGCAGGGGTCGTACAGGGGCTGGGGGTTGTCGCCCAGCGGGTCCCAGCCGCTGGCGGCGATCATGGCGGCGGCCAGGGTTTCCTTCAGCGGGGCGTCGCCCTTGTCCTCGCGCCAGCCGCGCTTGAACAGCGGCTCGCCCGAGGTGTCGATGTAGATCGTGGCCTCGTCGGTGGTCAGGTGCAGGTGGATGCGCACGTCGGGCCACTGCGTATTCACGTCGGGCCGCACGCCGCTCTTGTGGCGGAAGCGGTCGGCCACGGCATCCTTGACCTTGAGGCCCGCAAAATTGAGGCTTTGCAGCGGGCTGTGCTGCGCCGTCACCTCGACCTTGAAGGTCTGGCGCGTGGTGAACCAGATCTCCCAGGCCACGTCGCTGGCCATGCCATAGAGGTCGTTCTCGGAACGGTAGGGCCGGTGCGCCAGCTGTACCAGCACACGCTGGGCCAGGCGGCTGTGCAGGTTGAGCAGCAGCGCATGGCGCCACGAGGCGCGCAGCAGCACACCTCCCCGGCCCACCAGCAGGTCTTGCCCGGTGAGGCCGGTGATGGCGTGCACCTCGTCGGCCAGGTAGCCCTCGACGCCAGCGGCGCAAGGGAGAAAAAGTTGGAGGTGGTTCATGTCGATGGGGAGGATACGCGCTCGGGCACGGCGGGGGAACCGGGCTCACCCGCGCGGGCCAGCAGCAGCTGGCGGATGGAGTCCGGGATGGGGGCGACCTTGCGGCTGGCCTTGCCGATGAAGACAATGCCGATCTTGCCGCGCGCCACTTCGCGGCCCGAGGTGGTCTCGGTCATGCAGAACACCAGGTCGAAGCCGTAGCGGTTGAAGTCCGCCGGCGCCATCTCCACCCGCATGGTTTCGCCATGGAAACCTTCGGACTTGTACTGCGCCACGATATCGCCCACCACGATGGACAGGCCACCCACATCCGCCTCGGGGTAGCCCAAGGACTGAAAAAAGCGCACCCGCGCTTCGGACACCAGGGTGAGCAACTGCGCGTTGTCCAGGTGACCGCCCTGGTTGACGTGGCTGATGTAGATCTGCAGCTCGGTGGCAAAGCCGAAATGCGCGGGAAGGTCGAAGACGATGCGGGCCATGGCGTGGAAAGCGGGGTGATGGGTGAAAAAACAGCCAACAGGGCACGCTGCGGCAGGCGCGCGCGCCCACAAAGGCTACAGCGCCTTGCGCAGATTGGCCGGCGCGATCTTGAGCGCCTCGCGGTACTTGGCCACGGTGCGGCGCGCGCACTCGATGCCCTGCTCCTTGAGCATTTCGGCGATCTGGCTGTCGGACAGCGGCTTGGCGGGGCTTTCGGCCGCCACGAACTGCTTGATCAGCGCGCGCACCGCCGTGCTCGATGCGTTGCCGCCGGTTTCGGTGCCCAGGCCGGAGCCAAAGAAGTATTTGAGCTCGTAGGTGCCGATCGGCGTCGCCATGTACTTGGCGGTGGTCACGCGGCTGATGGTGGACTCGTGCAGCCCCAGCTCGTCGGCGATGTCGCGCAGCACCAGCGGGCGCATGGCCAGCTCGCCATGGGTGAAGAAGTTCTTTTGCCGTTCCACGATGGCACGCGAGACGCGCAGTATGGTGTCGAAGCGCTGCTGGATGTTCTTGATGAACCAGCGCGCCTCCTGCAGGCGCTGCTGCATGCCCTGGTGGCCCTCGCCACCCTTGTGGCCGCGCAGGGCGCCGGCGTAGATGTCGTGCACGCGCAGGCGCGGCATGACGTCGGGGTTGAGCTGCACGATGAAGTTCTGCTGGCCCCCGCCATTGGCGCGCCCGGATTTGCGCACGATGACGTCGGGCACGATGATGTTGCGCTCCACATCGGCAAAGCGGCGGCCGGGGCGCGGCTCCAGGCGGGCGATCAGCGCCATGGCGGCACGCGTGCGCTCTTCGCCATCGCCGCACAGCTGCGTCAGGCGCCGGATGTCGCGGCGGGCCAGCATCTCCAGCGGCTGCTGGCAGATGCGCAGCGCGGTCTGCACGGTATCGGGGTCGATCTCGCTGTCTTCGTCGGCGGCCAGGGCCTTGAGCTGCAAGGTCAGGCACTCGGCCAGGCCGCGCGCGCCCACGCCCACAGGCTCCAGGCTTTGCAGCAGGTGCTGGGCCACCGTGAAGCGGTGCACCAGTTCTTCGATCTGCTCCAGGTCGTCGGGCCCGGCCAGGCCGATGGCGAGCTCTTCGAGCGGCTCTTCGAGGTAGCCGTCATCGTTGAGCGATTCGATGAGAAAGCGCAGCGCGGCGCGGTCGAGCTCGGACAGGCGCAGCGCCAGCGCCTGGCGGTGCAGGAAGGCCGTCAGTGATTCCTGCGAGCGGGCCAGTTCGGTGGCGTCGGCCTCGTCGCCTTCGGCGTCGTTGCGGTTGCGGGCGGGCGCATCGCCGCCCCACTCGGCGTCATTGGGCGCCATTTCCACCGTGCCGTCGCCGCTCCAGTCGGGCTCGTCCGCACCGGCGCTGGCCGTTTCAGCATCATTTGGGTTTTCAGCGCTTGTGTTGCCTGCGCTGGCAGCCCCTGAAAAAAGAGCGTCGTCCGCGCTGTAGTCGTCGGCCTGTGCGGGCGTGTCGGCGGCTTCCAGGCCAAACTCCTCGCGCGGCGCTTCATCGGCCGTGCGCTCCAGAAAGGGGTTCTCGTCGAGCATCTGCTCGACTTCCTGCGACAGCTCCAGCGTCGACAGCTGCAACAACCGGATCGATTGCTGCAACTGCGGCGTGAGCGACAGGTGCTGCGAAACGCGCAGCGAAAGGCCGGGCTTCATGCCACTGCCAACGCAAGGGCACCAATCAGCCCGTCGCCCGGCCGCCCGAAGGCGGGCCGGTGCCCCTGGGGGGGCAGCGACCACACGAAATGAGGAAGCGTGGGGGCCATGCTCACATCCGGAAGTGTTCGCCGAGATAGACGCGACGCACCTCGGCGTTGTCAACGATTTCGGACGGCGTGCCCTGGGCCAGGACATGGCCGTCGCTGATGATGAAGGCGTGGTCGCAGATGCCCAGCGTTTCGCGCACGTTGTGGTCGGTGATCAGCACACCGATGCCGCGCGCCTTCAGGAAACCGATGATGCGCTGGATCTCGATGACGGCAATCGGGTCGATGCCGGCGAAGGGCTCGTCGAGCAGGATGAAGCGCGGCTGGGTGGCCAGCGCGCGGGCGATCTCGACCCGGCGGCGCTCGCCGCCCGACAGGGCCAGGGCCGGCGAATCGCGCAGATGGTCCACGCGCAACTCCTGCAGCAAGGCTGTGAGGCGTGCTTCGATCTCCTTCCGGGCGAGCGGTTTGCCGTCGTCGCCCCGCTGCAGCTCCAGCACGGCGCGCACGTTTTCCTCGACGTTCAGCTTGCGAAAGATCGACGCCTCTTGCGGCAGATAGGACAGCCCCAGACGCGAGCGCCGGTGGATGGGCATGTCCGCAACCGAGTGGCCATCGATGCGGATGTCACCGCCATCGCAGCGCACCAGGCCCACGATCATGTAGAACGAAGTGGTCTTGCCCGCGCCATTGGGACCGAGCAAGCCCACCACCTCGCCCTTTTGCACGACCAGCGACACATCCTTGACGACCTTGCGGCTGCCATAGGACTTTTCGAGGTGCGCAACTTCCAGGCGGCTGCCCGCCTGGGTGTCAGGGCTTGTGTTCACGGTCGCTGCACTCACTTGCTTGCGCCGCCGAGGGTGTTGCTGGGGCGCAGCACCGGCCCGCTGGCAGCAGGGGCTGGGGTAGCGGCAGGAGGTTGCTCCTTGGGCGACAGCACGGCGCGCACGCGCCCGCCGGGGGCGGGTGCATCCCCCGCTGTGCTGGCGGGCGATTTCTTTTGCCCATCGACAGTGAACACATCGGTGAGGTTGTTGTAGACGATGACGGCGCCCGAGACCTCATCGGTCACCACCGATTCCCGGTAGCGGCGCATTTCGGCACGGGTGATGAAGCGCACATTGTCAGCACGGCCGTCGTATTCGATGACCTCGCCCTCCCCTTCGATGAACTCGTCCGGGGCGCCGGCCAAGCTGTCGCGTTTTTGCCGGAAGAACGCGCGCTTGCCGGGCTCTGCCGTCACCACGCCGTACTGGTAGCCATCGGCATCCTGGCGTACATCCAGTTGTGCACCGCGCAGCACGATGGTGCCCTTGGTCATGACCACCCGGCCCGTGAACACGCTGGTCTGCTTGAGCTCATCGTGGCGCAGCGCATCGGACTCGATGTTCATGGGCTTGTTGCGATCAGCCTTTTCGGCATGGCCCACGCCAGGGGCACAAGCCAGGGCCGAGAGCAGCAGGATCGGGAGGTATCTTTTTTTCATGAGGCACAAATCTTGCCTTCATTGTAGCCACGCACAGCGCCAGCGCCCATGAAAAAGCCCGCAAACGCGGGCCTCTCGCACGGTGGCGAATGCGGCATCAGCCCTTGCGCGCCACGCCCGCCAGATACTCCACCACCTGCAGCACGGTCTGCATGCTGCCGGCCATGGTGCCATCGGTATAGAACCGGCCGGCCACGCCCATCGAAGGAACGCCTTCCACGCCATAACCCTCCTGCAGCGCCGAGGCGCGGCGCACCTGGCTGGACACCGTGAAGGAGGTGTAGACCTCCTTGAACTTGGCGGCATCCACACCCTGCTGGGCCACCCAGGCGAAGATGTCCTCGTCCTTGGCCAGCTTGAGTTTTTCGACGTGAATGGCGCGGAACACCTTGGCGTGCAAGGTGTCGAGCTTGCCCATGCCTTCGAGCGTGAAATACAGCTTTTGCTGGGGTACGAAGCTGGCATTGAAAGCCACGGGAATGCGGCGGATGCTCAGATCCTTGGGGGCTGCCTTGACCCAGGCATCGAGCGCCGGCTCAAAGGAGTTGCAGTGCGGGCAGCTGTACCAGAAGAACTCGATCACATCGACCTTGCCGGCGGGGGCATCCGGCGTCAGGGGCTTGGCGAGCCTGGTGTAGTCCTTGCCCTCCTTGAACTGGCGCGCCTGCGCCATGGCTGGCGTGGCCAGCGGCAGGGTCAGGGCGGAAGCGGCAACCACCGAAGCGGTGGACAGGGAAAACTCGCGGCGTTTCATGACGTGGACACTCCTTGTTCTGGTCTGGGGGTGTGAGAACGCCCCCACGAAAAAGTTCAGACGATGGCGATGGACATCCTAGCGCTGGACACGCACCATCGCGGACTCGACGCCGGCGCCTTCCAGCTTTTCCTTCAGCTGCTCGGCGTCGTCGCGCTTGGCAAACGGCCCCACGCGCACGCGGTACATGGTGCGGCCATTCTGTTCGCGCTCGCTCACGCGGGCTTCCCAGCCCAGCATGGCCAGTTTGGCGCGCTGCGCATCGGCCCCCGACTGGGTAGGGAACGCCCCGGCCTGCACGAAATAGTCAAACGGATCGACCGCCGCCGACTTGGCCTTGGCCAGGTCGCCCAGCGGGTCCGCCGAGGCGGCAGGCTTGGCGTCAGCTTTCGTGGCGGACTTGGCCTCGGCCGTTGCAGGCTTGCTGGCCGGTGTGCGCGCAGCGGTGGCCTCAGCGGCCGGGGCCGTGCCGTTGGCACTGGCCGACGCGGCTGCGGCTGCGGCCGGAGCAGGCGGGCGCGCGGGGTTTTTGCCGTAGAGCGGCGAGTTCGGGTCCCAGTTCTTGTTCTTCTGTGCCTCGGCGGCATCCTGGTCCACGCCGCGCAGGCCGCCCTTGTTCAGGAAAGGCACAGGCACCTTGGTCACATACACGGCCACGGCCAGCGCGGCACCCAGGCCCACGACGACCCCGACGATGAACCCGATGATGGTGCCACCCGTCTGTTTTTTCTTCATGGTAGTAACTGCTTACATTCTGGCTGGAGCCGATACGCCCAGCACGGCCAGGCCATTGTGCAACACCTGCGCGGTGGCGGCGACGAGGGCCAGGCGCGCCTTCTTCACGGCCTCGTCGTCCACCAGGATGCGCTCGGCATCGTAATAGCTGTGGTAGCTGGCGGCCAGGTCGCGCAGGTAGAAGGTCACGTCGTGCGGCGCCTCGCCCTCGGCAGCGGCCGTGAGCATCTCGGGGTACTTGGCCAGCTGCAGCATCAGCGCCTGGGCCTGCGGGCCTTCCAGCGCCGACAAGTCCACATCCTTGAGCGCAGCCACATCACCACCGCCCGCCTCCTGCCAGGCGCGCAGCACCGAGCAGATGCGCGCATGCGCGTACTGCACGTAGTACACCGGGTTGTCGTTGTTCTGCGCCACGGCCAGGTCCACATCGAAGGTGTACTCGGTGTCTGGCTTGCGGCTGAGCAGGAAGAAACGCACGGCGTCCTTGCTGGTCCACTCGATCAGGTCGCGCAGCGTGACGTAGCTGCCCGCGCGCTTGCTGATCTTGACCTCCTCGCCGCCCTTGACCACGCGCACCATGGTGTGCAGCACATAGTCGGGGTAGCCCTGGGGAATGCCGACATCGGCCGCCTGCAGGCCGGCGCGCACGCGGGCGATGGTGCCGTGGTGGTCCGTGCCCTGGATGTTGACGACCTTGGTAAAGCCGCGCTCCCACTTGGCGATGTGGTAGGCCACGTCGGGCACGAAGTAGGTGAAGGTGCCGTCCTGCTTGCGCATGACGCGGTCCTTGTCGTCGCCGTAGTCGGTGCTCTTGAGCCACAGCGCGCCGTCCTGCTCGTAGGTCTTGCCGTTGGCGACGAGCTTGTTCACCGTGGCCTCGACGCGGCCGCTGGTGTACAGGCTCGATTCGAGGTAATACTCGTCGAAGTGCAGGGCGAAAGCCTGCAGGTCCTTGTCCTGCTCGTTGCGCAGGTAGGCCACGGCGAACTGGCGGATGTTGTCGTAGTCCTCCACATCACCGTTGGCGGTGAACTCGCGGTCATCGGCCTTCACGGTGGCCCGGGCCTTGAAGGCCTCGGCGATGTCGGCAATGTAGTCGCCGTTGTAGAAATTCTTGGCCAGCGGGTTGTCGCTGTCGGTGGGCCAGCAGTCATCGCCCGGTTGGAAGCCCTTGGCGCGCAGCTGCGTGCTCTTGGTCAGCGTGTCGATCTGCACGCCCGCGTCGTTGTAATAGAACTCACGGTGCACCTTCCAGCCCTGCGTGCCGAACAGGTTGCAGATGGCATCGCCCAAAGCCGCCTGGCGGCCATGGCCCACATGCAGCGGGCCGGTGGGGTTGGCCGAGACGAACTCGACCAGCACCTTTTCGCCCCGATCGGCCTGGTAACCAAAGCGCGCTCCAGCGGCCAGCACCTCGCGCACCACCTCCTGCTTGGCCGCGGGCTGCAGGCGGATGTTCAGAAAACCGGGGCCGGCGATCTCGATGGCGGCCACCCAGCGCTGGAAGGCAGGCGTGGCCTCCAGCGCGGTCTTGAGCTGCTCGCCCAGAGCACGCGGGTTGAGCTTGAGCGGCTTGGCCAGCTGCATGGCGGCGGTACAGGCGAAGTCGCCATGGGCCGCGACCTTGGGGGATTCAAACGCCGCCTTGGCGCCAGCGCCGGGCGACAGGATTTCCAGCTCGGCAGCAAGCGCTGCGAGCAATTCATTTTTGGCTGTGAGCATCGGCGGATTTTACGGGGCGGCCGGCACAGACCATCGAACACCCGCGCCAGCGCACCCCGGCGGGCATGCGCGCAGGCTGGCGGTGCCCCCAGGCCGAATGGCGCCCCACCCCCGTTGCCGAGGAGATTGAGCGGAGGCCGCCCCAGCCCATCGGGCTGCACCGACGCCTCTGGACCCTGGTGTTTCAGGTACCTTGCACGCTGCTGATGCGTCCTGTTTCGCAGCATTCTTTTTGTACGCTGCTTTCGTGGCGTTTTGTATCGCCGGGGCGCTGGGCAGAGCGGCGCCAAGACCCCGCATGCGCCGAGAAATCAACGTGCACAGCCCTCCGTCGCAGTTCGCGCGGTTGTTTTCATGGCTTGTCCGCGTTGTCGCGCGACACGTTCTATGGTGCAATGCCGCCGGGACCCCCCATAACGCATTCACACCAGGAGATTCCATGCAAAAGCTTCTTTCCCTGACCGCGCTCGGTTTGGCTCTGTCGCTGGGTTTCAGCGCCCACGCTGCAGAGAACACCCCTGCCCCTACCAAGCAGCAATCCAGGATGGCGACCTGCAACAAGGATGCCGGCGAGATGAAGGGCGATGAACGCAAGGCCTTCATGAAGACCTGCCTGAGCAACAAACCGGCCACGCAGCAAGGCAAGATGAAAACCTGCAACGCCGAAGCGGCCGGCAAGAAGGGCGATGAACGCAAGGCCTTCATGAGTGAATGCCTCAAGAAATAAGATCTCACGGCCATCGGCCCCAAACCCCGCCAGCCCAGCATGGCGGGGTTTTTTATGTTTCCACCTCGCATCTCCATGCCCTACCGGCGATGCGCACCATACCCTTGCTGGATTCCCATGGCTGCCCGCGCCGCCCAGACACCATCCGTCTCCTGCGTCATGCCGGCCTACAACGAGGGCCGCAAGCTGGCCACTGTCGTGCCATAGGGGCTGGCGGCGCTGCAGGCCCTGTCGCCCAAGGATCGAGGCAGTTCTGGTCAACGATGGCAGCCGCGAAAGGAGGCCGCGCGTGGCAAGGTGGTGCTTGGATGCCGACGGCCCGCACTCCTTCTCCAGGCTGTCCGAAACGCTACCAGAATAGCCGCCAGACAGCGACGTGGTGTACGCCGTGCGGCGTACCCACGACGACCACTCGCGCCTGCAAGCCCGGTGGACACGCGTGTTTTACCGGCTCATCCATTGGTGCAGTCGGGTCGAGATTCCACCAGAGTACGTGGGACGCACCCACGAAGAGGTCAAGCGCCGCCCGGCCTGCCTGGTGAACGAGCGCACCGGCAGGGGTCTGCCAGAGGCTGGCGGCGCCCCGGGCGCCTGGCGATAGGGCGCGCCGTGTCAGGAGCCACCCCCACTGACAGCGGCCGGCGGCCGCACCCGCCAGCCCCAGCCGTCGAGCACCCGGTGCGCATCCGCCGGACCCTCGCCGGGAGGCCACAGTTCCAGGATGCCCCCGCGCTCCAGTTCGCGCGGTGTGATCCACGGACTCAACGCCGGGTCGCCATAAATGAGCACCCGTGGCTGCTCCGGCAGCCACAGCGCCACCGCACCGCTGGCGGCTGCCGGCCCGCTGATGATGCGCACGGGGCCGCCCAGTTCCTGCCGCGCGGGCTGTGCCACCGCCTCCGCCAGCGCCTGGGACCGAAATTCGCGCCAGTGCGCCGAGCGCGGGGGATGGCGGCCAAAAGCGGAGGTGTCGTACGACTGCCATACCAGCAGGCCCTGCAGCGCCACAAACGCCACGCCCGCCACGGGCAATGTCCATCCTGCGCGCAAAGTCGCCTCGCGCAAACCCAAAACGGCCATGCAGGCCGGTACCGTCCAGAGGGCAAACGCCGTGCCCCACTGCAGTTGCAGGTCCACCCCCCACAGCACCCCCATGGCCGCCATGAACGCCGGCGGCAACAGGCCCCAGCACCACAGCAGCGACTGCCCCAGCACCGCGGCCCCATGCGGCTCTTGCGGCCCCGACGGTGAAGGCAATTCACGGCGCACGTGGCGCTGTGCCCACCACACCAGCAGCAACAGCAGGACGGCGGGCAAGCACCGGTTGAACAGCCAGTCCAGCAACCACCGGGCCGTGGCGGTCAGCCGCTGGCCGGGCCCGAACTGTGCCCCCAGGGATGACTGCATGGCGTAGGCAATCGGCCCACGTTCCTGCTCCAGCAACCACAGCGCATGCGGCAAAAAGATCAGCAACGCAATGGCCAGCGCCATCAGCAATCCCTGGCGCTGGGCCGGACTGCGCCACAGTCCGTGCCGCACGAACAGCCACAGCCCGCACACCGCCGCCACGGCATACTGGTATTTGCTGAGCATTCCCAGCCCGGCAACCACCCCCAGCGCCAGCCACCAGCGCCGTTGCGGCCGGGTGAGGATGCGCCACCACAGCCATGCGCTCAACGCGACCCAGAGCATGAGCACGATGTTGTGGTTGTAGTAGTTCATCCGCCCGTTGTAGAACGTGATTCCCAGGGCGGCCAACAGACCCACCCAGGCATAGTGGCGACCATGGATGTCATGCAGCAGCGCGCTGAAAATGGCGAGACTGACCAACGTGAACAAGCTCCCCAGCAGATAGCTGGACCACGCGGACCAGCCCGCCAACTGCACAAACGCCCACATGATCCAGGTGGGCAGCGGAGGGTGCTTGTAGTACCCCCACTCCAGCGATCGCATCCAGGTCAGCTGCTCGATGTTGTCCGCAGGCGGACTCAGGGCAACACTGTCCAGATGCCACAGCCATACCGCGCCGAACAGGAGCAAAAGCACGGCCATGGCCAATGGCACTTGCGGCCCCCTGCGCACTGGGGCCATGGATGTGCCCACACGGCCATCCAGATAGGATCGATTCACAGCAAAGCCTTGGTTGAATGAAGTAACGCACGCTCCAGGGGACGCCGGCTGCGCACCAGTTTTTGAAACCAGGAACTGCGCCGCCCGGTGCTGGGCGAGCCTACCAGCCGCGCGCCCAGAAGACGGCAATCACCGCCACCACCGGCAGCACATGGGACTGGATCATCACGAGGCGGCGCACCCGCGCGACTTCCGCGGCATCCGGCAGGGCGCCGGTGCTGCGGAGCGTCCGGTGCCAGCGGCGAAACGCCAGCGAAGGCACAAACGACAACACGACCATGGCCACAACGAGGGTGATCTTGAGGTGAAACAGCGGTTGCGACAGATACCATGACGCGCCCTTGACGCCCCAGATGAGGCGCGCCAGGCCGCTGGCTATCATCACCGTCCCCGCCACGGCATAGATCACATCCAGCCGGACCAGGCGCTCGACCACGGCGGCATTGAGCCATTCAATGCGGCACAGCGCAGCCTGGCTCGAGAGAAAGACCACAAAGGTCAGTATGGCCACCAGGTGCAGGGCGGCCAGGACGGCTTCGAGAGTCATGGGGTCAGTTCCTTGTGAAAGCCTTGCGGATCCAGAGAAAAGGCGGCTCGGGGGCTACGCGGCCGTCCAGAAACCGGGCTGGCTGTAATTGTGCTTGAGGAAATCGATCCACAGGCGCACCCGTAGCGGCATGTGCTTGCGCTGGGGAAACACCACGTAGATGCCATTGGGCGGCGCGGCAAACTCCTCCAGCACTTCCACCAGGCGGCCCGCGGCGATTTCCGCCTCCACCTCCCAGGTGCTGCGCCAGGCCAGGCCATAGCCCGCCAGGCACCAGTCGTGCAGCACCTGGCCGTCCGAACAATCGAGCGGCCCGCCCGGCTTGAGGTGCACCACCTCGCTGCCGCCCCCCTCGGCGGGCATGCGAAACGCCCAGCCGCGCGTCTGCGAGGCCTCGCTCGACAGCGTGAGGCAATCGTGCGCCGACAGCTCGCTGGGATGGCGCGGCGTGCCATGGCGCTGCAGATAGGCGGGCGTGGCCACGCACAGGCGGCGGTTGTCGGCGATGCGCACGCTCACCAACGACGAATCGGGCAAGTCACCCACGCGCACGGCGCAATCGAAACCCTCGCCGGCCAGGTCCACCACGCGGTCGCTGAGGTTGAGCGAGATCGTCACGTCGGGGTGCGCCGTGCGAAAACGCGGCACCAGCGGCGCCACATGGCGGCGGCCAAAGCCGGCGGGGGCGGTGATGCGCAGGTGGCCCGTGGCCTTCACCCCACCTTCCGACACGCTGGCCTCGGCATTGGCCACGTCGGACAGCAGGCGCTGGCAGTCCTCCAGAAAGGCGCTGCCCTCGTGCGTGAGGCTGATGCGCCGCGTGGTGCGCACCAGGAGCTTCACGCCCAGGTGTTCTTCCAGCGCATCCAGCCGGCGCCCCATGATGGCGGGCGCCACGCCTTCGGCCTTGGCAGCAGCGGTGAGGCTGCCGCGCGTGGCCACCGACACAAAGGATTCGAAGGCCTTGAGTTTGTCCATGGCGCTGATTATGGAGACAAGTAGCGACCGCGCCACCGGGTGGTGGCGATCGAGAAATTTCCGTCAAAAATGCCTCTATCGCCTATTCAACAGGCGTTAATAGCTATTGTTTTTGCATGAGACAGTCACGCTATTTTTGCAAAAAAGTCATTGGTTTCGAGATATTCAAAGGCTTTATGCCACCAAACAATTGCAATACAGTCTTTCCATGGTTCGCGTCAGCGGGCCCAGTGGCTGGTTTTCCCCTTTATTTCTCTACCTTAGGCATCGCACCATGACCGCACGCACCTCTGTTCACGGCCTGCAAGTGGCCACCTCCCTGTTCCGCTTCGTGGAAGACAAGGTCTTGCCCGGCACCGGCGTGCAGAGCAGCGCCTTCTGGAAAGGCTTTGACGCCATCGTGTCCGACCTGGCCCCGCGCAACATCGCCCTGCTGGCCGAGCGCGACCGCCTGCAGACCGAGCTGGACACCTGGCACAAGGCCCACCCCGGCCCCATCACCGACATGGCGGCCTACCGCAAGTTCCTGGAAACCATCGGCTACCTGGTGCCCCAGCCCGCCAACGTGCAGGCCACCACCACCAACGTGGACGACGAGCTCGCCATCCAGGCTGGCCCCCAGCTGGTGGTGCCCATCCTGAACGCGCGCTATGCGCTGAACGCCGCCAACGCCCGCTGGGGCAGCCTGTACGACGCGCTCTATGGCACCGATGCCATCCCCGAGACCGACGGCGCCGAAAAGGGCAAGGGCTACAACCCGGTGCGCGGCGCCAGGGTGATCGAGTTCGCCCGCAATGTGCTCGACCAGAGCACGCCGCTGGCCACCGGCTCGCACAAGGACGCCACGGGCTACCGCGTGGAGGGTGGCCAGCTGGTCGTGGCCCTGAAGAACGGCAGCACCACGGGCCTGAAGAACCCGGCCCAGTTCACCGGCTACCAGGGCAGCTCGGCCCAGCCCTCGTCGGTGCTGCTGCAGCACAACGGCCTGCACCTCGATATCCAGATCAACCGCGCCACGCCCATCGGCCAGACCGATGCCGCCGGCGTGAGCGACCTGGTGCTGGAAGCGGCGCTGTCCACCATCCTCGACCTCGAAGACTCGGTGGCCGCCGTCGATGCCGACGACAAGGTGCTGGGCTACGCCAACTGGCTGGGCATCCTGCAGGCCACGCTGACCGAGTCGTTCGACAAGGGCGGCAAGACCGTGACCCGCGGCCTGAACCCGGACCGCATCTACACGGCCGCCAGCGGCCAGGGCGAAGTGCGCCTGCATGGCCGCTCGCTCATGTTCCTGCGCAACGTGGGCCATCTGATGACCAACCCGGCCATCCTGTGGACCGACGCCCAGGGCCGGCAGCGCGAGATTCCCGAAGGCATCATGGACGCGGTGGTGACCACCGCGATCGCACTGCACGACCTGCAAGGCCACGGCAAGAACGGCATCCGCAACTCGCGCAAGGGCTCGGTCTACATCGTCAAGCCCAAGATGCACGGCCCGGCCGAAGTGGGCTTTGCCGCCGAATTGTTCGGCCGCGTGGAGCAGTTGCTGGGCCTGCCTGACAGCACCGTCAAGCTGGGCATCATGGACGAGGAGCGCCGCACCAGCGTCAACCTCAAGGCCTGCATCGCCGCCGCCAGCAGCCGCGTGGCCTTCATCAACACCGGCTTCCTCGACCGCACCGGCGACGAAATGCACACCGCCATGCACGCTGGCCCCATGGTGCGCAAGGGCGACATGAAAACCAGCGCCTGGCTGCCCGCCTACGAACGCAGCAATGTGCTGGTCGGCCTGTCGTGCGGCCTGCGCGGCAAGGCACAGATCGGCAAGGGCATGTGGGCCATGCCCGACCTGATGGCCGACATGCTCAAGCAAAAGATCGCCCACCCCCAGGCCGGCGCCAACACCGCCTGGGTACCCAGCCCCACCGGCGCCACGCTGCATGCGCTGCATTACCTCCAGGTGAAGGTGAGCGACATCCAGATCGCGCTGGAAAAGATCGACGCCAATGCCGAGCGCGACAACCTGCTGACCGGCCTGCTCACCGTGCCTGTGGCCTCCGCCCCCAACTGGAGCGACGCCGAGAAGCAGCAGGAGCTGGACAACAACGCCCAGGGCATCCTGGGCTACGTGGTACGCTGGGTGGACCAGGGCGTGGGTTGCTCCAAGGTGCCCGACATCCACAACGTGGGCCTGATGGAAGACCGCGCCACGCTGCGCATCAGCAGCCAGCACATGGCCAACTGGCTGCTGCATGGCGTGGTGACCGAGGCGCAGGTGCAGGAAACCTTCCGCCGCATGGCCGCGGTGGTCGACCAGCAAAATGCCGGCGACCCGCTGTACCAGCCCATGGCGGGCCACTTCGACACCTCGTACGCCTACCGCGCCGCGGTGGAGCTGGTGACCAAGGGCACCGAGCAGCCCAGCGGCTATACCGAGCCGCTGCTGCACGCCTGGCGCCTAAAGCTCAAGGCAGCCGCATAAGAGCGCCGGCAGCATTGGCACGTTTTCGCTAGTTAATTCATAGCTTCCAGCGCTTTATGGACAAGCGATAGTCTGCATTTTCTATGCACATGGGCACCCTGCGGGGTGCCTTTCTTTTGGGATCGGCACCTTTACACTGGTCTTCTTGCCTTCGGGCCCGTGCCCTGATGATCTGCCTATGTCCCAGCCACCCCTTGATACCAGCATCTGCCCTTTGTGCGGGCAAGGCAACCAGTGCGCCGTGGTGGCCGGGCAAGCTGCCGAAACCTGCTGGTGCATGTCGGCGCACCTGTCCGCCGCTGCCCTGGCGGCCGTTCCGGACGCGCTGCGAAGGCGTGCGTGCATCTGCCCGGTTTGCGCGGCCTTGCCCCTACAGAACCCCGATCAGCCGCCACCCGCGGCGCCGATATGATCAGGCATTGCATTGCAAGGAGCCATTGAACATGCCAACGTACCACATTGAAATGATGGAAGGCCGCACCATCGAGCAGAAGAAAAAGCTGGTCGCCGAGATCACGCGTGTTTCTGTGGAGATCCTGGGCGGCTCGCCCGAATCGGTGGATATCCTCATCACCGACGTCAAGCGCGAAAACTGGGCCACCGGCGGCACACTCTGGACCGAACGCTCCTGAGCACCGCACCATGACACAGCCCTGCGGCTCGCCCTCCATGCTGCGCGAGCGCCATGGCGAGCGGTACCGCTGGCTGGTACTGCTTTCGGTGATGGTGGGGACCATGGCGTCCATCATGTCGTCCACCATCGTCAATGTGGCGATTCCGGACATGAGCCACTATTTCGCGCTCGGCCAGGAGCGCGCCCAATGGGTCACGTCGGGCTTCATGGTGGCCACCACGGTGTCGATGCTCACTACGCCGTGGCTGCTGTCACGGTATGGCTACCGGGCCACCTACGTAGGCGCCATGGTGCTGCTGCTCGCAGGGGGCGTTGGCGGCGGCATCGCCGGGGATTTCGGACTGGTGCTCGCCGCCCGTGTGGCCGAGGGGCTGGCCGCCGGGGTGGTACAGCCGATTCCCGCAGTGATCATCCTGTATGCTTTTCAACCCCACGAACAGGGGCGCGCCAGCGGCATTTTCGGCATGGGGGTCGTACTGGCGCCCGCCATCGGGCCCAGCCTGGGAGGCCTGCTGGTGGACTGGTTTGGCTGGCGCTCGATTTTTTTCATGGTCGTGCCGTTTTGCCTGGCCTCCATCACACTGGCCTACAAATTCGTGCCCACCACCGCCCCCGGCGGAATGCCGGCGAACCGCAGCGGCGAACCACTGGACTGGCGCGGGCTGGCGCTGGGTACCCTGGGCACGCTGTGCCTGCTCAATGGCCTGGTGGCGCTGCACAGCGGGCCTTACGCCCAGGCGACCCTGCTGCTGGGCACTGCCATGCTGTTCGTGGTACTGTTCCTGTGGTGGCAACGGCGCATTGCGCGGCGCGGCCACAAGCCCCTGATGGACCTGAGGGTCTTTGAATACCGTCAGTTCGCCATGGGCAGTGTGGTGGCCTTCATCTACGGCACTGCGCTCTTTGGCTCCACGTATCTGCTACCGGTTTTCATGCAACTGGGGTTGCAGCTTTCTGCCTCGCATGTGGGCACCATCATGCTGCCCTCTGGCCTCGTGCTGGCGGTCACCATTCCTCTGGTCGGCCGGCTGGCCGACAGGGCTCCCACCCACTGGCTGGTCGGCACCGGCCTGGCGCTGCTGGGCATTTCCTTTGTGCTGATGAAGCTGGTGGGGCTGCAGTCTGCACTGTGGACGCTGGTGCTGTTTGCCGTGCTGGGCCGCATCGGGCTGGGCTTCATCCTGCCCTCGCTCAATCTGGGCGCCATGCGGCCGCTGGACAAGACGCTCATTTCCCAGGGATCGAGCATCATCGGCTTCGTGCGCATGCTGGGGGGCGCTGCAGGAGTCGGTCTTTGCGGAATCGTGCTCGAATGGCGCCTGGGCGTGCATGGAGACTCATTGACGACCGCAGCCACGAGCCCAGCACGCATCGCAGCGTTTGGCGAAACCTTCCTGATGCTGGCAGGACTCTGCCTGCTGGCGCTTATTGCGGCATGGCAATTGCGCGGTGCGCCAGGCCAGGCCACCGCGGCTCAGCAACCCTGACCGCATGCCTTCACATCATCACCGGGTCCTCTCATGTGCCAGCTGCTTGGAATGAACAGCAATACCCCCACGGACATCACCTTCAGCTTTCGGGGATTTGCGCAACGTGGCGGCAATACCGCCGATCACGCCGATGGGTGGGGCATTGCGTTCTTCGAAGACCGGGGCCTGCGCCATTTCGTGGACCATCTGCGCGCGGCCGATTCACCCATTGCCGAGCTCATCCGGCACTACCCCATCAAGAGCCTCAACGTCATTGCCCATATCCGCAAGGCTACGCAGGGGCCTGTCAGCCTCCAGAACTGCCATCCTTTTGTGCGTGAACTGTGGGGTCGCTACTGGGTTTTTGCGCACAACGGCGATCTGAAGGAGTTTCGCCCGCGCCTGCATGCGCATTTTCACCCGGTGGGCAATACCGACAGCGAGCATGCGTTTTGCTGGTTGCTGCAAGAGCTTGCCAAATCGCATGCGGGCATGCCCAGCATTGACGAACTCACCCGCACGCTGCGGGAGCTGACACCGCAAATTGCCGCGCACGGCACCTTCAATTTTCTGCTGTCCAATGGCGAAGCTCTGTGGGCCCACGCCTCCACCCACCTTTATCACCTGCAGAGGCGGCATCCTTTTGCCATTGCGCAGCTATCGGATGAAGATCTCTGCATTGATTTCGCCCCCCTCACCACACCATCCGACAAGGTGCAATTGCTGGCGACGGAGCCGTTGACGGTCAATGAGGAATGGAAGGCGTTCGGCTCGGGAGAACTGAAGGTGTTTGCGGGGGGAAGCGAGGCGAGCAGGGGCTAGCTTTTCCACGCCACGCTCATCGAATACAGAACCCACTTGTTGCTGGCCGCTGCCCCTTTGCCGGACTGGGCATGCACAGAAGGTTTGAATTGATTCGCGGCGGGCGGCGATAGCGGCGCTGAAAGCAGAAACGCCCCACTCAAAATTTGAGCGGGGCGTTACTGGGCTGTAAGAGCCTGACGATGACCTACTTTCACAC
>NZ_JBXAJH010000013.1:0-154404 GCF_058797075.1 Acidovorax sp. GW823-FHT02H02 | reverse complement strand
TAAAAAGGGAACGTGAAACACGTTCCCTTTTTACTGCCAATCAGATCAAGCCAAGCTTAACTGACTGGCATTGGCCCCCGGGCGGCCTTTTGCATGGCGGCAGCCGCTGGTGCGGCGCGGCCGGGGCCAGGCTGCGCACGCGCGCCGCTACACTCACAGGGCCCCGTGGCAGCGCCGCCCGGAGTTGCCCGTTGTCCACCACCATGACCCTGACCCAAAGCCTGCTCGTCATAGGCCTGCTCATCGCGGCCAGTGCCTTCTTTTCGATGGCCGAGATTTCGCTGGCTGCAGCGCGCCGGCTGCGCCTGCGCCAGATGGCGGACGAGGGCGATGCCCGCGCCGACCGGGTACTGCGCCTGCAGGAGCAACCGGGCGACTATTTCACCGTGGTGCAGGTGGGCCAGAACGCGGTGGCCATCCTGGGGGGCATTGTGGGCGAAGGCGCACTGAGCCCGCATTTCACGGCATTGTTCGGGCTGTGGTTGTCAGAGGGCAGCGCGCAGAACCTCGGTTTTCTGGTGTCGTTCGTGGCCATCACCTCGCTGTTCATCCTGTTTTCCGACCTGTTCCCCAAACGCCTGGGTATGGCCGATCCAGAAAACACCGTGGTGCGGCTGGCGCAGCCCATGGTGTTTCTGATGACCTTGCTGCGCCCGTTGGTGTGGTTCTACAGCAAGGGCGCGGACGCCCTGTTCCGCCTGCTGGGAATGTCCTCGCTGCGGGACGACCGCATCACTTCCGACGACATCCTGGCGATGATGGAAGCCGGCGCGCGCGCGGGCGTGCTGGCTGCGCGCGAGCAGCAGGTCATCACCAACGTGTTCGAGCTGGACACGCGCACGGTGTCCAGTGCCATGTCCCCGCGCGACCGCGTGGCGTTCTTCCTGCGCGACGAACCGGACGCCGTCATCCGCCTGCGCATCGCGGCCGAGCCCTTCTCGACCTACCCGGTATGCGAGGGCGACATCGACCATGTGGTGGGCTACGTGGACGCCAAGGACCTGTTCCAGCGCGTGCTGAACAACCAGCCGATCTCGCTGGCCGACGACAGCCTGGTGCGCAAGGTGCTCATCGTGCCCGACCGGCTCACCCTGTCCGAGGTGCTGGAGCAGTTCCGCCAGGTGCACGAGGACTTTGCCGTGATCGTGAACGAATACAGCCTGGTGGTCGGCGTGGTCACGCTGAACGACGTGATGAGCACCGTGATGGGCGATCTGGTGGGCCCGGCCGATGAAGAGCTGATCGTGCGTCGCGACGAAAATTCATGGCTCATCGATGGCGTCACCCCGGTAGAAGACGTGCTGCACGCGCTGGGTCTCGATGAACTGCCGCACAGCGACGAGTACAAAACCCTGGCCGGCTTCCTGATGGTGATGCTGCGCCGCGTCCCCCGGCGCACCGACAACGTGGTCTGGGGCGGCTACAAGTTCGAGGTGCTGGACGTGGACAGCTTCCGCATCGACCAGGTGATGGTGTCACGCCTGACGCCTGTGCCGGCCGACAGTGGCAGCGCGGCAACCCCTGCAGAGCCGGCGGCACCGTAGATCTTGCGCCCCGCGCCACCCTGGTGCATCAGGCCGCTGCGGGTGTTTCGTTGAACAGCCAGTTGCGCTGCGCTCCAAACACGGCATCAGGATAGGGCGAGCGCCCCCGGCTGCCGTTGTAGCGACCCAGCGCCATGAACAGGTCGCCCCGTTCACGATCAATGTAGTGACGCAGGATGACGCAGCCAAAGCGCAGGTTGGTCTGCATGTGAAACAGCTTGCCCGGGTCGCCGTCGCCGATCACGCGCGTCCAGAACGGCATGACCTGCATATAGCCCCGCGCACCCACGCTGGACACGGCAAACTTGCGAAAGGCGCTCTCCACCTGGATGAGCCCCAAGACCAGCGAAACATCCAGCCCCGCACGCTTGGACTCGTACCACACGGTCTGCAGAAAATCGCGACGCACTTCCCACTCGGGTTTGCGGCGGCGCAGGCGGTCGCTCATGGTGCCCAGCCAGCGCAGGTAGTACAGCCGGGACTCGGTGGTGAAAAACTCCGGCTCGGGCGGCGCGTAGTTACCCACGGCCGAGGCCAGCGCCGTGCGCACGGAATCCATCAAGGGTTCTTCCAGCTGCCCGCCTGCGTGGGCCTGCGCCGGCGCCACCAGCCATGCAGCCGGTGCGGCCAGCGACACCAGGCACGCACGGCGAGACACGCCGCTCAGGGCCGATATGCTGGCAGGCCGGTCTCGCTCGCTCGTCATACGGCCATACGCCCCTTCACATGGGCCAGAATGTCGGCGGCTGCCACCTTGGTGGCAGCCGCATCACGGCGGTGCTGGTACTCGACCACGCCTTCTTTGAGGCTCTTGTCGCCAATGGTCACGCGGTGCGGCACACCAATCAGCTCCCAGTCGGCAAACATGGCACCCGGGCGCTCGCCGCGGTCGTCCAGGATCACGTCGACGCCAGCGGCCAGCAGACCGGCATAAAGCTGCTCGGCCGTGGCCTTGACGGCTTCGCTGCGGTCCATGCCCACCGGGCAGACCACCACGGTGAACGGCGCAATGGCGTCGGGCCAGATGATGCCGCGCTCGTCATGGTTCTGCTCGATGGCGGCGGCAGGCAGGCGCGTGACGCCAATGCCGTAGCAGCCCATCTCCAACGGCTGGGGCTTGCCGGTTTCGTCCAGGAAGGTCGCGTTCATGGCCCGGCTGTACTTGGTTCCCAGGTAGAACACATGGCCCACCTCGATGCCACGCTCAATCGCCAGCACTCCCTTGCCGTCAGGCGAGGGGTCGCCCGCCACCACGTTGCGCAGGTCGGCCACAGCATCCGGCTCGGGCAGGTCGCGGCCCCAGTTCACGCCGGTGATGTGGAAGTCGGGCGCATTGGCGCCGCAGATCCAGTCGGCCATCAGGGCGACTTCGCGGTCCACCACGATCTTCAAAGGCTTTTTCAGGCCGATGGGCCCCAGATAACCCGGCTTGCAGCCAAAGTATTCGTCGATCTCACCCAGCGTGGCAAAGCGGAAGCCCGCCAGGCCAGGCACCTTGCCGACCTTGATCTCGTTCATGTCATGGTCGCCGCGCAGCAGCAGCAGCCAGACCTGGCTTTTGACGATCTCGCCCGCCTCATTGGTCTCGTCGGTGGCCAGAACCAGCGACTTGACGGTGGTGCGCAATGGCACGCCCAGCAGTTGCGCCACATCGGCGCAGGTGGCCTTGCCGGGGGTGGCGGTCTTTTCCATCGCCTTGGCGGGTGCTGGACGCGGACCCGCGGGCGCCAGGGCTTCGGCCTTTTCCATGTTGGCAGCGTAGTCGCTCCCCGGGCAATAGACGATGGCGTCCTCGCCCGTGGCGGCGATCACCTGGAACTCTTCGGAGAGGTCGCCACCAATGGCGCCGCTGTCGGCGGCCACGGCGCGGTAGGTCAGGCCGAAGCGGTCAAAGATGCGACGGTAGGCCTGCGCCATGACCTGGTAGCTGGCCTTGGCGGCCGCCTGGTCCTTGTCAAAGCTGTAGGCGTCTTTCATGGTGAATTCGCGGCCGCGCATGAGGCCGAAACGCGGACGGCGCTCGTCGCGGAACTTGGTCTGGATCTGGTAGAAGTTCTTCGGCAACTGCTTGTAGCTCTTGATCTCCTGGCGCGCAATGTCAGTGATCACTTCTTCGCTCGTAGGCTGCACCACAAAGTCGCGGCCATGGCGGTCCTGGATGCGCAGCAACTCGGGGCCCATCTTGTCAAACCGCCCCGTCTCCTGCCACAGCTCTGCCGGCTGCACCACGGGCATGGTCAGTTCCACGGCACCGGCACGGTTCATTTCCTCGCGCACGATGGCCTCGACCTTGCGAATCACCCGAAGGCCCATGGGCATGTAGTTGTAGATGCCTGCGCCCAGCTTCTTGATCAGACCTGCCCGCATCATGAGCTTGTGGCTGACCACTTCAGCGTCGGCCGGGGCTTCCTTGAGGGTGGAAATGAAGAATTGGGAGGCTTTCATCGGGATCGGCTTCGGGCGGAACGTAATGGTCCACTTGCCGCACAGTAGGCGCCGTGCATAATGGACACAGTTTAAAAATTGGGGTTTGATTATGCTTGACCGGGACGGCTTTCGGCCGAACGTCGGCATCATCCTGCTCAACCAGAAGAACCAGGTGTTCTGGGGCAAACGCATTCGCACCCACAGCTGGCAGTTTCCGCAAGGTGGCATCGACCGGGGCGAAACCCCCGAGCAGGCCATGTTCCGCGAGCTGCACGAAGAGGTGGGACTGCATCCCAACCATGTGCGCTTGGTCGCACGAACACGGGACTGGTTGCGCTATGAGGTGCCTGACCGGTACATCCGGCGCGACGCGCGCGGACATTACAAGGGCCAGAAACAAATCTGGTATCTGCTTCAGCTCGTGGGCCACGATTGGGATCTGAACCTGCGGGCCACCGACCATCCCGAGTTCGACGCCTGGCGCTGGCACGACTATTGGGTTCCGCTGGATGTGGTGGTCGAGTTCAAACGGGGCGTCTATGAGATGGCCCTGACCGAGCTGGCCCGTTACCTTCCACGCCACGAACAGCGCAACCGGTACCTGCGCAGCGGCATGCGTGCGCGCGACACGGAGCCGCAAGGCAGCCCCATGCACCGTGCGGGCTCCCTGCTGTTGAACCCAGGGGTGGAACTGCCTCCGGGCGCAAGTTTTGACCCAGATCCGCAAAACAGTGCGCCGGCAGAACTGGAAGCCCTGCCGCTTCCCAACTTGGTATCGCGACCGGTCTAGGGAGACTGCCGGAAAGAGCCCTTCGGCATGCAGGGCCTGCCGAAAGGTCTGATGGCGGCCTCCCCTGCGGCAAGCTGACCCAGGCCCCCTGGATCAGCAGGGAGCCATCAGCCTGTGGTCAGCACCAGGTTGTCGCGGTGCACCATTTCCGACTCTGCGACATAACCGAGCAGCTTTTCAAACTCGGAAGATGGCTTGCGGCACAAAAGCCGGGCTTCCGCGCTGGCGTAGTTGGCCAGCCCGCGTGCGATCTCCCGCCCCGACGGATCACGCACTGCAATCACTTCGCCGCGCGAGAAATCTCCCTCCACTGCCGTCATGCCGATGGGCAGCAAGCTCTTTCCCTCATCGCGCAGCTTGGCTGCCGCACCGGCATCGACCACGACAGCGCCCCGCATCTGCAGGTGATCGGCCATCCACTGCTTGCGGGCCTGCTTTTTGGCCGTCTGGGCCACCAGCAAGGTGCCCAGCGCCTCGCCATGCACCAGACGCAGCAGCACGTTTTCTTCCCGCCCCCACGCGATCACGGTGGAAGCCCCGGATCCCGCCGCCCGCTTGGCGGCCAGGATTTTGGTGATCATCCCACCTTTGCCAATGCTGGAGCCCGCCCCGCCGGCCATGGCTTCCAGGGCCGGATCACCCGCCTGGGCTTCGTGCACGAACTGCGCGGCCGGGTCTTTGCGAGGATCGGCCGTATAAAGACCTTTCTGGTCCGTGAGAATCACCAGCGCATCCGCCTCCACCAGATTGGCGACCAGCGCACCGAGGGTGTCGTTGTCGCCGAACTTGATTTCGTCATTGACCACGGTGTCGTTTTCGTTGATCACCGGCACCACGCCCAGACGCAGCAGGGTCAGCAGGGTCGAACGCGCATTGAGATACCGCTCACGGTCTGCGAGATCGGCGTGCGTGAGCAGCACCTGCGCACTGCCCATGCCCTGCTCGCGCAGCTTGGTCTCGTACATCTGCGCAAGTCCCATCTGTCCCACAGCGGCGGCGGCCTGCAGCTCGTGGATTTCCTGGGGGCGCGCCGTCCAGCCCAGGCGTTTCATGCCCTCAGCGATCGCGCCGCTGGACACCATCACCACCTCACGGGGCGCGCCGCCCTCGCCGCGCACCAGGGCCGCCAGTTGGCGGCTCCACTCGCCGATGGCGGCCTCATCCAGGCCGCGCCCCTCGTTGGTAACGAGACTGGAACCCACTTTCACCACAATGCGGCGGGCATCGCGCAATACGCTGGAAACCATTTTTTGAGCAGTTTTTACCACTAGCGCTTATGAATAAAGCGCCAACAGCTATTATAAATATAGCGAAATAAACAACACGAACAGCACATCCCGTCAGACGGGGGCATCTCCAGCAAACCGTGGATCCACTTCCTCCGGCTCGTTTTCGATGCGCTGCTCCGACTGCACATGGCGGAAGATGGCATGGATCAGCGGCTCGCAGCCCTCGCGTGTCAGCGCAGAAATCTCGAACACCGGCCCTTTCCACTTGAATCGCTTCACGAAATCTTTGACGCGGGCCTCCCGCTCATCGGCGGGCACCATGTCGAGCTTGTTCAGCACCAGCCAGCGCGGCTTGTCGTAGAGCTGCTGGTCGTATTTCTTCAGTTCGTTGACGATGGCCTTGGCCTGGGCCACAGGATCCACCGCGTCGTCAAATGGCGCCAGATCCACAATGTGCAGCAGCAGGCGGGTGCGCTGGAGGTGGCGCAAGAACTGGTGACCCAGCCCCGCCCCTTCCGAGGCACCCTCGATCAGACCAGGAATATCGGCCACCACAAAGCTCTGCTCGGGGCCCACGCGCACCACCCCCAGATTCGGATGCAACGTGGTGAAGGGGTAGTCGGCGATCTTGGGGCGCGCATTGGAAACCGCCGTGATGAAGGTGGACTTGCCCGCGTTCGGCATGCCCAGCAGGCCCACGTCGGCAAGCACCTTCAGCTCGAGTTTCAGGTTTTTCTTCTCGCCCGGCCATCCGGGCGTCTTCTGGCGTGGCGCCCGGTTGATGGCGCTTTTGAAACGCATGTTGCCAAAGCCGCCATCACCGCCCTTGGCGATGGTGATGACCTCGCCGGGATTGAGCAGCTCATAGAGCACCTCGCCCGTTTCCGCGTCGGTGATGATGGTGCCCACAGGCATCTTCAGGGTGATGTCCGAGCCCGCAGCGCCAAACATGTCGGAACCCATGCCGTGCTCGCCCCGCTTGGCTTCATGGCGGCGCGAATAACGGAAATCCACCAGCGTATTGAGATTGGGGTCGGCCACTGCAAACACATGCCCCCCGCGCCCTCCATCGCCCCCATTGGGACCGCCGAATTCCTTGTATTTTTCGTGCCGGAACGACACACAGCCATTGCCACCATCACCGGCAGCAATGTCAATATAGGCTTCATCGACGAACTTCATGGGGTATCCAGTTTACAAAAGAGCGCAAGCCAGGAAGCGAACCCTCCGGAAAGCACAAAGCCCCGTCCATGCGGGGCACGCGGGCCAGCACCATAGCACCGGCCAGCGCCTTAAACAACAAAGCCCCGACAGGGCGGGGCTTCGATTGCTGCCAGAGGAATCAACCTCAGGCGGGAGTCACATTGACCGTGTGCTTGGACAGCGCACCCTTGGTGCCAAACGACACATGGCCGTCCACCAGGGCAAACAAGGTGTGGTCCTTGCCCACGCCGACATTGCTGCCGGGGTGAAAGCGCGTACCGCGCTGGCGCACGATGATCGAGCCAGCACTGATCAGTTCACCACCGAACGCCTTGACACCCAGCATCTTTGGCTTGGAGTCGCGCCCGTTTCGCGTAGAGCCGCCGCCTTTTTTCTGTGCCATGACATCAGCTCCTTCTTAAGCAGCAATCGCACCGATTTGCAGCTCGGTGAACTGCTGGCGATGGCCTTGGCGTTTTTGATAGTGCTTGCGACGGCGCATCTTGAAGATGTGCACTTTGTCGTGCTTGCCGTGGGCCACGACAGTGGCTTTCACGGTTGCGCCGGACACCAGGGGAGTACCCACCTTCAGTTCAGCGCCGTTGCCGACAGCCAGAACCTGGTCGATCACAATTTCCTGGCCTACGTCCGCAGCAATCTGTTCTACTTTAATTTTTTCGCCGGAAGCAACGCGATACTGCTTGCCGCCGGTTTTTATGACCGCGTACATGTTGACCTCTTGATATGAGTTCTGCAGACGGATTTCCGCAGAGCCAAAAATTATACCACCAAGCACAAAAGCAGCCAACCCCTCTGCACGCGCCGAACTGCCGCGACATTGGCAATGGCCTGCCCCTGTGCGGTCCTTCCTATAATTCGCAGCACTTTCTGCGTGCCACTTCATCTTGACATCCCCCCTCACCCCCACCGCCACATCACCGCTGACGATCATCAACGACGACATGCGTGAAGTGGACAACGTCATAGCCCAGCGCCTGACATCCGGCGTGCCCCTGGTGGCGCAAATCTCCCAGTACATCATCGCCGCCGGAGGCAAGCGGCTGCGACCGGCACTGTTGCTGCTGATATGCGGCGCTCTCGGCTATCGGCAGCACCACCGTTTCAGCATGGCCGCCGTAGTCGAACTGATCCATACGGCCACCCTGCTGCACGACGACGTCGTGGATGCATCCACCCTGCGCAGAGGGCGCGCCACAGCCAACCAGACCTTCGGCAACCCTGCGAGCGTGTTGGTGGGCGATTTTCTGCATTCACGCTCATTTCAGATGATGGTGGAGACGGGAAAGATGCGCGTCATGGAAGTACTGTCTGAAGCCACCAATGTGATTGCCGAAGGCGAGGTATTGCAGTTGATGAACATGCACGATGCCTCCCTGGATGAGGCAGGTTACCTCCAGGTCATCCGCTCCAAGACCGCCAAGCTGTTTGAAGCCAGCGCACGGCTGGGCGCCATTCTTGCCGAAAGCCCCCCTGAAATCGAAGAGGCCTGCGCAATCTATGGGCAGGCCCTTGGCACGGCGTTCCAGATCATCGACGATGTACTTGACTATGACGGGGACACCCTGGAAATGGGGAAAAACCTTGGCGATGACCTGCGCGAAGGAAAGTCCACCCTGCCCCTCATCGTGGCCATGCAAAGAGGCACACCAGAACAGGCGGCCATCGTGCGACACGCCATTGAAGAGGGCTCCACAGATCGCCTTGACGATGTGGTGGCCATTGTACGAAGCACCGGAGCCCTGGAAGCAGCACGCACAGCGGCCTTCGCTGAAGCCCGTCGCGCCATGACTGCTGCCGAGCAACTGCCAAAGGGAGACTACTCAGCGAGCTTGCTACAATTGGCAGCTCAATTGCTTGAGCGCCGCGCCTGAATTCTGCCGAATCCAGCAGAATTTGTAATCAGCGGCGTCAATGCGCGGGGTGTAGCTTAGCCTGGTAGAGCGCTACGTTCGGGACGTAGAGGCCGGAGGTTCGAATCCTCTCACCCCGACCATTTTCCGCACCAATCAAGCAGCATTCCTCCAACTGTGGCAATCCTGCCAATTCGGCAGCGCTGTACAGGGCACGAGTGTTCGGGGATGATAGGATGGTTTTTTCACCACTAATTGCCCTGGTTAAATGGCCGTTGTCGATACCGCCCAGAAAGAAGCCTCTTCAGTAGCTCTCCCGGGATTGGGTCGCGCACTGATGTCTGCGGGAAAGCTGACACAAAAATCAGCCGAGGAAATTTACAAAAAGTCACAAAACAGCCGCACCAGCTTTATCGCTGAACTGACCGGCTCTGGCGTTGTTTCAGCTGCGGATTTGGCACATACCGTTTCGGCTGTTTTTGGTGCTCCATTGCTCGATCTGGACGCCATAGACCCCCAGCGCCTTCCCAAAGACCTCCTGGATGCAAAGATTTGCACCGCCTATCGGGTGGTTGTTCTCAGCAAACGAAACAACCGACTGATCGTTGCCACGGCGGACCCCACAGATCAAGAGGCCGCCGAAAAAATCAAATTCACCACCCAAATGGGGGTGGACTGGATTATTGCGGAATACGATAAATTAAACCGCTTGGTTGAAATCAGCACAAAATCCACGGGTGAAGCCATGGATACGCTGATCAGCGCTGGAAGTGATTTTGAATTTGATGATGTTGCAGTGGAAGAGGCCACTGAGAGCGCTGACGCGGCAACCGAAGTTGAAGATGCTCCCATCGTCAAGTTTCTCCACAAGATGCTGCTGGACGCATTCAACATGCGGGCATCCGATCTGCATTTCGAGCCCTACGAGCACCAATACCGGGTACGTTTTCGCATTGACGGTGAATTGCGCGAAATCGCGTCGCCTCCCATTGCCATCAAGGACAAACTAGCTTCCCGGATCAAGGTTATTTCCCGCCTCGACATTTCCGAAAAACGGGTGCCCCAGGATGGGCGCATGAAACTGAAGGTGGGGCCAGACCGGGTCATCGATTTTCGCGTCAGCACCTTGCCTACCCTGTTTGGCGAGAAAATCGTGATCCGTATTCTCGATCCCAGTAGCGCAAAACTAGGGATCGATGCACTCGGCTATGAGGCGGCGGAGAAGGAACGCCTGTTGACAGCAATTGGGCGTCCTTACGGAATGATTTTGGTCACGGGCCCCACGGGGTCGGGCAAGACCGTTTCGCTCTATACATGCTTGAATCTGCTCAACAAGTCTGGCGTCAATATCGCCACGGCCGAAGACCCCTCCGAAATCAACCTTCCCGGGGTCAACCAGGTCAACGTGAACGAAAAGGCGGGACTCACTTTTGCCGTCGCCCTCAAGTCTTTTCTGCGCCAAGACCCTGACATTATCATGGTGGGTGAAATTCGGGATCTGGAGACCGCCGATATTTCCATCAAAGCAGCTCAGACAGGGCACTTGGTACTGTCGACCTTGCATACCAATGACGCCCCCACCACGCTGACTCGCATGCGCAACATGGGGATTGCCCCCTTTAACATTGCCTCCAGCGTCATACTGATCACCGCCCAGCGCCTGGCGCGTCGGCTTTGCCCTATTTGCAAGACGCCTGCTGATATTCCACATGAGGCACTCGTGGATGCAGGCTACCCCGAGCACGAACTCGATGGCTCCTGGGTCACCTATCGCCCCGTTGGCTGCTCTGCCTGCAACAATGGATACAAGGGCCGTCTAGGGATCTATCAGGTGATGCCGATCTCTGAAGAGATTCAGCGCATCATCCTGCGCGACGGCAGTGCGCTCGAAATTGCGGAACAGGCCAAACTGGAGGGTGTGCGCTCCCTGCGTGATGCCGGGCTGCATAAAGCAAAGTTAGGTCTTACTTCTCTGGAAGAAGTGCTGGCAGTGACCAACGAATAATTCAAGAACGAGGGAGCATCATGGCAACCGCAGCATCCAAACGCGAAATCAAGGACTTTGTCTTTGAGTGGGAAGGCAAAGACCGCAACGGAAAGATTGTCCGGGGAGAAACGCGCGCAGTCGGTGAAAATCAGGTGCAGGCCATGCTGCGGCGGCAAGGTGTATTTCCCACCAAGATCAAGAAGCGCCGGATGCGCTCGGGCAAGAAGATCAAGCCCAAAGATATTGCACTGTTCACCCGCCAGCTCGCCACCATGATGAAGGCCGGAGTGCCTTTGCTGCAGGCATTCGACATCGTGGGACGAGGCAACACCAATGCCAGCGTGACCAAGTTGCTCAACGATGTGCGTTCGGACGTCGAAACCGGCACCTCCTTGAATGGTGCATTTCGCAAATACCCCATGTATTTCGACAGCCTGTATTGCAACCTGGTCGAGGCGGGTGAGGCAGCGGGCATTCTGGAAGCGCTTCTCGATCGCCTGGCGCTTTATATGGAGAAGACCGAAGCCATCAAATCCAAGATCAAATCGGCACTGATGTACCCGATCTCGGTGGTGATCGTGGCATTTGTGGTGGTCACCGTGATCATGATTTTTGTGATTCCGGCCTTCAAGGAAGTATTCACCTCGTTCGGTGCCGATTTGCCTGCCCCTACCCTGTTCGTCATGGCGATCAGCGAAGTATTCGTCCAGTGGTGGTGGCTGATTTTCGGTGTACTGGGTGGAGGTTTTTACTTTTTCATGCAGGCCTGGCGCCGAAGTGAGAAAGTCCAGATGTTCATGGACCGCCTGATGCTGCGCATGCCCGTTTTTGGTGCGCTGGTCGAAAAGTCCTGCGTGGCCCGCTGGACCCGTACCCTCTCGACCATGTTTGCCGCGGGCGTGCCCTTGGTGGAAGCTCTCGATTCCGTGGGGGGCGCAGCCGGCAATTCGGTCTATTCCATGGCGACCGACAAGATTCAGCAAGAAGTTTCTACCGGAACGAGCCTGACAGCTGCCATGGGCAATGCCAATATCTTTCCGTCCATGGTGCTGCAGATGTGCGCCATTGGGGAAGAGTCAGGGTCCATTGACCACATGCTGGGCAAGGCGGCAGACTTCTATGAAGCGGAAGTGGATGACATGGTGGCCGGACTGTCCAGCCTGATGGAACCCATCATCATCGTGTTTCTGGGCACGCTGATTGGGGGCATTGTGGTGTCGATGTATCTGCCGATCTTCAAGTTGGGTCAGGTCGTTTGATCGTGGATATCTTGGCAGAACCCGCCATTGCGGGCCTTGTGGGTCTGCTGCTGGGCAGCTTTCTCAATGTGGTGATTCACCGCTTGCCCCAGATGATGGAGCGCCAATGGGCGCAGGAGCACGCGGCATTCGCGGCCGGCACGGATGCCCCGCCAACGCCCGGCACCGAGGCGGCTTTCAATCTGTGCACGCCCCGCTCGCGTTGTCCGGCGTGCGGGCATGCGGTGCAGTGGTATGAAAACATCCCGGTGCTGAGCTATCTTTTTCTGCGGGGTCGCTGCTCTGCGTGCAAGGTGCGCATCAGCGCACGCTACCCCCTGGTGGAGATCCTGACGGGCGTGCTTTTCGCATTCTGCGCCCACCGGTGGGGGTTCACTGCCACAGGTCTGGCATGGGCCGGTTTTTCTGCCGCCATGGTGGCACTGGCGTTCATCGACTGGGACACTACCCTGCTGCCTGACGACATCACCCTGCCCTTGCTGTGGGCTGGCTTGATCGCGTCGGCCATGCACTGGATCGACGTTCCCCTGCTGGCGTCCGTGACGGGTGCCGCTGCCGGCTACCTCTCCCTGTGGCTGGTGTACTGGGCCTTCAAGCTGGCCACCGGCAAGGAAGGCATGGGATATGGCGATTTCAAGCTCTTTGCTGCCCTGGGCGCCTGGTTCGGCTGGCAGGCCCTGGTTCCCATCATTTTGATGTCTTCCGTGATCGGGGCCCTGGTCGGGATCGGTCTCAAGGTATTCAACAACCTGCGTGAAGGCGGTTATGTACCTTTCGGCCCTTTCCTCGTGGGTGCCGGCTTGACGGCCATGGTGTTCGGGCCCCAGGCCATGTTGCAAACGGTGCTGAACCTGTTCGGGTTGTGAGCATGCAGCGGCCAGTGCACGTGGGTCTGACCGGGGGCATTGGCAGCGGCAAAAGCACGCTCGGACAGATGCTTCAGTCCTGCGGGGCAGCGCTGATGGATGCGGATGCCATCGCCCGCTCGGTTACCGCACCCGGTGGAGCCGCGATTGGCGACATCCGGACCGCCTTTGGACCGGAGGCCATCGACTCCACCGGCGCCATGGACCGCGCCCGCATGCGGACGCTGGCATTTTCCAGCCCCCAGGCACGCGCCCAGCTCGAAGCCATCGTGCATCCCTGGGTGACCCGGCTGAGCGAGCAGCAAGCCCGGGACGCCGCGGCCGCCGGACATCGCGCCATCGTCTTCGACATCCCCCTGCTGGTGGAGTCGGGCCGCTGGGCGCGCAAGCTCGACGCCGTGGTGGTGGTGGATTGCAGCACCGAAACGCAGATCCACCGTGTCATGGCGCGCAATGGGCTGCAGCGCGCGGCAGTACAGGCCATTCTGGATACGCAGGCATCCCGCCAGGCCCGTCGGGCCGCAGCAGATGCCATCGTGGTGAACGATGGCATTTCGCTGGAGGCACTGCGAGGCCATGCAACGCAGCTTGCGCGCCTGTTCGGGCTATGATGATGCGTTGGAGCCTGTTTGTGCTGCCTTTCCATGGCGTGCGCCACCGGCGTCAGAACATCCACTGAGCTCCCAGGAATCCGCCAGCGTGATCCTTTACGAATACCCCTTTAACGAACGCATCAGAACCTACCTGCGACTGGAACAGTTGTTTCGCAGGCTGGGTGAATTGATTCCCCGCCAGCACCCGCTGGACCACCACTTTGCCCTGGTCACCATCTTCGAAATCATGGACGTGGCGGCGCGTGCCGACCTGAAATCCGACGTTCTCAAAGATATCGAGAAACACAAGCACCAGCTCGACAGCTACCGGGGCAATCCCTCGATTTCCGAGGCGGCACTGGATGCTGTGGTCGCTCAGCTGGACCACTGCTTTACATCGCTCAACCAGCAAACCGGCAAGGCAGGCCATGCCCTGACCGAAAACGACTGGCTGATGAGCATCCGCAGCCGCGTGGGCATCCCTGGCGGCACCTGCGGGTTTGATCTGCCGGCCTACTACACCTGGCAACACAAGGAAGTGGCGGTGCGCCAGCAGGCACTGGAGCAATGGGCCTCCACCCTTGCACCGCTGGCCGAGTCGATTTACGTGCTGCTCAAGCTGCTGCGGGACTCGGGGGTGCCCCAAAAGGTGGCCGCCGAGCGTGGCCAGTTCCAGCAAAACCTTCCGCAGGGCCGCACATTCCAGCTGCTGCGCCTGCGCATCGACCCCGCACTGGAGCTGATCCCGGAGATCAGCGGCAATCGCCTCATTGTGTCGGTGCGCCTGATGCGGCAGGAACCCGATGGACACCTGCAATCGTCCACCGACGATGCCGCGTTCGAGCTCACGCTCTGCGCCTGAAGAAGGCCTGCCAATGGCAACCCAACTCCCGCCGGGTGAAGTCACCCGCCATGTCACCTGCCCCCAGTGCGGCGGCGACAGCATCTACAGCACGCAAAACCCCTTTCGGCCCTTTTGCAGCGAGCGCTGCAAGCAGATGGACCTGGGCGCCTGGGCCAGCGAGGACTTTCGCATGCCTACCGAGGCGCCTCCTGACGACGCACCGTATGGCGATCCCCGCCTGCAGCACTGAGGGATATCGACTGCATACAGCGCTGAATAACAGGAAAATCAGACTCTAGAGCCTATCCATAATGAGTTTACAGCTATTTATTTAATAGCTATCCAAAGAAAACTTCTGGCCACGCTCTTCGGCCAGCCATTGCAGTACCGGGTACGCACCGGGCAACACTGGCGCCACAGTCAGTGGCATCTGCTGCCAGGCCATGGTCTGGCCTTCGCGCATCTCGAACGCACCCGACCACTCCCGCACCTTGCACCAATGCAGGCGCACCAGGGCATGCGGGTAGTCGTGCTCGGTCACCTTCCAGATGCTGGCGGGGCCGATGGTCACGCCGAGCTCCTCGATCAGCTCGCGGCGCAGCGCCTGCTCCACCGTCTCGCCCGCCTCCAGCTTGCCGCCCGGAAACTCCCAATAGCCCGCATAGGGCTTGCCGGGCGGGCGCGTGGACAGGAGCATCGCACCATCGGCCCGCAGCAGGATGCCCACGGCCACCTCGGTGTGCGCGCGGTCGGCGGTGCCGGCCGCATCAGGATGAACCGTGTCAGCCACCATGCCGCCCCGCATAGTCGCGCGCAAACTGGTAGGCCACGCGGCCGCTGCGCGAACCGCGCTCCAGCGCCCAGACCAGCGCCTCGGGCCGGGCCGCCGCGATGGCTGCCGCCGAAACGCCGAGCGACGCCAGCCACTGGGCCACGATGGTCAGGTATTCATCCTGGCTGAATGGATAGAAACTGACCCACAGGCCAAAGCGCTCCGACAGGGAAATCTTTTCCTCGACCGCCTCGCCAGGATGCACCTCGCCGTCGTCGGTGTGCGTGTAGCTGCGGTTTTCTGCCATGTACTCGGGCACCAGGTGGCGCCGGTTGCTGGTGGCATAAATCAGCACATTGGGCGTTGCGGCGGCCACCGAGCCATCGAGGATGGACTTGAGCGCCTTGTAGCCCGGCTCGCCGTCTTCAAAACTCAGGTCATCACAGAAGACGATGAATTTCTCGGGCCGCTCCGACACCACGTCCACGATGTCGGGCAGGTCGGTGAGGTCGGCCTTGTCCACCTCGATCAGGCGCAGGCCCTGGGCCGCGTGGGCATTCAGACAGGCCTTGATGAGCGAAGACTTGCCCGTGCCACGTGCGCCGGTCAGCAGCACGTTGTTGGCCGGTTTGCCCTGCACGAACTGCTGGGTGTTGCGCTCGATCTTTTCTTTTTGCCCGTCGATCTCCTGGAGGTCGGTCAGCTGTATCGCTGCCACATGGCGCACGGGCTCCAGGCTGCCATGGCCGCTGCTGCGCTTGCGATAGCGCCAGGCAATGGAAGCCGACCAGTCGGGCGCGCCCAGAGGCTGCGGCAGCACGGACTCGATGCGGGCGATGAGCTGCTCGGCGCGCTCGATCAGGTGTTCAAATTTTTGATTCATTTTTGGCATCCAGCGCTTATCCAGCAAGCGCCAGCAGCTAGCAAGACAGGAGTATTTCAGGAGCGGTAATCTGCATTGATGGTGACGTATTCGTGGCTGAAATCGCAGGTCCACACCGTGTCCACCGCACCACCGCGGCCCAGCAGCACGCGCACGGTGATTTCGCTTTGCTTCATCACGCGCTGACCGTCTTCCTCGCGGTAGGCAGGGTTGCGCCCACCATGCACCGCCACATGCACGTCGTCGAGGTAGAGATCGATGCCGGTCTGGTCCAGGTCTTCGATTCCTGCATAGCCCACGGCCGCCAGGATGCGGCCCAGATTCGGGTCGCTGGCGAAGAAAGCCGTCTTGACCAGCGGCGAATGGGCGATGGCATAGGCCACCTTGCGGCACTCCTCGCCTGTCTTGCCACCTTCGACACGCACGGTGATGAACTTGGTGGCGCCTTCACCGTCGCGCACGATGGCCTGGGCCAGCTTTTGCGCCACGCCCAGCATGGCCGCCTTGAGGGCCTGCCCCTCGACGCTGGCCAGCGTGGTGACAGGGCTGTGCGCTGCCTTGTTGGTGGCCACCACCACGAACGAATCGTTGGTGGAGGTGTCGCCGTCGATGGTGACGCGGTTGAACGAGCAATCGGCCAGTTCGCGCGCCAGCTGCTGCATCACGGCAGGTGCAACGCAGGCGTCCGTGGCCAGAAAGCCCAGCATGGTGGCCATGTTGGGACGGATCATGCCCGCCCCCTTGCTGATGCCGGTGATGGACACGGTGGCCCCACCGATCTGCACCTGGGCCGAGAAGGCCTTGGGCAGGGTGTCGGTGGTCATGATGCCCTCGGCCGCGCGCGCCCAGTGGCCGGGCTGCGCATCGGCAATGGCAGCGGGCAGACCGGCTTCAATGCGGTCGTTGGGCAGCGGCTCCATGATCACGCCGGTGGAGAACGGCAGGATCTGCTCGGGCGCCACGCTCAGCTGGCGTGCGAGCGCAATGCAGGTGGAACGTGCGCGCGCCAGGCCGTCGGTACCGGTGCCCGCGTTGGCGTTGCCGGTGTTGATGACCATGGCACGGATGGATTGACCGCGGCCCAGATGCTCGCGGCTGATCTGCACCGGGGCCGCGCAAAAGCGGTTCTGCGTGAACACGCCAGCCACGCTGGCGCCTTCGTCCAGCAGGAACACGGTGAGATCCTTGCGGCTGGCTTTGCGGATACCGGCTTCGGCAACGCCGATGCGGACGCCGGCAATCGGGTGCAGATCGGCGGCAACGGGGGCAAGTAGATTGACGGGCATGGTGGTCTTTCTCAAAAACTGCGTTGGATTATCCGGAAAACCGTGGTGCGCAAATGAAGACACGGGCCGCGGCCCGTGTCGTTTGGTTCCATTCAATCAGGCCAGCTTGCCGTGGCACTGCTTGTACTTCTTGCCACTGCCGCAAGGGCAGGGATCGTTGCGCCCCACGCGAACGCCTTGCGGCAAGGCCTGGTCCATCGTCTGGGCATCGACCGTGGTCTCCACCTCACCCGTTTCGGTGGGCGCCGTGTAGGTCACATTGGCAATGCTTTCCGCACGGCTTTCCATGTCCTGCGCGGCCTGGTCCAGCTGCGCTGGCGACTGCACCTGCACAGTCATGAGGATCTTGGTGACCTCGTTCTTGACCTGGTCGATGAGCTGGCGGAACAGCTCGAACGCCTCGCGCTTGTATTCCTGCTTGGGCTGCTTTTGCGCATAACCGCGCAGGTGAATGCCCTGGCGCAGGTAGTCGAGCGCGCTCAGGTGGTCACGCCAGTTGGAGTCAAAGCTCTGCAGCAGCACCACGCGTTCGAACTGGGTGAAGTTGTCACGCCCCACCTGTTCGATCTTGGCGTCGAACGACGCATGTGCAGCCTGAAGCACCTTGTCCAGAATCTCGTCGTCGGTGATGCTGTGCGCGCCCTCCACCTCCTTTTGCAACGCAATCGAAACCTGCCATTCGTCGGCCAGGACCTTTTCGAGGGCCGGCAGGTTCCACTGCTCCTCCACCGATTCCGCGGGAACATACAAACGCACCAGATCGGTCATGCAGTCCTCGCGCATGGCGGCAATCACGTCGGACAGTTCGGCGGCATCGAGGATGTCGTTGCGCTGCTGGTAGATGACCTTGCGCTGGTCGTTGGCCACATCGTCGTACTCGAGCAGCTGCTTGCGGATGTCGAAGTTGCGGGCTTCGACCTTGCGCTGGGCCGACTCGATGCTGCGCGTGACAATGCCCGCCTCGATGGCCTCGCCATCGGGCATCTTCAGGCGGTCCATGATGGCCTTGACGCGGTCGCCCGCGAAGATGCGCATCAGCGAATCATCGAGGCTCAGGTAAAAGCGCGACGAACCCGGGTCGCCCTGGCGGCCCGAACGGCCCCGCAGCTGGTTGTCGATGCGGCGCGACTCATGGCGCTCGGTGGCGATGATGCGCAGCCCGCCCAGTTCTTTCACCTTTTCGTGGTCGCGCGCCCATTCGGCGCGCACTTCGGCGATGCGGGCCTGCTTGGTGGCTTCATCCAGCGTCTCGTCCGTCTCCACGGCAGCCACCAGCTTTTCGATGTTGCCACCCAGTACGATGTCGGTGCCGCGGCCCGCCATGTTGGTGGCAATGGTGATCATGCCGGCGCGTCCGGCCTGGGCCACGATGTCCGCCTCGCGGGCATGCTGCTTGGCATTGAGCACCTGGTGGGGCAGGTTTTCCTTGTTCAGAAGCTGGTCGATGATCTCGGAGTTCTCGATCGACGTGGTGCCTACCAGCACGGGCTGGCCGCGCTCATGGCACTCGCGGATGTCCTTGATGGCCGCCTCGTATTTCTCGCGCGTGGTCTTGTACACGCGGTCGAGCTGGTCATCGCGCCGGCTGGGGCGGTTGGGTGGAATGACCACGGTTTCCAGGCCGTAGATTTCCTGGAACTCATAGGCTTCGGTATCGGCCGTTCCGGTCATCCCGGCGAGCTTGCTGTACAAGCGGAAGTAGTTCTGGAACGTGATGGACGCCAGCGTCTGGTTCTCGGCCTGGATGGCCACGCCCTCCTTGGCTTCCACGGCCTGGTGCAGGCCTTCGCTCCAGCGGCGACCCGACATCAGGCGGCCGGTGAACTCGTCCACGATGACGATCTCGCCGTTCTGCACCACGTAGTGCTGGTCGCGGTGGTACAGGTGGTTGGCCCGCAGCGCCGCATACAGATGGTGCATCAGCGTGATGTTGGCCGGGTCATACACCGACGCGCCTTCGGCGATCAGGCCCTGGGCAGCCAGGATGCGCTCGGCGCTTTCATGGCCCTGCTCGGTCAGGAATACCTGGTGGGTTTTTTCGTCCAGCGTGAAATCGCCGGGTTTGGTCACACCCTCGCCGGTGCGCGGATCGGCTTCGCCTTCCTGGCGCACCAGCAGTGGCACCACCTTGTTCATGGCGATGTACATCGCCGTATGGTCCTCGGCCTGGCCGCTGATGATGAGCGGCGTGCGCGCCTCGTCGATCAGGATGGAGTCCACCTCGTCCACGATGGCGAAGTTGAGGCCATGCTGCACGCGGTCCCGTGCCTCATAGACCATGTTGTCGCGCAGGTAGTCGAACCCATATTCGTTGTTCGTGCCGTAGGTGATGTCTGCGGCGTAGGCGGCCTGCTTTTCTTCGCGCGGCATGTTGGGCAGATTGATGCCCACCGTCAGCCCCAGGAAGTTGTAAAGACGCCCCATCCACATGGCATCCCGGTTGGCCAGGTAGTCGTTCACCGTGACCACATGAACGCCCTTGCCGGACAGTGCATTCAGGTAGACCGGCAAGGTGGCGGTGAGGGTCTTGCCCTCCCCCGTGCGCATTTCCGCGATTTTCCCGTAGTGCAATGCCATGCCGCCGAGCAGCTGCACATCGAAATGGCGCATCTTCATGATGCGCTTGGAGCCTTCTCGCACCACGGCGAATGCCTCCGGCAACATGTCGTCAAGCGACTCACCTTTGGCCACACGCTCCTTGAATTCCAGCGTCTTGGCGCGCAGCGCGTCATCGGTCAGCTTCTCATAGTCGGGCTCCATCGCATTGATGCGGGCAACCGTTTTGCGATATTGCTTGAGGAGCCGGTCATTGCGGCTGCCGAATAATTTGGTAAGGAAGTTGGTGGCCATGCGAACAGGACCGCCTGACATGCGCCGAAAAGCATGTGAGACGACCGAAACCCCTAAGATGAATTGATTTCAGGTGGGTCGGTTGCCCCCGATTGCAAGCACTGCAATGCCAGGCAACAAACTCCGGACCGATGATTTTACCTGCCTGGTGCCAAGACTCCCGGCACCGCAGCCCAAGGCACTGCGTGGGCACCTGCAACCGGGGCGCAGGATTCATTGCCCCCACATCGGAAATTCCCGACGCACCCGAAAAGGCACCCCGATTCCAAGCACCAGCAGGCCAACGGGTTGAACGACAAGGCGCGAACCAGGCGTCCGCGATAATCCAATGCCGTCCCGCCCTGCCCGGCCCCATCACACCATCCCCATGAATCGCCGCCACTACGCCATCACACTGCAGCAAGCCAGCGAGGACTCTCCGACGCTGGCCAAACTGGCGGCGCTCACACGGGATTCCAGTGAACGGCTTCAGGCGATTGAACGGCTGATCCCTTCAGCCCTGCGCTCGACGGTGCAAGCAGGCCCTATCGATGGAGGCAACTGGTGTCTGCTGGTGAAAAGCAACGCTGCGGCGGCAAAAATACGCCAGTTGCTGCCAGCGTTGCTGGCGCACTTGCGCAGCCGGGGGTGGGAGGTGGACTCCATTCGCCTCAAGATTCAGGCCTGATATACCCCTGAGAGAGGTGTAAGCCCGGGCGTTTCTGCGAAAAATGGTGCCGATTGTCGGAATCGAACTGACGACCTACCGCTTACAAGGCGGTTGCTCTACCAACTGAGCTAAATCGGCGAAGGCTGCATTTTATCCTGCAAAAACAGCGTCTTTTGCGGCGTGTGGTGGCTATTTGATGCGCTTGAGAGAGGGGCGCGCACTTCTGCCCGAGGTGCGCGGGGGATGGGGATCGCCGCCACCTTCCTCGGCGGGCATGCCATCGCTGGGCACCAGTTGCACCACACGGTCTTCGGCATCCTCGGCCGGCACCGGCGGGGGCACAGCAGCTGAAACAAGGCCTCCGTCGAGTACGGCAGCATCCACATCCACCGGCGCAGGAAATGCCATGCCTTGCCCATTCTCACGCGCATAAATGGCAATCACCCGCCCCACGGGCACCAGGATCTCACGCGGCTTGCCGCCAAAGCGTGCCTTGAACTCGATGAAGTCATTGCCCAGCTGCAAGGAGCTCGTCGCGTCATAACTGATGTTCAGGACAATTTCGCCATCCTTCACATATTCACGCGGCACCTGAACGGACCCATCCACACGCACCGCCACATAGGGTGTGAACCCGTTGTCGGTGCACCACTCATAAAGGGCCCTGATCAGGTAAGGGCGCGTGGAGGTGGAGTCCTGGGCATTCATGGTGTCGCTACGGTGCAAGTGTCGGGTCAAGCAGATGGGCTTACTTGCGCATCACCTTCTCAGATGGTGTGAGCGCCTCAATGTAGGCAGGACGCGAAAAAATCCGCTCTGCATATTTGAGCAATGGCGCCGCGTTCTTGCTGAGATCAATGCCGTAGTAATCCAGGCGCCACAGCAGTGGAGCAATGGCGACATCGAGCATCGAGAAGTTGTCACCCAGCATGTATTTGTTCTTGAGGAACACGGGGGCCAGCTGCGTCAGGCGGTCACGGATATGGGCGCGGGCCTTTTCCAGCGCCTTTTCGTTGCCCTTGGTGGCGCGCGACTCCAGGATGTTCACATGCACGAACAATTCCTTCTCGAAGTTGAGCAGGAACAGGCGCACGCGGGCACGGTCCACAGGGTCACCTGGCATCAGCTGAGGATGGGGAAACCGCTCGTCGATGTACTCGTTGATGATGTTCGACTCGTACAGGATCAGGTCACGTTCCACCAGAATCGGCACCTGACCATAGGGATTCATCACGCTGATGTCTTCGGGCTTGTTGTACAGGTCCACATCGCGGATCTCGAAATCCATGCCTTTTTCAAACAGGACAAAGCGGCAGCGGTGGGAGAAGGGACAGGTCGTACCCGAATAAAGCACCATCATGGTGGGAGGCTCCTAAAAATCAAAAGAGTGGGACGCAAAAAGCGCCCACTCTGTAAAGTCCCGCCGCGCCAGCGGGGCGCGCGGTCAGCGGATCCAAGGTTTACTTGACGTCTTTCCAGAAGGCTGCGTTCAGCCTCCAGGCAATGACCGTGAAGAAGCCCAGGAAAATCAGTACCCACACACCCACCCGCACGCGGGTGTTCTGTGCGGGCTCGCCCATCCACTGCAGGTAGTTCACAAGGTCGCCAATGGTTTGGTCATACTGCAGGGGCGTCATGGTACCAGGGGTGACTTGCTCCCAGCCCTTGAAAACCTGGGTCGTTTGTCCGTGGCTTTCATGCGCCTCGAACACGGGACGGCGGTCGCCTTGCAACTCCCAGAGCACATGGGGCATGCCCACATTCTGGAACAGCAAGTTGTTCCAGCCAGTAGCCTTGGCTCCATCACGATAGAACGTGCGCAGGAACGTGTAAAGGTAGTCCGCCCCCGTGCCACCGTGGCCCGCACGCGAGCGTGCGATGACCGTCAAGTCAGGCGGATTGGCACCGAACCATTCCTTGGCCTGCTTGGGATCGATGGACGCCTTCATGGTTTCACCCACCTTCTCCGTGGTGAACAGAAGGTTGTCCTTGATCTGCTGATCGGTCAGACCAATGTCGCGCAGGCGGTTGAACCGCATGAACGCGGCCGAATGGCAGCTCAGGCAATAGTTCACAAACACCTTGGCGCCGTTTTGCAGCGAAGCCAGGTCGTTGGTCTTATTGGGAGCCTTGTCCCAGGCAATGGCGCTGCCACCGGCGGCATGCGCAGCACCGGCTGCCAAGCCCAGTGCAGCAACCAGCGTGAGGATGAGTTTCTTCATTGTTGTTATCTCCAGGGCTCAATGCGCAGTGAAGTTGACACGGTCAGGCACTGGCTTGGTTGCACCGATACGGCTCCACCAGGGCATCAGCAGGAAGAAACCGAAATAGAACAGCGTGCCAACCTGCGAAACGCGCTCACCCACGGGCGATGGCGGCTGCACGCCCAGGTACCCCAGAATCAGGAAGTTGACCACGAAGACGGCATACAGATACTTGTGCCAGTTGGGGCGATAGCGGATGGACTTCACTTCACAGGCGTCCAGCCATGGCAGGAAGAACAGGATGATCACGGCACCACCCATCACCACCACGCCCCAGAACTTGGCATCGATCGCCAGCATGAGCAGAACCGCAACCACGGCTGCAATCACAATGCCACCCTTGAGGAATCCAGGCAGCCGGGCCTTGACCACGCCGAGGAAAGCGCCCGCCAGCACGCAGGCGATCAGCGCATACATCATCTCGCTGGTGATGGCACGCAGCATGGAGTAGAACGGCGTGAAATACCAGACAGGTGCAATGTGCAGCGGCGTCACCAGCGGATCTGCCGGGATGAAATTGTTGTACTCCAGGAAATAGCCACCGAACTCGGGTGCAAAAAACACCACCGCCGTGAAAGCCATGAGGAACATGCTCAGCGCGAAGATGTCATGCACCGTGTAGTAGGGATGGAACGGCACGCCGTCGAGCGGCTTGCCCTTGGCATCCTTGGGCGCGTTGGGCGCCTTGATTTCCACGCCATCGGGGTTGTTGGACCCCACATCGTGCAAGGCCAGCAAGTGGGCTACCACCAGGCCCAGCAGCACCAGCGGCACAGCAATCACGTGGAAGCTGAAGAAGCGGTTGAGCGTCGCATCGCCGACCACATAGTCGCCACGAATCAGCAGTGCCAGGTCAGGACCGACGAAAGGAATGGCGGCAAACAGGTTGACGATCACCTGCGCACCCCAGTACGACATCTGACCCCAGGGCAGCAGGTAGCCCATGAAGGCTTCAGCCATGAGCGCCAGGAAAATCGCGCAGCCAAAGATCCAGACCAGTTCACGCGGTTTGCGGTAGCTGCCATAGATCAGGCCACGGAACATGTGCAGGTAGACGACGATGAAGAACGCCGAGGCCCCCGTAGAGTGCATGTAGCGGATCAGCCAGCCCCAGGGCACATCACGCATGATGTATTCGACCGATGCAAACGCCAGCGCTGCATCTGGCTTGTAGTGCATCACCAGGAAGATCCCGGTGACGATCTGGATCACCAGCACCACCAGTGCCAGCGAGCCAAAGACGTACCAGAAGTTGAAGTTCTTCGGAGCGTAGTACTCCGACATGTGCACGCGGTAGGCATCGAACGCCGTTGGAAAACGGTTTTCGAACCAGTTCGTGACCTTGGCACCGGCCGAGGCGTTGGGGGAGATTTCTTTGAATTCGTGGGCCATGTAGTGCTCCTTCAGGCCTTCTTGTCTTCGCCGATGATCAGACGTGTATCGGAGAGATACATGTGCGGCGGCACCTCGAGGTTGTCAGGTGCGGGCTTATTCTTGAACACCCGACCGGCCACGTCAAACGTGGAGCCATGGCAAGCGCACAGAAAGCCACCATGCCAGTCATCGGGCAGCGACGGCTGAGGACCAGTCTGGAACCTGTCACCTGGCGAGCAGCCCAGGTGGGTGCATATGCCCACGCCGACAAACACTTCGGGCTTGATCGAGCGGTGCTGATTCTTGGCGTACTCAGGAATAGGGTAGGCCTTGCGATCGGATTTTGGATCGGCCACCTGGGGCTCGGTTTGCGCCAGGGATTCCAGCTGCTCGGCGGTGCGCTTCAGGATCCACACCGGTTTGCCGCGCCACTCCACGGTCATTTTTTCTCCGGGCTTGAGGGCGGAGATATCCACCTCAACGGCGGCACCTGCGGCCTTGGCTCGCTCGGAGGGCTGGAAAGAACTCACGAAAGGTACGGCAGCTGCCACGCCGCCCACCGCACCAGCGCAGGCAGACGTGATGATCCACGTCCGCTTGCTGGAGTCGATTGGAGTGTCACTCATGGGGATCCTCGATGAACATCGCTAGATTGGGGTCAACTGCGAATTGTAGCGGAGTGAAAATGGGTAATTCAATGTGCAGGCCCGCGTTGACAGGCTTGCAAACTGAGCAATACTTGCGCATCCGCAATTAATCGAGAAATAACCATGGGCATGATGCAAGAGTTCCGCGAATTTGCGATCAAGGGCAACGTGATCGACCTGGCCGTCGGCGTGATCATCGGTGGCGCTTTCGGCAAGATTGTCGATTCGGTGGTTTCCGACCTGATCCTGCCCCTGGTGGGCCTGGTGTTTGGCAAGCTCGATTTTTCCAACATGTTCATCGCGCTGGGCGAGGTACCGGCGGGGACGGCGCAGACGCTGGATGCCATCAAGAAGGCCGGTGTCCCGGTGTTCGCTTACGGCAACTTCATCACCGTGGCGGTGAATTTCCTGATTCTTGCGTTCATCATCTTCATCATGGTCAAACAGATCAACCGCCTCAAGCGCGAAGCGCCCGCAGCGCCAGAAGCCCCTGCAGCACCCGCTGAAGACATCGTTCTGCTGCGCGAAATCCGCGACAGCCTCAAGCGCTGAAACGCGTTCATGGGCACGCGGCACCCTTGCCGCTCCACCATTGCCAGCGCCCTCAGCACCTGCTGAGGGCGTTTGTTTTTATCGGACCATCTGGCGCGCAATCCGGACCGCCTCCACCAGGCTTGCAGCATCGGCAACGCCCTGGCCGGCAATGTCGAAAGCGGTGCCGTGGTCTGGACTGGTGCGCACCAGCGGCAGGCCCAGCGTCACGTTTACCCCCTTGTCCACCCCCAGGTATTTCACGGGGATCAAGCCCTGGTCGTGGTACATGGCCAGCACCACATCGAACTCCCCGGCATGCTGCGGCGTGTGGCGCGCGCGCATGAACACCGTGTCGGGCGCCAACGGGCCATGCACATCCATGCCCAGCGCACGCGCATCGGCGACGGCGGGCACGATGCTGTCGATTTCCTCGCGCCCGAACAAGCCCCCTTCGCCGGCGTGCGGATTGAGGCCCGCCACCGCCATGCGCGGCGCCCGCCCCAGGCTTCGCAGCAACGCGGCATGGGTGATCTGCAGGGTCTGCAAGATGTTTTCCCGCGTCACGGCCGCAATGGCGTCGCGCAGCGACAGGTGGATGCTGACCAGCACCGTGCGCAGTTCATCACTGGCCAGCATCATGCGCACCGGCATGGCAGCCAGCGGCACGCCCTGATAGGCCGCCGCCTCGGCCTGCAGCAACTCGGTATGGCCGGGAAAGCTCACCCCCGCGGCAGACAGCGCCTCCTTGTGCAACGGCGCCGTCACCAGGGCCGCAATGTGGCCCTGCAGGGCGGCTCGCGCGGCCCACACCACGCAGTCGGCTGCAGCACGGCCGGCCGCGGCACTCACCTGGCCCCACGGCACGGGGCCGGGCAAGCCAGGCAATTGCAGCACCGGCATGCAGCGCGATGGCACCTGCCAGGCGTCATCGGGCGATGCGATCAGCGCTACCGGCAACTCCGGCACGCCAGGGCGCACGATGCACTGCGCAGCGCGGCGCAGGGTGGCCAGATCGCCCACCGCAAAGCAGCCGCGCAGCATGTCGGGAGCGTCGCGAAAGGCCTTGGCAACGATTTCGGGACCGATACCGGCTGGGTCACCCTGGGTGATGGCAATGGTTTGCATGATGAAATTTTGGATCAAATCAGCCGCAAGCGCCCTTAAATAAAGCGCCAGAAGCTATCAATTAAATAGCATGAATACATGGAGCACCACACTCCGCTCACGCCGGGTTGTCAATCTCGATGAAATGGTGCTCCACCCCCAACTGCTGCGCCACCCGCGCGGCAGCGGCGGGGGCACCATAACGCTCGGTGGCATGGTGGCCGGCGGCAATGAAGGCCACACCCGTTTCCCGCGCCAGGTGGGCCTGGGGCTCCGAGATTTCGCCGGTGATGAAGGCATCGGCCCCTGCGGCAATGGCCGATTCGAAATAACCCTGCGCCCCGCCCGTGCACCAGGCCACGCGCCGGATGCGCCGCGCCGCTGGCTGCACCAGCGTCACGGGGCGGCCCAGCGCCCGTGCCACATGGTCTGCCAGCGCCTGCGCGCCATCCAGCGCGGCCGGCCCGGCAAAGCCCAGGTCCTGCTCGCCAAAGCGCTGGTCGGCCGTCCAGCCCAGCACCCGCCCCAGCTGCGCGTTGTTGCCTACTTCGGGGTGCGCATCGAGCGGCAGATGGTAGGCAAACAGGTTGATGTCATGCGCCAGCAGCAGGCGCAGGCGTTCGCGCATCCAGCCAGTAATGCGGCCATCCTGTCCGCGCCAGAACAGGCCATGGTGCACAAAAATGGCGTCGGCCCGGCGCGCAATGGCGGCTTCGATCAACGCCCGGCTGGCCGTCACGCCGCTCACGATGCAGGCAATGTCGGCCTTGCCCTCGACCTGCAGGCCATTGGGGCCGTAGTCCTTGAAACGCTCGGGTTGCAGCAGGCTGTCAAATGCCTGCACGAGTGTGGTGCGGGAAATGCTCATCACGGTATTGTCACCGCCGCCCGCACGCCATGGCGCTGGTCTTGGCGGCAAGAAACATCAACTCTTTGGCCACGCCAAAGGTGCGCTGCCGACAGCGCTGCCGCCAGCACAATGCCGCAGACGCGCCTGCGGCCGCCGCCCCGGGATTGGGGGATTCGGCCAGGCCCAAGTGGGTTTACACCATGCGCAACACGGCAACAACGCTGAATAAAATTTCACGATCACCCCTCTCGCAAAGCAGAGAACCGCCCTCACAACTGAAGGCAGCCGTGCGCAGGAAACTGACCGTTCAGCGACAATCATCGGCGGTCCGCCAACAATGTGGACACGGCTTTCCCGGCACCCACTCCCAGAGTCACTCAAAACACCATGAAGCGCATTTGGCTCCTCTTTTCCCAGTCCGTGACGGTGCTCGTTGCCGCCTACTTTGTTGTCGCCACCCTGCAGCCGGACTGGCTGGGCCGGGGCACCACGCGCTCGGGTGCAGGCATTGCGCTGGTCGAGGCGCCCGCCACAAGTTCCGCGCAACCGGAACCTGGAAGCCTCAGCAGCGCCGCCCGCAAAGCCGCGCCTGCCGTGGTCAGCATCAACACCAGCAAGGAAGTGCGGCACCCGCGCAGCAACGATCCGTGGTTCCAGTTCTTCTTTGGCGACCAGGGCAGCCAGTCCCAAACCGGACTGGGCAGCGGTGTGATCATCAGCCCCGACGGCTACATCCTCACCAACAACCATGTGGTCGAGGGCGCTGACGAGATCGAGGTCACGCTCACCGACAGCCGCCGTGCCCGGGCCACCGTGATCGGCACTGACCCCGACACCGATCTGGCCATTCTCAAGGTGGAACTCGACAAGCTGCCCGTCATCGTGCTGGGCAACTCCGACCAGGTCGCCGTGGGCGATCGGGTGCTGGCCATCGGCAATCCCTTCGGCGTGGGCCAGACGGTGACCAGCGGCATCATCAGCGCGCTGGGCCGCAGCCAGCTGGGCATCAACACCTTCGAAAACTTCATCCAGACCGATGCAGCCATCAACCCCGGCAACTCGGGGGGCGCGCTGGTGGACGTCAATGGCAACCTGCTGGGCATCAACACGGCCATCTATTCGCGCTCCGGTGGCAGCATGGGCATAGGCTTCGCCATCCCCGTGTCCACCGCCCGGCTGGTGCTCGACGGCATTGTGAAAGACGGTCAGGTGACCCGGGGCTGGATTGGCGTAGAGCCCAATGAACTCTCGCCCGAACTGGCAGAAACCTTTGGCGTGAAAGCCACCGAGGGCGTGATCATCACCGGCGTGCTGCAGGATGGACCGGCCGCCCAGGCCGGCCTGCGACCCGGTGACGTGATCGTGCGCGTCGATGGCAAGGCCGTTACCAACGTCTCTGAATTGCTCACGGCAGTGGCGGCCCTCAAGCCCGGCACCGCCACCCCATTTGCCGTGCAGCGCGGCGATGCCATGGTGGACCTGAAGGTCACCCCCGGGGTTCGCCCCAGGCCGCAGCGTGCCGTGAAGCGCTGACAAGGCGATGTTGAAGCGCTGGCGCGGTGATGTCATCGTCGCGCTGGCACTGCAACGCACTCTCTGAAGCTCCTAAAAAAATAGCTTCCAGCGCTTGATGGACAAGCACTGGAAGCTATTTTTACTTCAGACCAGGATCGGCATCCGGTTCCGCCGTGGTCAGGACGAGGAGGATGCCGCCTCTTCGGCGTCTTCGGGTGCCTTGGTGTGCTTGATGAAGATCTGGGCCGCCCAGATACCCACTTCGTAGAGCAGGCACATCGGAACGGCCAATGCCAGCTGGGACACCACATCCGGAGGCGTGACCACGGCCGCGATGATGAACGCGATCACGATGAAATAACCCCGAAAGCTCTTGAGCTTTTCCACACTCACAATGTTCATGCGGGCCAGCACCACTACCGCGATGGGCACCTCGAATGCCATGCCGAACGCCAGGAACATGGTCAGCACGAAGCCGAGGTAGGCCTCGATGTCTGGCGCCGCCGTGATGCTCTTGGGCGCGAAGCCCTGGATAAAGCTGAACACCTGCCCGAAGACGAAGAAGTAGCAAAAAGCCACCCCGATGAAAAACAGTACGGTGCTCGACACCACCAGGGGCAGCACCAGCTTCTTTTCGTGCGAATAGAGGCCGGGCGCCACAAACGCCCACAGTTGCCACAGCACGACAGGCAATGCCAGCAGAAATGCCGACATGAGCAATATCTTGAGCGGCACCATGAAAGGCGAGATCACCGAGGTGGCGATCAGCGTGGCCCCCTTGGGCAGATGGGCCACCAGCGGCGCCGCCAGAAAGTCGTAGAGCGCGCCAGGGCCGGGAAAGAAGAACAGCAGCGCTGCCGCCACACCGATGGCGATGATGGCCTTGACCAGGCGGTCGCGCAGTTCCATGAGGTGCTGCACAAACGGCTGCTCGGTGCCGGCCAGTTCGTCTTGGGAGGGGGTTTCGGACATGTTGGAATTTCGCGGGCGTCAGCAACGCCCCCGCTGCGCGGCAGGATGCAGCATCAATGGAATTTCTGTGGCCGGTAGCGCGCAACGCGCGCCGCGCCCGACAGGGCCTTGGTACGCACGCCACTGCGCGCCTTGTACCACTGGGGCATGGCGCCCTTTTTCAGGCGCCAGTTCTTGCCCGGGTGCCTGTAGGCGGGCACCACGGCGAACGGGTCATGCAGGTCGGCACTGGCCGTACCGCTGGCTTGGGCCAGGTCCTTTTCGAATTCGCTGGCGCTGGTCTGGATGGATTGCTCCACATCCCGGGCCGCGTTTTCGACCGTGTCCTTCATCTTCTTGAGCTCGTCGAGCTCCATGGACCGGTTCACCTCGGACTTCACGTCCGCCACGTAACGCTGCGCCTTGCCCAGCAAGGCGCCCACCGTGCGGGCAACGCGCGGCAGCTTCTCGGGCCCGATGACAATGAGTGCCACCACGCCGATCAGCGCCATCTTGGACAGGCCAATATCAATCATGGAAGCGCCAGCGCCCGAACTCAGCTCTTTTGCTTGGCTTCGACATCGATGGTGGTCTTGTCGGCGGTGGCCTGGTTGGCCACCTGACCGGCGGGGGGCGTTGCAGCGTTGGTGTCCGGCGAGGAGCCATCCTTCATGCCGTCCTTGAAGCCCTTGACAGCGCCTCCCAGGTCAGAACCCATGTTCTTGAGTTTCTTGGTGCCAAACACCATCACAACGATCAGCAGCACGATCAGCCAGTGCCAGATGGAAAAAGAACCCATGGAATATCTCCTAACGAATTGGAATCATTTTAGACGGCGGCCGCGACAGGAGTTCAAAGCGCCTGCACAACCCCCAGGGGGAAAAGCATTCAGCCCTTGAGCCAGGGGCGCGGACCACCGATCACATGCATGTGCAGATGGTGGATCTCCTGCCCGCCTTCAAGCCCCGTGTTCGCCACGATGCGAAACCCCCCCTCTGGATACGGATTGCAGCCCTGCTCCAGGGCCAGGCGCGGCGCCAGTGCCAGCATGCGGCCCAGCAGGCCGGCATGCTCGGGCGTGACCTGCGCCATCGAGGGGATGTGCAGCCTGGGCACCATCAAAAAGTGCACCGGCGCCCAGGGGTGGATGTCATGGAAGGCAAAGATTTCCTCGTCTTCATAGACCTTCTTCGAAGGAATCTGGCCTGCGATGATTTTGCAGAAAAGGCAGTTTGGATCGTGCATGGCGAAAAAGAAGGCTGGCTCAGCGCCCAAAGGCACACGGGCAGTTACACATTGTCGGCGATGTTGAGGGAGGGGCGCACACCCACATCGCGGTGGTGCGCTTTCAGCCAGTCCTGGCCTGCCGTGCGCCCCAGCGCGAACAGCTTGCGCACAAAGGCCATGTCCGCGCGCGCCTTGCTGTCAGCGCCAAATGGGGCCAGCACCGCGCCACCGTCAATGCGGTGCATGCGCACGTTCTTGTAGCGGCGCGCGTCCAGCTTGCCCTCGGCCAGCAGGCGCCGCACGAACTCGATGGCACGGAGTTCGGCCAGCAGGCTGGCATTGAAGGTCACCTCGTTCATGCGTTCGAGGATTTCGGGGGCCGTGTCGGGCAGCCCGTGGTGCTCGGTCGGATTGATCTGCACCAGCAGAATGTCGGAGGTGTCGGTCTGGTAGATCAGCGGGTGCAGCGCGGGATTGCCGGAATAACCCCCATCCCAGTACCGTTCGCCCTCGATCTCCACGGCCTTGAACAACAGCGGCAGGCAGGCCGACGCCATCACCGCGTCGGCGCTGAGCCGTGCGCCCGAGAAGATTTCGCCGCGCCCGGTGCGCACATTGGTGGCACACACAAACACCTTGGGGCCGGAGGCGCCCTTGGCGGCGCACAGCAGTTCGAAATCCACCTCGCGCTCCAGCAGCCGGCGCAGGGGGTTGATGTCCAGGGGATTGGTCTGGTAGGGCGACAACCAGCGGTTCATCATGCCCAGCAGCGGGTTGGCGGCTGCCAGCGGCGTGCCCCACATCAGGCTGCCCAGCGTCCCGACGCCTTCCCACAGCCGCGTCAGCGCAGCGCGGGCCAGTTCGCATCCGGCCGCGTGGGCTTCTTTCGGATCTTTGTGCTGCTGGGCCGCCTGCGCAAAACCATGCGCCACCGCCACGGCGTTCATGGCTCCGGCGCTGGTGCCGCTGATACCACCGATCATCAGGCGCCCATCTTCGAGCAGCGCGTCCAGCACGCCCCAGGTCAGCGCGCCATGCGAGCCGCCGCCCTGCAGCGCCAGATTGATGGGTGTCAGCGTGCCGCGCTCAGGCATCGATGGCCTGGCTGTTGTTCATGGTCACCATGCCGCGCACGATGCGGTACAGGAACCAGATGGAGATCAGGCCCCAGGCCACCCAGCCGGGAAAGAAAAACAGCAGCCACAGCGGCGCCGTGACGATGTACAGCACCCCCGCCCACAACACCGTGCGGATGCGCCAGGCAAAGTGGCTGGCCTGCCAGGTGCCCGCGCCCTCGCCCTGTTTCACCAGGTCGATGACCAGCGCGATGATGAGCAGCGCCGCGCCCGGCTGCGCGCCCGGGATGACGGCACCCACGGCCACGATCAGGTGCAGCACATAGCTGACCCAGCCCCAGGCCTTGAGGCCCTCGGCCTTCTCGTCGTTGGTCTGCACATCGATGATGTCGTTCATGGCGATTTTTCCTGGGCCGCACGCGCAACCGCCTTGCGCAAGGCTTTTTCCTCGATACCGCTGGTGCCCTCGCGGCGCTCGAGTTCGGCCAGCACGTCGGCGGGCGTGAGGCCATAGTGGGCCAGCGCAATCATGGAGTGGAACCACAGGTCGGCCACTTCGTAGACGATTTTGGCCTTGTCGGCGCCATGGTCCACGTCCTTGGCCGCCATGACCACCTCGGTGGCCTCTTCGCCGATCTTCTTCAGGAACGCATCCGGCCCCTTGTGCAGCAGGCGCGAAACGTAGCTCTTATCCGGATCGCCGCCGTTCGACGGCTTGCGGCTTTCGATGACGGCAGCCAGACGCGCCAGCGCGTCCTGCGAAGTCGGGGCCAGGGAATCGTTGGAACTCATGGGTGTTATCTGTAGATGGATTCAGGGTCTTTCAAGACCGGCTCGACCGCCTGCCAGGCGCCGTCCCGGAGCACGCTGAAAAAGCAGCTGTGGCGGCCGGTATGGCAGGCAATGCCGGGCTCGTGCCCGAGCTGGGTGATCTTGAGCAGCACCACGTCGTTGTCGCAATCGAGGCGGATTTCATGCACCGTCTGCACATGGCCCGACTCTTCACCCTTGAACCACAGCTTTTTGCGCGAGCGGCTGAAGTACACGGCCCGGCCCAGTTCTGCCGTTTTTTGCAGCGCCTCGCGGTTCATCCAGGCAAACATCAGCACGTCGCCCGTGCCCTGCTCTTGCGCAATCACGGGCACCAGGCCCTGCGCATCCCACTTCACTTCGTTGAGCCAGTTCATGGGTGCGATTGTCGATGATTTGGGTGACGGCGCGGTGCGCCCACCCCGGCCTTGAAGCCTTTTGAGGCTATAGCGCTTATGTATCAAGCGCTAAAGCCATCAAATAGTGAGCAAATGACGATCACAGACGCACCGGAATCCCGCGCTCGGCCATGTGCTGCTTGGCCTGCAACACCGTGAACTCGCCGTAGTGGAAGATGCTGGCGGCCAGCACGGCGTCGGCACCGCCGATCTGGATGCCGTCAGCCAGATGGTCGAGGTTGCCCACACCGCCCGAGGCAATCACGGGCACGCTGACGGCATCGCTCACGGCGCGCGTGAGGGCCAGATCAAAGCCCGCCTTGGTGCCGTCGCGGTCCATGCTGGTCAGCAGGATCTCGCCGGCGCCGCGCTGCGCCATCTCGCTCGCCCAGGCCACGGCATCCAGGCCGGTGTTCTTGCGCCCGCCATGGCTGTAGACATCCCAGCCGGGGCCCACGGTCCGGCCATCGGGTCCCTGGCGCAGCGCCTCCTCTTCGGAGCGGCGCTTGGCATCGATGGCCACCACGATGCACTGCGCGCCGTAGCGGGCCGATGCCGCGCTGATCACGTCGGGATTGGCAATGGCGGCCGAGTTGAAGCTGGTCTTGTCGGCCCCCGCGTTGAGCAGGCGGCGCACGTCATCGACCGTGCGCACGCCCCCGCCCACGGTGAGCGGAATGAACACCTGGCTGGCCACCGCCTCGATGATGTGCAGGATCAGGTCGCGCCCGTCGCTAGTGGCGGTGATGTCCAGAAACGTGAGTTCGTCGGCACCCTGCGCGTTGTAGCGCGCGGCGATCTCGACCGGGTCGCCCGCATCGCGCAATTCGACAAAGTTGACGCCCTTGACGACACGACCACCGGTCACGTCAAGGCAGGGGATGATGCGTTTGGCAAGCATGGAATGAAAGCGCTATCGGCAAGGCTGGTTGGGGGCAACAAGATACCACGCAGGCGCACCACCAGTGCAGTGCAGCCCTCAGAACCTGTGCATGTTCACGGAACGAGTGGACGATCTCACCCCAGCGTGCGCGCCACCCCGTTTTGCCAGCGCCACACATCGGCGCACATGCGGTCCACCCCGTGGCGGGCGCGCCAGCCCAGCAGCCGCTCGGCCAGCGCCGGGTCGGCCCAGCACTGCGCCACATCACCCGGCCGCCGCGCCACCATCTGGTAGGGCACGGCACGGCCGCTGGCCTGCTCGAAGCCGCGCACCATCTCCAGCACCGACACCGGCTGCCCGGTGCCCAGGTTCACGGTGAGCAGCCCGGCGTGCTCGCGCAGATAACGCAGGGCGGCCACATGGCCCTCGGCCAGATCGCACACATGGATGTAGTCGCGCACGCCCGTGCCATCGGGCGTGGGGTAGTCGTTGCCATACACGCTCAGGGATGCGCGCTGCCCGGCCGCCACCTGCGCCACATAGGGCATCAGGTTGCCCGGCTCGCCCTGGGGGTCTTCGCCGATGAGCCCGCTCTCGTGCGCGCCCACGGGGTTGAAATAGCGCAGCCGCGCAATGCGCCACTGGCCAGGCTCGGCGTGGTCCACATCCGCCAGCACCTGCTCCATCATGAGCTTGCTCCAGCCGTAGGGGTTGGTGGCGGACAGGGGAAAATCCTCGCGGATCGGTACCGACGCAGGCTCGCCATAGACAGTAGCCGATGAGGAGAACACCAGCGTGTGCACGCCCGCCGCCTGCATGGCGCGCAGCAAGGTCACCGTGCCAGCGACGTTGTTGTCGTAATAACGCAGCGGCTCGCGCACCGACTCCCCCACGGCCTTGAGTGCGGCAAAGTGGATCACGCCCTCGATGGGATGCTGCGCGAACACGCGCGCCAGCCCCTGTGCATCGCGCACATCGCCCTCGATGCACAGGGGCTGCGTGCCCGTGATGCGCCCCAGGCGCTCCAGCACCGAGCGGCGGCTGTTGCAAAAGTTGTCCAGAATCAGACAGGGAATGCCCGCCTGGGCCAGAGCCACGCAGGTGTGCGAGCCAATAAAGCCGGCGCCGCCGGTTACAAGAATCATCTAAAGCACCACTTCCATGAAACGACGGGAATCGATCGACCCGCTCTTTGCACAGGTTCTCAGAGCCTGTTGACGATCTCCCTGGGGTCGCGCAGCGGTCTTTGCGCGATGGGATGCAAAGCGCGGTGCGCAGTGGATAGCCCGGCTATCCACAAGCGCCGCAACGCCGCAGACCGCCCGCAAAGACCGCTGCCCGAAGGGTTGGAGCGAAATCGGGCGACAAGGCTGCCCCGGCCGCTTGCATGGGCACGAGCCCATGCGGCGCACCTGAAGCATCCACTCATCCCGATTGCGCTCCAACGCGATCCCCTGCGAGATCGTCAACAAGCTCTTATAGGATATCCGTAACCGCCCACCGCATCATCCGGCCGGAACCATCGGATCTGCGCCCACCTTCCGCGAACGATCCCTGGCCGTGCGCACGGTCTGCCGAGCGCACCTTGATCACGTCCCTCTGCATCCCCTAGCGAACGCGACAAGGCTGTCGCACTAGGACGCCTGCAGCACCCTGAGTTCTTGCCAACCTTGCCACTGCGCCTGCGGCGCCAGGGTCACGGGCTGGTCGATCCGGGCCGCTTCCACGCACAGCATGGAGCGGTAGCCATCGGGTGGCATGTCTGCCAGCCGGGTGCAGAGTTCAGCCCCCGGGTTCCAGACCACGGTGTCGGACAGGCTGGCGCTCTGGGTGATCTGAAGCCATTGGGCACCGTCGAGCAGTTGCATGGGCCCGGCGGGCGCCTGAAAGACGCAGTCGTATTCACCCGCCAGGCGCACCGCGCCCCGCTGCACGCCGCGTGCGTCCGCCACTGCGTCCCAGCGCGCGCAGCCATCGAGTCCGCGCAGGTGGACATGCTCGACATTCTCCACGCGCAGATAGGTGTGCAGCGCGGTGGTGAAACTCCAGGCATCGGCGTCCGTGTCGCCCGTATTGCGCACCGCCAGTTGCACCCGCAGGCTGCCTGCCCCCAGCGCCACCGTCAGCTGCGCCGCAAAGCGCTCGGGCCACCAGGCGCGCGTGGCCTCGCTGTCGGCAAGTTCCAGGCACACAACCGACTGCGCATCGCCATCACCGCCCGACAACACGCGGCGCCAGGCCAGATTGCGCGCAAAGCCATGCTTGGGCAAGGGGCCGCGCTGGTTGAACTGGGGAAAGCACAGCGGGATGCCGCCACGGATGGCCGACTGGCCATCGAAAACCGCCTGGGGACTCAGGTACAGGCGCTCGCGCCCGCCGGCCACCCACGAGAGCACCTGGGCACCATGCAAGGCCACCAGCGCGCTATCGCCCAGGGGCGTCTGCAGGCGGATGCAGGGCTGCCCCTGAAAAATCTCTGTGCCACCCCACGCAGCCACCGCCGCGCTGTCAGGCGGCATGGCCCAGCGAGTCGGCGCGCGCCTGGGCCGCAGCAAAGTCGAGGTCGCCACTGTAGATGGCGCGGCCGCAGATCACGCCTTCGACGCCTTCGCTCTCCACAGCGCACAGCTGCTCGATATCAGCCATGTTCGACAGGCCACCCGAGGCGATCACGGGGATGGACAGCGCCTGCGCAAGCTTCACGGTGGCATCGATGTTGATGCCCGACAGCATGCCGTCGCGGCCGATGTCGGTGTAGATGATGGATTCGACGCCCCAGTCCTCGAACTTCCGGGCCAGGTCCACGACTTCGTGGCCGGTGAGCTTGCTCCAGCCGTCGGTGGCGACCTTGCCGTCCTTGGCATCCAGCCCCACGATGATGTGACCGCCGAAGGCGCTGCAGGCGTCTTTCAAAAAGCCGGGGTTCTTGACCGCTGCCGTGCCGATGATCACGTAGCGCAGGCCACCGTCGATGTATTTTTCGATGGTGTCCAGGTCGCGGATACCACCGCCCAGCTGCACCGGGATCTCTTCGCCCACCTCCTTGAGGATGGACTTGATCGCGCCGTGGTTCTTGGGCACGCCGGCGAAGGCACCATTCAGGTCCACCAGATGCAGGCGGCGCGCGCCGGCATCCACCCATTTGCGGGCCATGGCGGCAGGGTCTTCGCCAAAGGTGGTGGATTGGTCCATATCGCCTTGCTTGAGGCGAACGCAGTGGCCGTCTTTCAGGTCGATGGCGGGAATGAGCAGCATGGTGGTGAAGTTCGGGAGGGAAAGGGCGAGCACGGCTCGGCCCGAACGGGTGGAAGTTAAGAAATCAGGGATTCCAGTGCAGAAAATTGCGGTACAGCGCCAGGCCGTGCTCCGCACTCTTTTCCGGATGGAACTGCGTGGCGAAAATATTGTCGCGCGCAATGGCGGCCGCAAACCAGCCGCCATAGTCCGTTTGCCCTGCGCAATGGGCAGGATTCTGCGGCACAGCGTAGAAACTGTGCACGAAGTAAAAGTAGCTGTTGTCCGGCACGCCAGCCCACACCGGGTGCACGCCGCCCCCGTGGTGGGCGTGGGGCATCTGCCGCACCTGGTTCCAGCCCATCTGGGGCACCTTGTAGCGGCTGCCGTCGGGCTGCGTCCTGCCCGCCAGATCGAACTTGAGCACGTCGCCGGGGATCAGGCCCAGGCCCGGCGTGTCGCCCTCGGCGCTGTGGTCCAGCAGCATCTGCATGCCCACGCAGACGCCAAACATCGGCTTGGTGGCCGCAGCTTCGAGCACCGATTCCTGCAGGCCGGATTCGCGCAACTCGCGCATGCAGTCGGGCATGGCGCCCTGCCCTGGCAGCACGATGCGCTGGGCGGCGCGCACGTCCTCGGGGCGGGAGGTGACCACGACCGTCCAGCCCGTATCGTGGGCCGCAGCCTGCACGGCCTGAGACACCGAGCGCAGGTTGCCCATGCCGTAATCGACCACCGCAACGGTTTTTACTTCCATATTCATAGCTACCAGCACTTATCCATCAAGCGCCAGCGCCTGATTTGACCAAATATCTCACAACGAACCCTTGGTGGACGGGATGACACCCGCCGAGCGTGGATCGCGCTCCAGCGCCGCGCGCAGCGTGCGCCCGAACGCCTTGAAAATGGTCTCGCACTGGTGGTGCGCGTTGACACCCTTGAGGTTGTCGATGTGCAGCGTGACGCCTGCGTGGTTCACGAAGCCCTGGAAGAACTCGTACACCAGCTGCGTATCGAGCTGGCCGATGCTGCCGGAGGTGAACTTCACATCGATGTGCAGGCCCGGGCGGCCCGAAAAATCGACCACCACGCGCGAGAGCGCTTCGTCGAGCGGCACGTAGGCGTGGCCGTAGCGGCGGATGCCCTTCTTGTCGCCCACAGCGCGCGCAAACGCCTGGCCCAGGGTGATGCCCACGTCTTCCACCGTGTGGTGGCCGTCGATATGCAGGTCGCCCTCGCAATCGATATCGAGGTCGATCAGGCCGTGGCGGGCGATCTGGTCGAGCATGTGGTCGAAAAAGCCGATGCCCGTGTGCAGCTTGGCCTGGCCGGTGCCGTCGAGGTTCACGCGCACCGAGATGCGGGTTTCGGCGGTGTTGCGGCTGACCTCGGCGATGCGGTCGGCCAGGGGATCGGGAGACGTGGAGGTGACGAGAGCGGAGGAAGTCATAAGGAAGCCTGCAGGGCGGCCAGCATCTGGGTGTTGTCTTCGGCGGCGCCCACCGTGAGACGCAGGCAATTGGCCAGCAATGGGTGCATTGTAGAAACGTTCTTGACGAGGACGCTGCGGGTTTTCATGCCCTCGTAGGCTTTGGCCGAATCCGCCACCCGCACCAGCACCATGTTGGCCTGGCTGTCCCACACCTTCTCGACGCCCGGCATGGCGCGCAGCGCGGCCAGCAGCTCGGTGCGCTGGGCGCGCAGTTCGGCCGCCTGCGCCGCAAACACCTCGGCATGTTCCAGCGCGAACAGCGCCGCCTCGCAGTTGAGCACGCTCACGTTGTAGGGCGGGCGCACCTTGTCGATCTCGGCCACCAGCGCGGCCGCGCCGATGAGATAGCCCAGGCGCACGCCGGCCAGGCCGAACTTGCTGAGCGTGCGCATGAGCAGCACATGGGCGTTGCGCGCGGGCTCGGCCCGCATGCGGTCGATCCAGGTGCGGCTGGCAAAGGGCTGGTAGGCCTCGTCCACCACCACGACGCCGCCCTGGGCACCCGCGGCGTCGATGATGCGCTGCACCGCGCCCTCGTCCCACAGCGTGGCCGTGGGGTTGTTGGGGTAGGCAATGAAAGTGATGGCGGGCCGGTGCCGCGCGATGGCGGCCAGCATGGCGGGCTCATCCAGCGCAAAGTCGGGCGTGAGCGGCACGCCCACGAAGTCCAGCCCCTGCAGCTGGGCGCTCATGGCGTACATCACGAAGCCCGGCACGGGTGCCAGCACCACGGGGCGCTCACCGGTGCCCGGTCGGGCGCAGGCGAGCGACACCAGGCCGATGAGCTCGTCCGAGCCATTGCCCAGCACGATGCGGTGGCCTTCGGGCATGCCGGCATGGCGCGCCAGCGCGGCCTGCAGGTCGGCCATGCGTTCTCCCGGGTACCGGTTGAGCGCCAGCGCGCCCAGGCGCTGGCCCAGCGCGGCCTGCAGATGGGCGGGCAAGCGAAACGGGTTCTCCATCGCGTCCATCTTGAGCATGCCGGTGGCGGGCTGCACGGCATAGGCGTGCATGGCGCGCACATCGGGGCGAATGCGGGCCAGGGCCTGCAGCGGGGAAGATGGATCGGCGTGGGTCATTCGGCGGTTTCCAGTTCGTTGGGGGCCACAAGAAAGGGGTGGAGCACGCGCCAGGCGTTCAGCGGCGCAGCGTGTACACAGGCCTCGGTCAGCACGGCGGCCAGGGTTACGACGGCCTGAGGCGCAGCTCCGCCGCCCGCGCGTGGGCCTGCAGGCCCTCGCCATGGGCCAGCACGCTGGCGATCTGGCCCAGCGTCTGCGCACCGGCTTCGCTCACCTCGATGAGGCTGCTGCGTTTTTGAAAGTCGTACACGCCCAGGGGCGAGCTGAAGCGCGCCGTGCCGCTGGTGGGCAGCACATGGTTGGGGCCGGCGCAGTAGTCGCCCAGGCTCTCGGATGTGTAGGCGCCCAGGAAGATGGCGCCCGCGTGGCGCAGCAGGGGCTCCCAGCGGTGCGGGTCGCGGCTGCTCACTTCCAGGTGCTCGGGCGCGATGCGGTTGCTGATGGCGCAGGCCTCTTCCATGCTGCGCGTGTGGATCAGCGCGCCGCGGCCGGTGAGGCTTTTGGCGATGATCTCGGCGCGCGGCATGGTGGGCAGCAGGCGGTCGATGGCGGCCTGCACGGCATCGATATAGGCCGCATCAGGACACAGCAGGATGGATTGCGCCAGCTCGTCGTGCTCGGCCTGGGAAAAGAGATCCATGGCCACCCAGTCGGCCGGTGTGCTGCCATCGGCCAGCACCAGGATTTCGCTGGGGCCGGCGATCATGTCGATGCCCACCGTGCCGAACACGCGCTTCTTGGCGCTGGCCACATAGGCATTGCCGGGACCAGTGATCTTGTCCACCTTCGGCACCGTGGCCGTGCCGTAGGCCAGCGCGGCCACGGCCTGCGCGCCGCCGATGGTGAAGGCGCGCGTGACACCGGCCACGTAGGCGGCGGCCAGCACCAGGGCGTTTTTTTCACCCTTCGGCGTGGGCACCACCATGATGATCTCGCCCACACCGGCCACATGGGCGGGGATGGCGTTCATGAGCACGCTGCTCGGGTAGGCGGCCTTGCCGCCGGGCACGTAGATGCCCACACGGTCGAGCGGCGTGACCTTCTGGCCCAGCAGCGTGCCGTCTTCGTCGCGGTAGCTCCAGCTCTCGCCCGAGGCTTTCTTCTGCGCTTCGTGGTACTTGCGCACGCGAGCGGCGGCCGCCTGCAAGGCGGCGCGCTGCACGGTGGGAATGGCGTCGAACGCGGCCTTGAGTTCGACCTGCGTCAGCTCCAGTGCCGCCATGCCCGGCGCCGAGAGGCCGTCGAAGCGGGCGGTGTACTCCAGCACCGCCGCATCGCCGCGCTGCTGCACATCGGCCAGGATGTCGGCCACGCGCTGCTCGATGGCCGCGTCGGTATCGGCAGACCAGTGCAGGCGGGCTGCAAAATCAGCCTCAAAAGTGGCTGCAGCGGTTGACAGACGGGCGGGAGCAGCTACCAAAGTCATAGTGTTATGCAGTGGAGGTTTCAGTTCTTTGGCGCAGGGATGGCCGAGGCAAACGCATCGATGATGCGGCGCAGCGGCGCCTGCTTGAGCTTGAGCGCCGCCTGGTTGACCACCAGGTGCGAGCTGATGTCCATGATGCGCTCGACCTCAACAAGGTGGTTGGCCTTGAGCGTGTTGCCGGTGGAGACCAGATCGACGATGGCATCGGACAGGCCGATGAGGGGCGCCAGTTCCATGCTGCCATAGAGCTTGACCATGTCCACATGCACGCCCTTGCTCGCAAAGAAGTCGCGGGCAATGCTGGTGTACTTGGTGGCCACCTTCAGGCGTGAGCCCTTTTGGACGGCCTGGGCGTAGTCGAAATCATCGCGCACGGCCACGCTCACGCGGCACTTGGCAATGCGCAGGTCGAGCGGCTGGTACAGGCCCTGGCCACCATGCTCGATCAGGGTGTCCTTGCCCGTCACGCCCAGATCGGCGCCGCCATATTCGACATAGGTGGGCACATCGGTGGCGCGCACCAGCACCACGCGCACATCGGGCTGGTTGGTGGGCAGGATGAGTTTGCGCGATTTTTCGGGATCTTCCAGCACCTCGATGCCGGCGGCGGCCAGCAGGGGCAGGGTTTCGTCGAAGATGCGGCCCTTGGAGAGCGCCAGGGTGATCATGCTCATGCTTTCATTCTCTCAATGTCAGCGCCAAGGCCGCGCAGCTTGGCTTCCATGCAGTCGTAGCCCCGGTCGAGGTGGTAAATGCGGTCCACCACGGTTTCGCCGTCGGCCACCAGGCCGGCAATGACCAGGCTGGCCGAGGCCCGCAGGTCGGTGGCCATCACGGTGGCGCCCGACAGGCGCGCGGACGTGGAAGCCAGGCCTTCGATCACCGCCACCTTGCCATCGACCTGGATCCTGGCCCCCAGACGCACCAGCTCGTTGACGTGCATGAAGCGGTTTTCAAAAATCGTTTCGGTCACCGTGGCCGTGCCCTGCGCAATGCAGTTGAGCGCCATGAACTGGGCCTGCATGTCGGTGGGGAAACCCGGGTATTCGGTGGTGCGAAAACCCTGGGCCTTGAGCGTGGCGCCGCCCGCGCTGTGCACGCGGATGCCGCCGTCCACCGCCTGCACGGTGGCACCGGCTTCGCGCAGCTTTTCGATGACCGCATCCAGGTGGTCTGCGCGGCCATGGCGCAGCACCACATCACCGCCCGTGGCCGCCACGGCGCACAAGAAGGTGCCGGCCTCGATGCGGTCGGCCACCACGCGGTGCGTGCAGCCGTGCAGCTGGTCCACACCCTGGATGCGGATGCGGCTGGTGCCGTGCCCTTCGATCCTGGCGCCCATGGCGATCAGCATCTCGGCCAGGTCGGAAATTTCGGGCTCCTGCGCGGCGTTTTCGAGCACGGTCTCGCCTTCGGCCAGCGCAGCGGCCATGAGGAAGTTTTCGGTGCCCGTCACCGTGACCATGTCGGTGGTGATGCGCGCGCCCCTCAGGCGCGTCCAGCCCGCGGGCAGCTTGGCGATCATGTAGCCGTGCTCGACCACGATCTCGGCGCCCATGGCGGCCAGGCCCTTGATGTGCTGGTCGACCGGGCGCGAACCGATGGCGCAGCCGCCAGGCAGAGACACCGTGGCCTCGCCAAAGCGGGCCAGCAGCGGGCCCAGGGCCAGCACCGAGGCGCGCATGGTCTTGACCAGCTCGTAGGGGGCTTCGGGCGTGTTGAGGCCACCGGCATCAATGCGCACGGTGCCATCCTGTGAACGCTCGGCTGACACTCCCATGTTGCGGATGAGCTTGAGCATGGTGCTCACATCCTGCAGCTGGGGCACGTTGAGCAGGGTCACGGGCTCTGCCGTGAGCAGCGCGGCGCACAACTCCGGCAGGGCGGCGTTCTTGGCGCCAGACACCAGCACCTCGCCATTGAGGGGGCGACCACCGCGGATCAGGAGTTTGTCCATCTCGAAAAACCAGAAATATGAAGAAAATGGCTTCTAGCGCCTATCCATCAGGCGCCAGAAGCTATCAATAAATGAGCTGACAGGGCAACAGCGTCACTGCCCCTGCGCCGCCCATTCTGCGGGGGTGAAGGTTTTCATCGACAGCGCATGCACCTCGTCGGTGGCCAATTTGGCGCCCAGCGTGGCGTACACGCGCTGGTGGCGCTGGATGGCGCGCTTGCCCTCGAATTCGACCGAAACGATGGTGGCATACCAGTGGCGGCCATCGCCTTCGAGCGTGATGTGGTCGCAGGCCAGGCCCGCGGCGATGATGTCTTTGAGCTGGTCTGCAGTCATGGTCGGTTCTCTGTCAATTTCTAATCTTGTAGCCGGTGCGCAGCAGGTGCACGGCCAAGGCACTCACGGCCAGCCAGGCCATGCCCACGATGCCAAGGCTGAGCCAGGGCGAGGTATCGCTCTGGCCGAAGAAGCCATAGCGGAAGCCGTCGATCATGTAGAAGAACGGATTGAGATGGCTCGCGGTCTGCCAGAACGGTGGCAGCGACTGGATGGAATAGAACACGCCCGACAGGAAGGTCATGGGCACGACCACGAAGTTCTGGAACGCGGCCAGCTGGTCGAACTTGTCGGCCCACAGGCCTGCAATCAGCCCCAGCGTGGCCAGCAGCGCTGCGCCCAGGAACGCAAAGACGAAGATCCACAGCGGCGCCGCAAACTCCGGCCGCGCAAACACCAGGGTGACGATGAACACCCCCAACCCCACCACCAGCCCGCGCACCACCGACGAGCCCACATAGGCCAGAAACCAGGCCCAGTGCGACAGCGGCGTGAGCAGCACAAACACCAGGCTGCCCATGATCTTGCTCTGGATCAGACTCGACGAGCTGTTGGCAAAGGCGTTCTGCAGCACGCTCATCATCACCAGACCGGGCACCAGGAAGGCGGTGTAGCTGATGCGGTCGTACACCTTCACATGGCCTTCGAGCACATGGCCAAAGATCAGCAGGTACAGCACGGCCGTGAGCACGGGCGCGGCCACGGTCTGGAAGCTGACCTTCCAGAAGCGCAGCACTTCTTTGTAGAACAGGGTTTGCCAGCCGGTCACAGTGCCACCTCCGACAGCGGAATGTTCGAGGCCGACGTTCCCGACATGACCTGCAGGAACACGTCTTCCAGGTCCGGCCTGCGGATTTCCATGTCCTGCACCTCCACACCGGCCACGCGCAGGGCGGCCAGGTGGCTTTCGATTTCCGCCGCATCGTGTGCGGGCAGTTGCACGATGCGGCCCGTGACCCGCGCCAGGAGGGCCAGGGACGGCGGCAACAAGGCGTCGGTCTTGAACTGCAGCACACTGCCTGAGGCCGTCTTGAGCAACTCGCTGGTGCGGTTGAGCGCCACCACCCGCCCCGCCTTGAGCATGGCGATGCGGCCGCACAGGGCCTCGGCCTCTTCGAGGTAATGGGTGGTCAGCAGCACGGTGTGGCCTTCCTTGTTCAGGCGGGCGACGAAATGCCACAGGGTCTGGCGCAGCTCCACGTCCACGCCGGCCGTGGGCTCGTCGAGCACGATGATGGGCGGCTTGTGCACCAGCGCCTGCGCCACCAGCACGCGCCGCTTCATGCCACCCGAGAGCTGGCGCATGTTGGCATTGGCCTTGTCGGCCAGGCCCAGGTTGGCCAGCAGTTCGTCGATCCAGGCGTCGTTGTTCTTCACGCCGAAGTAGCCCGACTGGAATCGCAGCGCCTCGCGCACATTGAAGAACGGATCAAACACCAGTTCCTGGGGCACCACGCCCAGCTTGCGCCGGGCCTCGGCAAAGTCGGACTGCACATCGCTGCCCTGCACCAGCACCCTGCCCTGGGTAGCGCGCGCCAGGCCCGCCAAGATGCTGATGAGGGTGGTTTTTCCGGCACCGTTGGGGCCGAGGAGGCCGAAGAATTCGCCTTCCTCGATGTCCAGGCTGACCTGGTTCAGTGCCTGGAAGGGCCCTTTGGGGGTGACAAAGGTCTTGGAGATGGCTTGGAAGGAGACTGCAGGCATGGAACCTTTGATTTTAAGGCCTTGGCCCGCAAGCTGCCGCGTTCAGACCAACAGCACCCGCCGCCCGAGGGCATTGCCGGCCTTGCGGGCCGGCACCCAGCTCAGCCGGCCACCTGCAGCAAGTCGTCCACGCCGTACAGCCCGGCCATGCCGACCAGGGCTGCAGGCAGGCCCCTGACCACAAAAGCCTTGCGGTCTGCCAGCGCTTCGCGCCGGCACTCCAGCAGCACCGCCAGCGCGGAGGTGTCGAACACGGCCAGCGCGCTGGCATCCACCACCACCTCGGGCCCCTTGAGAACCTGGAGCCCTTGCACCAGCATGCGCAGGCAGCCGCTGGCCTGGCGGTGGGTGAGCTCGGAGGGAAGCACCAGCATGCGCGGGGTCTCGCTGTCAGCCCTTGGCGGCATTGTTCTTGTTGCGTGCGACCAGCGCCTCGATGAGGCCATCCACCCCGCGCGCATTGATCTCGGTGGCGAACTGGCCGCGGTAGGTTTCCACCAGCCACACGCCCAGCACGTTGAGGTTGTAGATTTTCCAGCCCGCACCGACACCCGGGGTTTTTTCCAGCCGGTAATCGAGCTGGATCGGATCACCACGGCCCGTGATCTCGGTGCGCACCAGCACATCCTTGTCATCGGCCGCAGCACGCAGGGGCTTGATGGCAATGGTCTGGTCGTTCACCTGGGCCAGAGCGCCCGCATAGGTGCGCACCAGCAGCACCTTGAACTCTTCCTGCAGGCGCTTTTGCTGCTCGGGGCTGGCCTGGCGCCAGCCCGGACCCACGGCAGCCGCCGTCATGCGCCGGAAATTCACGTTGGGCATGATCACCTTGTCCACCAGGGCGATCACCTTGTTGATGTCGCCGGCCTGGATGGCCTTGTCGCCGCGAACGCTACCCATCACTTCGAGGGACAGGCGCTTGATCAACGCATCAGGTGCCTCGTCGGCAGCGAAAGCCGCCCAGTGCATCCCCATGGAACTGGTCACCGCCAGTGTTGCGGCCATGCGGCCCAGGTTGCGTCGATTCATCATGTGGGTCTTCTCTCCATCGGGCGACGGTGTCGCCGGTCAATTCATTGTGGTGGCACGCGGTGTACGCCATGCATCGTTGTGTTGCGAGGTTGCAAGCAGTTGCAACCGCCCGCAACAACGCCCGCGCTCACTGGTCGGGTTCTGGCGGCAGCACACCGCCGCTGTCGTCGTTCCCGTCGGCTTCCTGGGCACCCGAGCGCAGAGCGCGCCTCTGCAGAAACACGTCCCGCGTGAAACTGTATTTGTCGAGCGCAGCACCTTCCAGCACGGCCCCGGCCCCCAACAGGCTGGCCCGGGTATCCACCGCCCGCAAGGCATACAGTGAATTGCGCGCAGCCACCGAATCCCACTGGCCGAGCAGGTTGCCCTGCATGTCCACGGGCAATGCCGCAGTGTCGCGCACCGTGGAGGGTCCCAGCAGCGGCAGCACCAGATAAGGCCCCGTGGGTACGCCCCAGCGCCCCAGCGTGAGACCGAAGTCCTGCCGGTTGCGGTCCACTCCCATCTCCGTGGCGATATCGAGCAGCCCGCCCAGACCAAACACCGTGTTGACGTTGAAGCGCACCAGGCTGGACATCGCCTCTTCGGGGTGCAACTGCAGGACGCTGTTCACAAACGACCAGACATCCCCCAGGTTGCCGAAAAAGTTGTTCACCCCCGTGCGCACGGGGGAGGGAACGACATCCTTGTAGGCCGTGGCCACGGGTTTCAGGACCGCTTCGTCCACGCTGTCGTTGAACCGGGTCATGCTGCGGTTGTAGGGCTCCAGCGGATCCCGGGGATGGGCGCCCGGCCCGCTGGCACATCCGGCCAGCAGCACAGCCCCCAGCACCAGGGCGCACCCGCTCAATGTAGCGCGGGCAAACCGGGGCTGTCCATCATGGCGAGCGAAGCCCGCAGTCGTCCACATCATCATTTTTTGCTACCTGCGCCCGACGGCTTGCCGCCCTCTTCCGCCTTGCTGTAAAGAAACTGTCCAATCAGGTTTTCCAGAACCACGGCCGACTGGGTGGCGGTGAGGCTGTCACCCGCCACCAGGTTGTTTTCGTCGGCACCTGCCTCGATACCGATGTATTGCTCACCCAGCAGGCCGCTGGTCAGGATCTTCAGGGAACTGTCCTTGGGGAAAGCATACTGCTTGTCCAGTTCCAGCGTCACACGCGCCTGGAAGGTCTTGTCGTCAAACGTGATCGACTCCACACGCCCGACCACCACGCCGGCACTGCGCACCGCCGCCTTGGGCTTGAGGCCGCCAATGTTGTCGAAACGCGCGGTCACGCGATAGCCGGTCTGAAAGTTCAGGTGCAGCAGATTGGCCGACTGCAGCGCCAGAAACACCAGCGCGGCCGCCCCCAGCATCACAAACAGGCCTACCCAGAGATCGTTTTTGGATTGTTGCATCGTGCTTTCCTTGTCACGCCGGCTGCGCCCGCGTCAGATACTGAACATCATGGCCGTGAGGAGGAAGTCCAGCGCCAGCACCGCCAGCGAGGCCATCACCACGGTGCGCGTAGTGGCGCGCGAAACCCCTTCCGGCGTCGGCTTGGCCGTGTAGCCCTGCAGCAGCGCCACGAAGGTCACGGTAAAACCAAACACCAGGCTCTTGATGACGCTGTTGCCCAGGTCACTGAAAACATCCACGCCGCCCTGCATCTGGCTCCAGAATGCCCCGCCGTCCAGGCCGATCATGGGCACGGCCACGATCCAGCCGCCCACCACGCCCACGGCATTGAACACCAGCGACAGCAGGGGCATGGCGATGACACCCGCCCAGAAACGGGGCACCAGGATGCGGCGCACGGGGTCCACGGCCATCATTTCCATGGCGCTCAATTGCTCACCCGCGCGCATCAGGCCGATCTCGGCCGTGAGCGAGGTGCCAGCGCGCCCGGCAAACAGCAAGGCGGTGATGACCGGCCCCAGCTCGCGCAGCAGGCTCAGCGCCACCAGCTGGCCCAGCGCCTCGGTCGAACCAAAATCCTGCAGCGTGTAATAGCCCTGCAGCGCCATCACAAAGCCCACGAACAGGCCGGACACCGCAATGATGGCCAGCGAATAATTGCCCAGGAAATGCACCTGGTCGCGCACCAGTCCAGGGCGCTGCACGGCCGCCGGAACCTGGCGTATCAGCTGCCAGAACAGGCGCGCCGCCTGCCCCGCATCCGCCAGCTGGCTGCGCACGGCCAGGCCCACATCGGAAGGACGCCACCAACTCATGCCGACCTCCCTTGCACCGGACCAAAGTCGCTCGCCACCGTGGGCCCCGGGTAATGGAAGGGCACCGGGCCCGTGGGCAGCGCGTTGACAAACTGGTGCACCAGCGGATCGGTGCTGGCGCGCACTTCATCGGGGGTGCCCTGGGCCGCCACCACGCCGGCGCCCAGGATGACCACATGGTCGGCCAGGGCAAAGGTGGCTTCGAGGTCGTGCGACACGAGGATGGTGGTGAGCCCCATGGCGTCATTGAGCTGCCGGATGAGTTGCGCGGCCGTGCCCAGCGAAATGGGGTCGAGCCCGGCAAAGGGCTCGTCGTACATGACCAGCTCGGGGTCCAGCGCAATCGCCCGGGCCAGGGCCACGCGCCGCGCCATGCCCCCGGATATCTGGCTGGGCATCAGGTCGCGCGCACCGCGCAGACCCACGGCATGGAGCTTCATGAGCACGATGTCGCGCACCAGCGCATCCGACAGGTCGGTGTGCTCACGCAGCGGAAACGCCACGTTATCGAACACATTCAGATCGGTGAACAGGGCACCAAACTGGAACAGCATGCCCATGCGCCGGCGCGCCGCATACAGGCCCGCCGCATCCATGCGCCCCACATCCTGCCGATCGAACAGCACTTCGCCCTGCTGCGCCCGGTACTGGCCGCCGATGAGGCGCAGCACCGTGGTCTTGCCGCCACCCGAAGCACCCATGAGCGCCGTGACCTTGCCACGCGGAATCTTCAACGACAGGTCGCGCAGGATCACGCGCTCGCCGTACCCGAAGGTGACGTTGCGCAGTTCCGCCAGCGCGCTGGCAGCCGATGAATCGTTGGATGGCATGGTGCAGAACAAAAAACGCCGTCGAGGGCCGGGACCCTGACAGCAGGACCCGCATCATAGGGGAAACCCCTCAGTACTGCCCAGCCGATCGTTAAAACCTGTGGCATGCAAGTGACGCTTGCCTATGCTTGACGGTTATAAAAAATTCGTTGCACGCGCGCCCACCGTGGCCCACCTTGCGGGACCTGGCGCGTGCTGTAGCGGGACAGGCCGGAGCAGAAAAACGAGCAAAAACCATAAAAACCATAGCTACTACCGCTTGCCAGGCAAGGAAAAATTCCCATTCCATCCCATAGTCACAGCATGTGCTGCAAAAACGCCCGCGCCCGCTCATGCCCTGGATCGGCAAAGAACTCCCCCGCCGCACGCGCTGCCACCAGCTCGCCCTGGTCCATGAAAGCCACCGTGTGGGCCACCTCGCGTGCAAAACCCATCTCGTGGGTGACCACCAGCATGGTCATGTGCTCCTCGGCCAGTTCGCGCATGGTGCGCAGCACCTCGCCGGTGAGCTCGGGGTCGAGCGCGGAGGTGGGTTCGTCGAACAGCATGATGTCGGGCTGCATGCACAGCGCGCGCGCAATGGCCACGCGCTGCTTTTGCCCGCCCGACAGGCGCGCGGGGTAGTTGTCGCGCTTCGGGGACAGGCCCACCTTGGCCAGCAGCGCCTCGGCGCGGGCTACTGCAGCGTCGCGCGCCAGGCCCTGCACCACCATCGGCGCCTCGATGAGGTTCTCCAGCACCGTGAGGTGCGGGAACAGGTTGAAGTGCTGGAACACCATGCCGGTCTTGGCGCAGATGCGGCGCAGTTCGGCGTCGGGCACATAGGTACAGCGGCCCTGGGCATCGGTGGTGGCGAGCGCCTCGCCTTCGATGGCGACATGGCCGCTGTCGATGGTTTCAAGGTGATTCAGGCAGCGCAAAAAGGTGCTCTTGCCCGAGCCCGAGGGGCCGATGATGGCCACCACCTCGCCGGGCGCTACCCGCAGCGACACGCCGCGCAGCACCTCGTTGTGGCCAAAGCGCTTGCGCACGTCGCGCGCCTCGATCATGGGCGCGGCGTCACTGGTCGTACTTGGCATAGCGTTTCTCCAGGCGCTGGAAACCCCAGGTAAGCAACAGGGTCATGAGCAGGTAAAAGGCCGCGGCCACGATGAAGGGCGTGGTGGTGAAGTCGCGCTGCACGATGCCGCGCGCGGCACGCAGCAGGTCGTTCAGGGCCAGCACGTAGATGAGGGACGTGTCCTTGACCAGGGTGATGGTCTCGTTGCTCATGGGCGGCAGAATGCTGCGCACCATCTGCGGCAGCACGATGCGGCGCATGGTCTGGCCGTAGTTCATGCCCAGCACCTTGCCGGCCTCGTACTGGCCCCGGTCCACCGACTGGATACCCGCACGGAAGATTTCGGCGAAGTAGGCTGCGTAGTTCAGCGCAAAAGCCGCCACGGCAGCCGGAAAGTCGGGCAGGCGCACCCCGATCACCGGCACGAAGGGCAGCGCAAAGTAGATGAACAGCATCTGCAGCATGAGCGGCGTGCCCCGCATGAGCCAGATGTAGCCATTCACCGCCGCCGACAACGGCTTGACATGCGACACCCGCGCCAGCGCCAGCAACAGCCCCAGCGGCACGGCCAGCGCCAGCGTGATCGCAAACAGTTTCAGGGTGACTGTGGCGCCCTGCGCCAGCGGCCCCAGGAGGGAGAGAACGTAGTCCATGCAATGACTTCCAGTCGCGTGAACGAAAAACACCGGCAGGCCGATGAAGGGCGCTGCCGGTGCGGGCCACGGGCCTGATGGCGGGGAGCTTACTTGATGATGTTCTTGCCGAACCACTGTTCGGCAATTTTCGCTGCAGCACCATCCTGCTTCATGTCGGTCAGGGCCTTGTCGAGCTTGCCGTGCAGCTCGGTGTCGTCCTTGCGCAGGCCCACGCCATATTCCTCGGTGCCGAAGTTGTCATCCAGCACGGCGTAGTCGCCCGGCTTCTTGGCCACGTAGTAGCGGCCCACCACCTCATCGACCACCACGGCTTGCAGGCGGCCGGTGCTCAGGTCCATCAGGGCGGTCACGTTGTCGCCGAAGGTCTTGAACTCCTTGAAGGACCGGAAGACGGCGTCTTCCTTCTTGATCGCATCGACGGCGCTGGAGCCTTCCTGCGCGCCCACCACCTTGCCCGCCAGATCGGCCTTGGACTTGATGGCGGAGTTGGCAGGCACCACGATGATCTGGTGGTTTTCCATGTAGGGCGCGGTGAACGCAATGTTCTGCTTGCGCTCTTCGGTGATGGTCAGGCCGTTCCACAGCGCGTCCACGCGCTTGCCCGACAGCTCGGCTTCCTTGGCGCTCCAGTCGATGGGCTTGAATTCGACTTCCAGGCCCAGGCGCTTGGCGGCCTCCCTGGCCATGTCGATGTCAAAACCGACCAGTTCGTTCTTCTCGTTGCGAAAACCCATGGGCGGGAAGTTGTCGTCCAGGCCGACGACGATCTTGGTGACAGCGGCTGGCGCCGGTGCGGCGGCGGGCGCGGCAGACTCCTGCTTGGAGCATCCCGCCAGTACGGCGCCCAGGGTCAGCAAAGCAACAGCAGCAATTTTCTTCATGGTGTGACGATTTTCAAAAAGAACAGACAGGACGGCAACGCCGGAGGGGGCATGCACCACCACTGGTGCAGTGTTTCACGCCCCGGGAAAACCCTGCATTCTCCCATCGATGCGGCCTGCCGGCACCCTGGCCACCATGCGCCACCCTGGGGATAACGAGCGAAGCATGGCACCAGCGCGCACTGGACAAGCGCCTCAAGCTATTAAAATTGTAGCAATACAAACACCAACGGCGCCCGCGGGCGCCGTTGGAAAGGCCGGTGCGGTTGCCCGCTCAGCGCGGCAGGTCGGAGTAGCCCATCAGGAACTCGTCCACCGCACGCGCCGCCTGGCGGCCTTCGCGGATCGCCCAGACCACCAGGCTCTGCCCGCGGCGGATATCGCCGGCGGCGAACACCTTGGGCACATTGGTGGCGTAGCCGCCGTCGAACTCCGTGGTGGCGCGGGCGTTGCCGCGCGCATCCTTGTCCACGCCAAAGGCATCGAGCACGGGCGCCACCGGGCTCACAAAACCCATGGCCAGCAGCACCAGGTCGGCCTGGTAGTGCTTTTCGGTACCTGCGATCTCGACCAGCTTGCCGTCCTTGAACTCGACCTGCACGGTGGTCAGGCCCTTGACCTTGCCCTTTTCACCCGTGAACTCCTTGGTGGAGATGGCGAACTCGCGCACGCAGCCCTCTTCGTGGCTAGAGCTGGTGCGCAGCTTGAGCGGCCAGTAGGGCCAGGTCAGAGGGCGGTTTTCCACTTCGGGGGGCTGGGGCATCACCTCGAACTGGGTCACGCTGGCCGCTCCGTGGCGGTTGCTGGTACCCACGCAGTCGCTGCCTGTATCGCCGCCACCGATCACGATGACATGCTTGCCCGTGGCCAGGATCTGGCCCTTGAGCTTGTCGCCCGCGTTGATTTTGTTCTGCTGGGGCAGGAACTCCATGGCAAAGTGGATGCCATCGAGCTCGCGACCCGGCACGGGCAAGTCGCGCGACTGCTCGGCGCCCCCCGTCAGCAGCACAGCATCGAACTCCTTGTTCAGCTGCTCGGGCGTGACGGTTTCCTTGGCCCAGTTGGTGACCTTGGAGTCCTTGCCCAGGCCGTCCTTGGCGGCGCCCACGAACACGCTGGTGCGGATGACCACACCTTCGGCTTCGAGCTGCTTGACGCGGCGGTCGATGTGCGACTTCTCCATCTTGAAGTCGGGGATGCCATAGCGCAGCAGGCCGCCCACACGGTCGTTCTTCTCGAACAGCGTGACGCTGTGGCCTGCGCGGGCCAGTTGCTGGGCAGCGGCCAAGCCTGCGGGGCCGGAACCCACCACCGCCACCTTCTTGCCCGTCTGGTGCTTGGCAGGGCGCGGTTGCACCCAGCCTTCGGCCCAGGCGCGGTCGATGATCGCGTGCTCGATGGACTTGATGCCCACGGCGTCGTCGTTCACGTTGAGCACGCAGGCGGCCTCGCAGGGCGCGGGGCAGATGCGGCCGGTGAACTCGGGGAAGTTGTTGGTGCTGTGCAGCACCTCGATCGCGCTCTTCCAGTCCGCGTGGTACACGAGGTCATTGAAGTCCGGAATGATGTTGTTCACCGGGCAGCCGTTGTTGCAGAACGGCGTGCCGCAGTCCATGCAGCGCGCACCCTGCAGCTTGGCCTGGCTCTCGTCGAGGCCGATGACGAATTCCTTGTAGTGCTTCAGGCGCTCGGGCACGGGCTTGTAGCCCTCTTCGATGCGCTCGTATTCCATGAAGCCGGTGGTCTTTCCCATGATGTCGGTGTCCTTGTCTATGAATGGTGTGCAAAGGGTTGCAATGCCGCCTTACTTGGCCGGGATCGCGTCCTTTTTGGTAGCTACTACCGCAGGCGTAGCTTGCTCTTCCATCACTTTTCGTTCATAAATTTCAGACAACGCGCGCTTGTACTCGGTCGGGAAAACCTTGACGAACTTGCTGCGCGATGCGGCCCAGTTGTCGAGCAGCTCGCGTGCGCGCTTGCTGCCCGTCCAGCGGTTGTGGTCTTCCAGCAGCTTCTTGAGCTGGGCTTCGTCCGTCTGGTCGTTGTGCCAGATGGAGCGCGGTACCGTGGCTTCCTGTTCGGCCGAGGGCAGGATGCGCTCCAGCGTGACCATGGACATGTTGCAACGGGTGTCGAACTGGCCGTCTTCGTCGTACACATAGGCCACGCCGCCGCTCATGCCGGCGGCGAAGTTGCGGCCGGTCTTGCCGAGCACCACCACGGTGCCGCCCGTCATGTATTCGCAACCATGGTCGCCCGTGCCTTCCACCACGGTGGTGGCGCCGGACAGGCGCACGGCAAAGCGCTCGCCTGCCACGCCGCTGAAGAAGGACTCCCCCGCGGTGGCACCGTACATCACCGTGTTGCCCACGATGGTGTTGCGCACCGTGTCGCCGCGGAAGTCGATGCTGGGACGCACGATGACGCGGCCGCCCGACAGGCCCTTGCCCGTGTAGTCGTTGGCGTCGCCGATCAGGTACAGCGTGATGCCGCGCGTGAGGAAGGCGCCGAACGACTGGCCGCCCGTGCCTTCGAGCTGGATGCGGATGGTGTCGTCGGGCAGGCCTTCGGGGTGCACGCGGGTCACCGCGCCCGAGAGCATGGCGCCCACGGAGCGGTTCACGTTGCGCGCCACTTCGATGAACTGCACGCGCTCGCCCTTTTCGATGGCAGGCTGGCTGCGCTCGATGAGCTTGCGGTCCAGCGTGTGCCCGATGTTGTGGTCTTGCACATCCACATGGAAGCGCGGCACGTCGGCGGGCACGTTGGGCTGCGCGAACAGGCGGCCAAAGTCCAGGCCACGGGCCTTCCAGTGTTCCAGGCCCTGGCGCATGTCGAGCAGGTCGGTACGGCCGATCAGGTCGTCGAACTTGCGGATGCCCAGCTGGGCCATGATCTGGCGCACTTCTTCGGCAATGAAGAAGAAGTAGTTCACCACATGCTCGGGCTTGCCCGAGAACTTCTTGCGCAGCGCTGGGTCCTGCGTGGCCACGCCCACGGGGCAGGTGTTGAGGTGGCATTTGCGCATCATGATGCAGCCCTCGACCACCAGCGGAGCGGTGGCAAAGCCGAACTCGTCGGCGCCCAGCAGCGCGCCGATGGCGACGTCGCGGCCGGTCTTCATCTGGCCGTCGGCCTGCACGCGGATGCGGCCGCGCAGGCGGTTCAGCACCAGGGTCTGCTGGGTTTCGGCCAGGCCGATTTCCCAGGGGCCGCCCGCGTGCTTGATGGACGACCAGGGCGATGCGCCCGTGCCGCCGTCATGGCCCGCGATCACCACGTGGTCGCTCTTGCACTTGGCCACGCCCGCAGCGATGGTGCCCACGCCCACTTCGGACACCAGCTTGACGCTGATGCCGGCATGCGGCGCGACGTTCTTCAGATCGTGGATCAGCTGGGCCAGGTCCTCGATCGAATAGATGTCGTGGTGCGGCGGGGGCGAGATCAGGCCCACACCGGGTACGCTGTGGCGCAGCTTGCCGATGTAGTTGGACACCTTGCCGCCGGGCAGCTGGCCGCCTTCGCCGGGCTTGGCGCCCTGGGCCATCTTGATCTGGATCTGGTCGGCCGACGACAGGTATTCGGCCGTCACACCGAAGCGGCCCGAGGCCACCTGCTTGATGCGACTGCGCAGCGAGTCGCCGTCCTGCAAAGGCAGATCGACCTCGACGTTCTCGGCGCCGATCACGCTCTTCAAGGTATCGCCCTTCTTGATCGGGATGCCCTTGAGTTCATTGCGGTAGCGCGCAGCGTCCTCACCGCCTTCGCCCGTGTTGCTCTTGCCGCCGATGCGGTTCATGGCCACGGCCAGGGTGGCATGCGCCTCGGTGGAGATGGAGCCCAGCGACATGGCGCCAGTGGCAAAGCGCTTGACGATTTCCTTGGCGGGCTCGACTTCGTCGATCGGGATCGCCTTGGAGGGGTCGATCTTGAACTCGAACAGGCCGCGCAGCGTCATGTGGCGCTTGCTCTGGTCGTTGATGATCTGGGCGTATTCCTTGTACGTGTTCCAGTTGTTGGCGCGGGTGCTGTGCTGCAGCTTGGCAATCGCGTCGGGGCTCCACATGTGCTCTTCACCCCGGGCGCGCCAGGCGTATTCGCCGCCCGCGTCCAGCATGGTTTCGAGCACGGGGTCGTCACCAAAGGCCGCCTTGTGCATGCGGATGGCTTCTTCGGCGATCTCGAACACGCCGATGCCTTCCACGCGGCTGGCGGTGCCGGTGAAATACTTGCCCACGGTGTCCGTGTTCAGGCCGATGGCCTCGAACAACTGGGCGCCGCAGTAGCTCATGTAGGTGCTCACGCCCATCTTGGACATGATCTTGGACAGGCCCTTGCCGATGGCCTTGACATAGTTGTAGATGGCCTTGTCGGCCGACAGATCGCCGCCCAGTTCCTTGTGCATCTCGGCCAGGGTTTCCATGGCCAGGTAGGGGTGCACGGCCTCGGCGCCGTAGCCGGCCAGCACGGCGAAATGGTGCACTTCGCGGGCGGTGCCCGTTTCGACCACCAGGCCGGCCGTGGTGCGCAGGCCCGCGCCCACCAGGTGCTGGTGGATGGCTGACAGCGCCAGCAGCGCGGGGATGGCCACCTGCGTGGCGCTCACGGCGCGGTCGCTGATGATGAGGATGTTGGCGCCGCCCTTGATGGCGTCCACCGCCTGCGCGCACAGCGAGGCCAGCTTGGCCTCGACACCTTCACGGCCCCAGCTCAGCGGGTAGGTGATATCGATGGTGGCGCTCTTGAACTTGCCGTTCGTGTGGCGCTCGATGTCGCGCAGCTTGGCCATGCCGGCAAAGTCGAGCACGGGCTGGCTCACTTCGAGCCGCATCGGCGGGTTGACCTGGTTGATGTCCAGCAGGTTGGGCTTGGGACCGATGAAGCTGTTGAGCGACATCACGATGGCCTCGCGGATCGGGTCGATCGGCGGGTTGGTCACCTGGGCGAACAGCTGCTTGAAGTAGTTGTACAGCGGCTTGTTCTTGCCCGAGAGCACGGCCAGCGGGCTGTCGTTGCCCATGGAGCCAATGCCCTCCTCGCCGTTCTTGGCCATGGGCGCCATCAGGAACTTGATGTCTTCCTGCGTGTAGCCGAAGGCCTGCTGGCGGTCCAGCAGCGGCAGGTCAGCCACTTGTGGCGCGGAGGCCCCGGCACCGGCTTCGATGCTGTCGAGCTTGATGCGCAGGTTCTCGATCCACTGCTTGTAGGGCTTGGTGTTGACGACGTTGGCTTTCAGCTCATCGTCATCGATCATGCGGCCCTGCTCCAGGTCGATCAGGAACATCTTGCCGGGCTGCAGGCGCCACTTGCGCACGATCTTGTTCTCGGGGATGGGCAGCACGCCCGATTCGGAGCCCATGATGACCAGGTCGTCATCGGTGATGCAGTAGCGCGAGGGGCGCAGGCCGTTGCGGTCCAGCGTGGCGCCGATCTGGCGGCCGTCGGTGAACACGATGGAGGCCGGGCCATCCCAGGGCTCCAGCATGGCGGCGTGGTACTCATAGAAGGCGCGGCGGCGCTCGTCCATGGTGGTGTGCTGCTCCCAGGGTTCGGGGATCATCATCATCACGGCCTGGCTGATGGGGTAGCCGGCCATGGTGAGCAGTTCGAGGCAGTTGTCGAACGTGGCGGTGTCGGACTGGTCAGCAAAGCTGATGGGGTAGAGCTTTTGCAGGTCGGCCGCCAGCACGGGCGAGGCCATCACGCCTTCGCGCGCCTTCATCCAGTTGTAGTTGCCCTTGACGGTGTTGATTTCACCGTTGTGTGCCACGTAGCGGTAGGGGTGGGCCAAAGGCCACTCGGGGAAGGTGTTGGTGGAGAAGCGCTGGTGCACCAGGCCGATGGCCGAGACGCAACGCTCGTCCGACAGGTCCTTGTAATACACACCCACCTGGTCGGCCAGCAGCAGGCCCTTGTAGACCACGGTGCGGCTGGACATGGATGGAACGTAGTATTCCTTGCTGTGCTTGAGCTTGAGTGCCTGGATGTTGGCGCTGGCCGTCTTGCGGATCACGTACAGCTTGCGTTCCAGTGCATCCTGCACGATCACGTCGTTGCCACGGCCAATGAAGACCTGGCGCAGGATGGGCTCCTTCTTGCGTACGGTGGGCGACATGGGCATGTCCACATTCACCGGCACATCGCGCCAGCCCAGCAGCACCTGGCCTTCGGCCTTGATCGCGCGCTCCATCTCCTGCTCGCAGGCCAGGCGGGAGGCATGCTCCTTGGGCAGGAAGATCATGCCCACACCGTATTCACCGGCGGCTGGCAGGGTCACGCCCTGCTTGGCCATTTCTTCGCGGTAGAGCGCGTCGGGGATCTGGATCAGGATGCCTGCGCCATCACCCATCAGCGGGTCGGCACCCACCGCGCCACGGTGGTCGATGTTTTCCAGGATCTTCAGGGCCTGCGTCACGATGTCGTGGCGCTTGATGCCCTTGATGTGGGCCACAAAACCGAGGCCGCAGGCGTCGTGTTCGTTGCCCGATGAATACAAACCGTGTTGTTGCAGATGCTGGATCTCGGCAGCCGTGGTCATGGCGCACTCCTCAAGTTTTCGCAGGGACCGCAAGATTAGTGCATTGCAACATATTCAGGCAAGCACAATATTTGGGGTCAGACTCCAATTAAACCCAACGGAAATGGAAACAAATTAAATAAGGGACATATTTAATTTGATAGCGTTTTACACTGATGCATCAAGCACTGGAGACTTAATTGGCTGGTAACTTTCCGGCCAGTTTGGGCCGCCCTGGCCTGGTTTTCGTAACTCTGCGGAGAGATTTTTTTTGCAGCTCCGCCACGAAATCCGCATCGCCCAGCGCCCATCCACGCAGCGCCGCATCGGTCAGCGCCGCCTGCTCGCCGCTGCCAATCCCCGCCTGCACCAGCGCGGCGTAAGCTGCCTCGCGTGCAAACGGCGTGTTGCCCAGCGCCCAGTACAAGGCATGCGGCGTGACCAGCTTGTCGATGCGTTGCCCCAAGCAATGGGCATGACTGGACCAGGGCCAGGCGCCCGGCTGCGCCACCATGCCGGCGCGCACCGGGTTCAGGTCGATATAGACCATGCAGGCCAGCAGGTAGCGCTCGCTCTCGATCAGGGTGGAGCGGTAGCGCCCCTCCCACAGCGTGCCACTGCGGCCATGGCGCTGATTGAAATAGCGCACGTAACTGCGCCCCACGGCCTGCATCATCAGCGGCAGCGCCTCGGCCGTGGCCGGCGTGGCCAGCAGGTGAAAGTGGTTGTCCATCAGCACATAGGCGTGAATGGCCACGGCAAACTTCTGCGCGTTCTCGGCCAGCAGCGCCAGCATGGTCTCGAAGTCCTGCCGGTCCACAAAAATCACCTGGCGGTTGTTGCCGCGCTGGATGATGTGGTGCGGATAGCCCGCAAGCGTGAGACGGGGCAAACGGGCCATGGCGGGCTCCTGACAATGACGGAGCCTGAATCTTAATGGGAGTCTGACCCCCATTAAAGAGGGGGGCTCGGATCAGCCCTGCGGCACGGCGATGCCATCCGCTGGCAACCCGAACCGCGCGCCCATCGCCTGCTCCAGACCGAACTCCCGCAGGATGGCGCGCAGCCGCTCCTGCGCGCTGCGCTTTTTCTGACCGGTATGGCGCGCGATGATCAGTTCATTTTTCATGCTGTGCTCCCAGCCCACCAGTTCGGTCACCGTGACCTGGTAGCCGCTGGCTTCCAGGTGCAGGCAGCGCAGCACATTCGTCACCTGGCTGCCCAGCTCGCGCGTGTGCAGCGGGTGGCGCCACAGCTCGGCCAGCGGCGTGCGCGCCAGTTGCAGCGCCTTGCCCTGGCGCAGACAGGCCGCCATTTCAGCCTGGCAACAGGGCACGATGATCATGGCACGCGCCTGCTTTTGCAGGCCGAAGGCAATGGCATCGTCGGTGGCAGTATCACAGGCGTGCAGCGCGGTCACCACGTCGATGCGTTCGGGCAGCTCCGCCGCGCCGGTGGATGCGGCCACCGAAAGATTCAGGAAGGACATGCGCCCGAACCCCAGCCGCTCGGCCAGCGCACGCGATTTTTCGACCAGCTCGGCACGCCACTCGATGCCATAGATGTGGCCGCGCCCCAGTGCCTTGAAATACAGGTCGTACAGGATGAAGCCCAGATACGACTTGCCCGCGCCATGGTCGGCCAACGTGGGGCTGCGCCCGCCCTCCGACAGCTCCTGCAGCAAGGGTTCGATGAAGTTGAACAGGTGGTACACCTGCTTGAGCTTGCGCCGTGAATCCTGGTTCAAGCGCCCTTCGCGCGTGAGGATGTGCAGTTCCTTCAGCAGCTCAACGGACTGGCCCGGGCGCAGCTCGGACAGCTCAGCGCTGGCCGCAGGGGCATTCTTGCCGGTCGCGTTGACGGCGGCCTTGTTGTGCGCGGCCTTCATGCCAGGTCCTTGGGCGTTGGCGATGCGGCAGCCGTCGTACTCATACTTGCCCCCACCTCCAGCGCCTGCCAGCCCGTCATGCCCAGCTGCTCCAGCACTTCCATGTTGCGCTCATAGATGGCCTCCGCTTCGGGGTAGGCCTGCACCGCCCGGTCAATGCTGCCTTCGCGCAGCAGGTGCAAGGTGGGATACGGCGCGCGGTTGGTGCAGTTGGTGACATCGTCCGCGTCCGTTCCGGCAAACTGGAACTGGGGATGAAAGCTGGCAATCTGCAGGGTTCCATCGAGGTCCAACTCTTGGAGAACACCTTCGGCCACGTCGAGGAAATCGTTGAATTCCAGAAAATCCTGCAGGCAGCCTGGCGCCATCAGCAAGGTGGTGTCGCGCACCTCCGCAGGGGTTGCGGCCAGATCGGCCAGCTCGCGCCGCAAGTCCTGCGCCAGCGCTGCGGTATCGGTGGCGGCGCTCACCACATAGTGAATCTGCCCCTTGGCATGCACGCCCTTGGCAAAGGGGCACAGATTGAGCCCGATCACCGCCCGCTCCAGCCAGCGCACCATGTCTGCCGTCACGAGGTCGGCCCGTTCTGAGGACGCGGAGGGCGACGCAGGGGTGGCAAGGTTCATGGCAGGTGGATTCGAAAGGCGACAACAAGGGAGTGCCATTTTACCGGCCCGCTGCCACGGCATCTGCAGCGGACGCGCTCCCGGCACCTCAGCCCAGCAAGCGCAGGCCGGTAAGGCGCTCGTGCTCGCGCGCTGCAAAGCGGTCGGTCATGCCGGCAATGAAATCGGCCACCGCCCGGGCACGCACCGAAGGTTCGCCCTCCATGGCCTGGCGGGTAAAGCGGGGTTTCATCTCGCCGGGCTCGGACACGTAAGCCGCGAACAACCCGGTCACCACACGCTGCGCGCGCCCGGTGGTCTCCCCCACCTGCGGATGGCGGTAGAGGTTCTTGAACAGAAAGCGCTTCAGCTCCGAGGACTGTGCCCGCATGGGGGCGCTGAAGCCCACCAGCGCTGGGGCCCGGCGCACATCGGCCACACTGCGTGGCGCGGCATCGGCCAGCGCTGCACGGGTGGCATCAATCACGTCGTACACCTGCGCACTGAGCATGCGCCGGATGGTTTCATACAGCAGGCGCCGCTCCATCGCAGCACCCACCAGGTGCGGGTGCTCGGCTTCGGCCACCCGGCGGTAACGGTCAAACAGCTCCACCTCGGCCAATTGCGCCAGCGTGATCAGACCCGAACGCACACCGTCGTCGATGTCGTGCGCGTTGTAGGCAATTTCATCGGCCAGATTGCACAGCTGCGCCTCCAGGCTGGGCTGTTCCCTGCGCAGAAATCGTCCACCCACTCCATCCGGTTCAGCGGCCTCCAGCCGCAGCGCATTGGACTGCGAGCAATGCTTGAGCACACCCTCCCGTGTCTCGAAGCTGAGATTGATGCCGTCGTAGTCGGGATAGCGCTCTTCCAGCTGGTCCACAACCCGCAGGCTCTGCAGGTTGTGCTCGAACCCGCCATGGGCCTGCATGCAGCCGTTGAGTGCGTCCTGCCCGGCGTGCCCGAAAGGGGTGTGGCCCAGATCATGGGCCAGCGAAATGGCCTCCACCAGATCTTCGTTGATGCACAAGGACCGCGCAATCGAGCGCCCCAGCTGGGCCACCTCCAGCGAATGCGTGAGCCGCGTGCGAAACAGATCGCCCTCGTGGTTCAGAAAAACCTGGGTTTTGTACACCAGCCGACGGAACGCCGACGAGTGCACGATACGGTCGCGGTCGCGCTGGTAGTCGGTGCGCGTGGGCGCGGCAGCTTCGGGGTAGCGGCGCCCGCGCGACAGCGCAGGGTCGCAGGCATAGCACGCCAGAGAAGAGTTTTGAATCAAATTGGCCTCTAGCGCTTTAATGAAAAACGCTTGCAACCATGACATTAATGGCCATTTCTTCCATAAGAATCAATCCATGCGCCTCACCCGGCGCAACAGGCGTCAATCACCTCGCGCACCAGCGCATCGGGCGCGGCGCGCACGCAAGCCTGGCCTGGCCCGTCGATCAGCACGAAGCGGATTTCGCCCGCCTCGGATTTCTTGTCCACGCGCATCAGCTCCAGGTAGCGGCCGGCATTGTCCCCAGCGTCCAGCACCGGCCCACGCAGGGGTAACCCAGCACGCTGCACCAGCGCGCTCAAGCGCGCCGCAAACGCGTCGTCCACCAGGCCCAGCCGGCGCGACAGCTCGGCCGCCATCACCATGCCGGCACCCACACCCTCGCCATGCAGCCATGCGCCGTAGCCCATGCCCGCTTCGATGGCGTGGCCAAAGGTGTGGCCAAAGTTCAAAATGGCACGCAGCCCGGCCTCGCGCTCGTCCTGCCCCACTACCCAGGCCTTGATCTCGCAACTGCGCCGCACCGCATGCGCCAGCGCCGTACGGTCGCGGGCCAGCAGTGCCTCCATGTTTTCTTCCAGCCAGGCCATGAAGTCCATGTCGGCAATCGGCCCGTACTTGATGACTTCGGCCAGGCCAGCGCTGAGCTCGCGCGGCGGCAGGGTATCGAGCGTGGCCAGGTCGCACACCACCAACTGCGGCTGGTAGAACGCGCCGATCATGTTCTTGCCCAACGGATGGTTGATGGCTGTCTTTCCCCCCACCGAAGAATCGACCTGTGCCAGCAACGTGGTGGGCACCTGTACGAAGGGCACACCGCGCATGTAGCTGGCGGCGGCAAAGCCCGTCATGTCGCCGACAACACCGCCGCCCAGGGCGAACAGCACGGTCTTGCGGTCGCAACCATGCTGCAGCAGGGCATCAAAAATCAGGTTCAGGGTCTGCCAGTTTTTGTGTTCTTCACCGTCGGGCAGGACCACCAGGTGCACTTGCGCGTACTTCGGCGCCAGTGCGGTGCGCAAGGCGTCACCGTACAACGGAGCTACGGTGGTGTTGGTGACGATGAGGGCAGCGGCGGCGGCAGGCAGCGCGGTATAGGTCGCAGGCGTATCGAACAGGCCAGGGCCAATCGCGATGGCGTAGCTTCGCTCACCCAAGTCAATGACAACCGTTTCCTGGCACGGCATTGGCGCGGTCTCCGACCGAAATACATCCGACGAAGTAACCGGCGATGTAACAGAGGTGGGATGCAGTGCTGAATTTGGGAGTGTATGGACTGTGGACATGGTGTGGCTAGTTTAGGGCAGGCCAAGCGCCAATTCGGCGGCACCTGCAATCGACCCTCAGCACAGCCAGCGTTACCGACCACGGAAGACCACAGAGACACAGACCATCGATCCATGCAATCAAGCCCTCCTCTTCATCGTGACTCCCATCTACCAACCCACCACGACCGTCAATAAACGACCAGCGAAAGATTTCCACGAAGAATGAGGCGTGGCGATCCTGAAATAGCGCCGCACGCAGCACCATATGCAGGCAAACCAGACACAGTATTGAGCGGTGGATTTCCAACAGAAAATTTCTCGCCTGATGCGATATATCACACCGTGACACGGAAAAATGCCGGCGCGTTGCCGGCATTCAACCCATCAAAGGCTAACGCAACATGACATTCAGTACGACACGCACGGGCCTTGATTACACTGGATTTCGAGGCCCTTCAGTAACCCGTCGGATACTGCAATGAAAGCAAGACCCAACCCTTGCAATTGGTCTCTGAAAATGACCAACTGCCAGCCTGCAGTTCGATTGCGATAAATCACCACCAGAACCGCGCAGGTCAGCTCCAAGAACCGGATGATTCCACGGTTTCTTTTAAAAGTACTTCTTATCGGACTGGTCCGCGATCAGAAATGACTTTCGGCGTGATAAAGACGAGCATTTCACGTTTAGAAGATTCCTTCGTCCTGCTCTTGAACAAATTTCCTAAAACAGGAACATCACCCAGTACTGGAATCTTATTTTCTTGATTGGTTTCTTCCATCTCGAAAATACCACCAATCACCACGGTTCCACCATTCTCGATCAATATCTGCGTTTTGATATGCTTGGTATCAATGGCGACACCTTGAGTCGTTGTTTCACCACGACTGTCTTTATTGATATCCAAGTCGAGAATTATATTGCCTTCAGGTGTTATTTGAGGGATAACCTCCAGCTTCAGGACGGCCTTCTTGAAAGCCAATGTGGTAGCACCATTGGGTGCTGTAATCGAATATGGATATTCCGTACCCTGCTCGATCAGGGCCTTGGTTTGGTCCGCAGTAATGATCCGTGGGCTCGATACAATCTTGCCCTTACCGTCCGCTTCCATGGCGGAAAGCTCGAGCGTCAGAAACCTATTGGCGGCGGAATTAAAAATAGAGAGAGCAAAACTCCCCACACTGCTGACATTTGACAAACTTGCTGGCAGATTGACAAAGTTTCCGTTTGTATTCACCGTAGTGCCAAGAGTCGAAGCAACTGCATTGCTGTAGCTGGTACCAAATGTAGCGCGGTTACCACCAACCCCATAACCAGTTCCTCCAATAACAGCACCATTACCGTCTCGATTTACACGCAGATCTGCAGCGCCCAGCCGCACGCCCAGCGATCGACCAAAAGTATCACGGGCCTCCACAATTCGCGCCTCAATAAGAACCTGGCGCACTGCCACGTCGAGTGTCAGCAGTAATTGGCGTACTTCTTCCAGTTTGCTGGGCGTGTCAGTTACAAAAAGCTGATTCGTGCGCGGCTCGGAAATGGCGCTCCCCCGCTCTGTCAAGAATCGCGTGGAAGTACCACTACCACCACTACTACTACTTGAACTGTTTGTCAGCTGAGTAATCATGTCTGCCGCTTTGGCGTAGTTCAGCTGGAAAGCCTGCGTCTTCAATGGTTCTAATTTCTGAATCGCCAAAGCAGCTTCGAAATCCTTCTTGGTCCGCGCGTCGATCTCATCTTTCGGTGCAATCCACAGCACGGTCCCGGACTTTCGCATGCCCAAACCTTTGGCATCCATGATGATCTGGAGCGCTTGATCCCATGGAACATCCTTCAACCGAAGCGTGAGCGAACCCGTCACGTTGTCGGAGGTCACGATGTTGAAATTGGTGAAATCGGCAATCACCTGCAGCAGGGAGCGGACTTCAATGTTCTGGAAATTCAGCGAGAGTTTTTCACCGCTATAGCCAGGCCCCTGGGTCAACTTGGTCAGATCAACCTTCTTTTGGCGAATCTCCACGACAAATTGATTATTGCTTTGGTAGGCGCTGTGCTCCCATTCGCCAACAGGCTCTACGACCATGCGGACGCGGTCACCCTGCTGCGAGGTCGTCACCAACTGAACAGGTGTTCCAAAATCCGTCACGTCAAGGCGCCGGCGCAGCCCTTCTGGCAAGGACGAGCGGAGAAAATCGACATTGAGTCCTTTGCCTTGCCGTTGCAGATCTACACCCACCTGGCTATTGGCAAGGCTGACGATGATGCGGCCAGAACCATCTGCGCCCCGGCGAAAATCCACATCCTTCAAAGGAAGCGTGTCGCTGCCGCCGCTTGCCGCAAATATCGTGGTAGTGGACTGCGGCGAAGCTGCCACCGAGGTGTTAACAGGCAACAGAGAAATAAGCAGTGTCTTGCCTTGCAGCTCCGCCTGGTAAGAGGTGGGCTGTTTGAGATTCAGAACCAGCCTAGACCGATCACCAGCTTGTACGACGTTGATGGACTTTAAATTTCCCTGATTCACATCGACAACGGATCGCCCCATTGCATTGGTGGTTCCAGGAAAATCCAGCGCGATACGCGCTGGTGACTGAATTGCAAAGCCAGTCGGTACCGCAGAGAGCGGCTGCGATAGCTCAACACGAACTACCTCGGCACCACCTTGCATCGTGCCAGTGACAGCCTCGATCGCACTTTGCGCCATGGCAGCCGCTGCAGCCAGCGTGGCCACTACCGCAAATATGGCATTTCGGCAGCGGTTCGTTACCCAGATATTTTTCGTTGTCATTTCTTTCCCTCCTGCAGTTCAAGCGAAGCGGTACGCTCTATCCAATCTCCCGTGGCGTCTTGAACTATCTCGCGCAAGCTAATTGCCGTTTCGGAAATTTTGATGATTTTTCCATAATTCTGGCCAAGGTAATTTCCTACCCGAACCTGGTACAACAAATTATCTACTTTGAGTAGTGCCGTAGGCGTTCCGGTCTTGTTCAGGCTGCCAACCATTACCATGGCATCCAGCGGAAAAACCTCTAATGGCTCTTTTCTGCGAGCCATTTCGGGAGCAATCAATGTGGCATTGGAGGCCACTTGCACCGAATCCCGCCGCAGTGCCTGCATGAGTTTCAACTGATTAAACGGCTCGACACCATTCTCCACCGTATATGCTTGCGGTTGAAACTGCTTGGGCTCGGAAAGGGGGGTAATGCGCGGCTTGGTGTTGGCACGCTGATCCGCCATCCATTGGCGCAATTCATCCTCTTCCGTCGAACCGCAACCGCACAGAACGGCAGCACAACATAATAAAGCCAGACGGCCGGACCACATCATTTCTTACCTCCGGCATTCTTTTGTGCTTGAATTTCTTCAGGATCGAGGTAACGGAAAGTGCGCGCCGTGGCATCCATGGCCAAGATACCGGCTTCTTTACCCGCAGGAACAATGGAAATGTTATTCAAAGTCACGATACGGGACAAATGCGCCACATCCGAAGCGAATGAGCCCATGTCATGGTATTTTCCCGTTACCCGGACGGCAATCGGAAGCTCTGCATAATAATCCCTGACGACGATTTGACCAGGACGAAACAATTCAAATTGCAAGCTCCGCCCCAACCCTGCCTGGTTGATATCGGACAACAAGGCCGCCATTTCCGCCTTGCTGGGCAATTGCTTCTCAAGTTGAATCACATATTGCTGAATCTGTTCCCGCTGTTTCTTGAGTGCTTCAAGGCTAACGGCCTTCACAAGCTTTTTCGTGTAGTCCTCACGAAGTGCAACTTCCTTGCCACGCTCCATCTCCAGCTCTGCCTGATAATCCGTCAATTGCACGAACCAGAGGACAACGGCAACACCGATGGCAATGAATGCACAGAGCAGAATTTTGGGCAAAATGGGCCAAAGAGAGGGGTCTTTGGTATCCAGATTTTTGAACTGTCGCTGAAGATTTTCCTGCAGCGCAGCGAAATCGATCTTTGAGGGTTGTTTTTTCGCCATACGTTACTTTCCAGCCGACGCAGCAACAGCTGAACTAGCAGCATCCATGGCCTTTTGGGCTTCACTGGATCTCACAAGCTGAAACCTCAAATTGAAGGCACCCACACGGCGCTGGTCTCGCGGAGTCAATGCCACATTGCTGGCCACGATCTCCACCAGCTCCGGCTTCGAAAACCAGGGGGTGTTGTTGGCGAGATTTCGCAGCATTTCCGAAACACGCTCGTTGGATTGCGCCATGCCCTGCATGGAAATGGTCTGGCCATCTTGTTTCATGCTGGTGATGTAGACACCATCCGGCAATTGCCTGACAAGTTCGTTCAGCAAATGCACGGGCAAATTGCGGTCAGACTGCAGATCTTCCACGGCCTTTTGCCTTGCACGCAGAGCAGCAATTTCCTCTTCAATGGACGCAATTTCCTTGATTTGTCCTTCAAGGACCTTGATTTCACCTTGAAGAAAACTATTCTTCTCTTGCTGCTCCGTAATCATCACCTGGAACCACCAATAGATAGCCCCAGCGATAGCGAGGCCCAGAAGAAACGATGCAAACATCGTTGCCTGAAAAGCCTCGCGCCTGCGTTTACGTGCAGCCTCCCGATGCGGGAGCAAATTGATCAATATCACTGCAGAAACCTCCGCATAGCCAAACCACATGACGTGAGATACGACGGAGCTTCACGCACCATTTTCTTCAGCCGGACGGAACTTCCAATCTCCATGCCATCAAACGGATTGACAGCACTGCAAGCAAAACCGGTTTGCTGGGTGACCGCTTCCGTCAAGCCAGGCAGCGGCGCCGAGCCACCCGCCAGCATGATGTGATCAACCCGGTTGTGCGGCGTGCTGGTAAAAAAGAATTGCAGCGCTCGGCCGATTTCCTGAGCCATGCTTTCCACGAAGGGACGAAGTACGGCAACTTGATAATCTTCAGGAAGGTCGCCATTGCGTTTTTTACTCTCGGCCTCTTCGACGGAAAAACCGTATTGGCGCACGATGAGCTGTGTCAGTTGCGCCCCACCGAAAGCCTGATCGCGGTCGTACAAGACTTCTTCATTGCGGATGACCTGCATGCTCGTCGTGAGCGCACCCACTTCAAACAATGCCACCAGCGCATCCACGCCCTTGTTGGGCAGTGCTTCGATCAAACGGCCAGCAGCAAGCCTGGAGGCATGCGATTCGATGTCTACGACCACGGGCTTCAGCCCCGCCGCTTCGGCAAGCCCTTGCCGGTCTTGCACCTTCTCACGCCGCGAGGCAGCAATCAGCACATCCACGTCGCCGGGTGCATTTTTGTTGGGCCCGATCACGCAAAAGTCCAGACTGACCTCATCCAGCGAGAAGGGTATGTACTGGTTCGCCTCGGACTCGACCTGGACCTCGAGCTCCTGCTCGGTCATCCCGCCAGGCAGCGTGATCTTCTTGGTGATCACTGCGGATGGCGGCAATGCCAAGGCAACGTTCTTGGTGCGTGTGCCGCTCTTTTTGATGAGCCGGCGCAATGCATCCGCAACCTCATCGAATTTTTCGATGTTACCGTCTGTAATCCATCCACGTTCCAGCGGCTCAATCGCGCAGCGCTCAAGCACCAGGCTACCGGCCTTGTCATGCCCTAGCTCCACCAGCTTGACGCTGGAAGAGCTGATGTCGATCCCCAGCAGCGGAGCGGACTGGCGACTAAAAAAAGACCCCGTAGAGATCAAGATTGGTCTCCTGTAACTTGCCAACACAAAGCAACAAAACTTAACACTTCACATGAATGCTATCAGTAAGGTAGTTGACCAGCAAAGCGTTTTGGCCGCGTGCGTTGTTTTGAACGTTGTCAAAAGCAGACGATTGTTGACCGCCCAGTAGTGTCTCGGGCGCGTTCGCGTGCCACCGTGGTTGGCCGTAAGATCATGCAGCCTCCTGAATGACCGAATCGGAAGCCGCCGTTTTTATAATGCTGGTTTCTTCCGGAGCGATATGACGCCGCCGCCCACCCAAAAGCACCCCCAAAAACGCGCTTCAACGAACACCCAAAGTTCTGGCGGGTTGCGCTGGATTTTTCGCGCCTTTCTATGGGTCGGCGGGCTCGGCTTGGCGGGTGCGCTGGCCTTGCTTCTGGTCATCGGTGTGGCACTCGCCATGGCCTACCCCAATCTTCCCGACGTGTCCGACCTTGCCGACTACAGGCCCAAGCTGCCGCTGCGGATCTACTCGTCGGAGGGAGCATTGCTGGGGGAATTTGGCGACGAGCGCCGCAACCTGACTCCCATCGGGGAAATTCCCACCGTTGTGAAGGATGCTGTGCTGGCCATCGAAGACACCCGGTTCTTCCAGCACGGTGGCGTTGATTACAAAGGAATGCTGCGTGCAGTCCTGGCCAATCTGGGTCGCGTCAAAAGCCAGGGTGCATCGACCATCACAATGCAAGTGGCGCGCAATGTTTACCTTTCATCCGAAAAAACATTTACACGGAAAATTTACGAAATATTACTGACATTCAAACTCGAACATTTGCTCACAAAAGACCAGATTCTCGAGATTTATATGAATCAGATTTACCTGGGCAATCGTGCCTATGGATTTGCTGCTGCATCCGAGGCCTATTTCGGTAAACCGCTCAAGTCGGTTTCCATTGCAGAAGCGGCGATGCTGGCAGGCCTGCCCAAGGCGCCTTCTGCGTACAACCCCATCAGCAACCCCAAGCGCGCCCGGGTGCGCCAGCTCTACATCATTGAACGGATGGAAGAGAACGGCTTCATCACGGCCCAGGAAGCTGCGGCCGCAAAGAAGGAAGAACTCAAGATCCGATCAGGGCAGGACAACACGCGTGTCCATGCCGAATATGTCGCCGAGATGGTGCGGCAACTGATCTTCAGCCAGTACGGCAATGAGGCGTACACCCGCGGGCTGAACGTGTACACCACGCTGAATGCAGCCAACCAGGATGCCGCCTACGCGGCCCTGCGGCGTGGCATCATGGACTATGAGCGACGCCAGCAGTACCGCGGCCCAGAACAATTCGTCGATCTCCCCAAGGCCCCGGAGGATGTGGAGGACGCGATTGACGAAGCACTGGCCGGTCATCCGGACAATGGCGATGTCATGTCTGCCGTGGTGCTGGAGTCCACTGCACGCAAGATTGTGGCAGCGCGCGCCAATGGCGACACACTGGAGATCACGGGCGATGGGCTCAAGCCCGCACAGTCCGGTCTGAGCGACAAAGCGCCCCCCAACATCAGGATTCGGCGTGGTGCTGTCATCCGTGTTGTTAAGACGCCCAAGAACGCCTGGGAAATCACCCAATTGCCCGAGGTGGAAGGCGCCCTGGTTGCGCTGGATCCGCGCAGTGGCGCCATCAAGGCGCTGGTGGGGGGGTTTGACTTTGACAAGAACAAGTTCAACCACGCAGCGCAGGCCTGGCGCCAGCCAGGGTCCAGCTTCAAGCCATTCATCTACTCCGCGGCACTGGAGAAGGGCTTTACTCCGGCCACCGTCATCAATGACGCCCCGCTCTTTTTTGATGCAGGCGTCACCGGTGGCCAGCCCTGGGAGCCCAAGAACTACGACGGCAAATACGATGGACCCATGACCATGCGCACGGGCCTCGCAAAATCCAAGAACATGGTTTCCATCCGCATCTTGCAGGCGGTGGGCCCCAAGACGGCACAGGATTGGGTGACCCGGTTCGGATTCGAGGCAGAGAAGCACCCGGCCTACCTGACCATGGCATTGGGTGCGGGCTCGGTCACTCCGTTGCAGATGGCGTCTGCCTATTCGGTATTTGCCAATGGTGGCTACCGCGTCAACCCATGGCTGATCGCGCGCGTGACCGACCAAAAAGGTCGCGTGATTTCCGAAAACCCGGCTCCCGCTGCCAGCGAACTGCCACGCGCCATTGATGCAAGAAATGCCTTCATCATGGACAACCTGCTGCAGGAAGTCGCGCGCTCAGGAACTGCCGCCAAAGCGCAGGCCACCCTGAAACGGCCTGACTTGCATGGCAAGACCGGCACCACCAATGACTCTGTGGACGCCTGGTTCGCGGGCTATCAGCCCACCCTGACCGCAGTGACCTGGATTGGCTACGACAAACCCCGTAACCTGGGCAGCCGCGAAACCGGGGGCGGGCTGAGCTTGCCGGTGTGGATCAACTTCATGGAACAGGCCCTCAAGGGGGTGCCAGTCATGGAATCCACTGTGCCACCCGGCGTGGTGAATGTGGGCGGCGAGTGGTTCTACGAAGAATTCGCGCGCAACGCAGGCGTTGCGAAAGTGGGACAGGAAAGCCAGTCCTCCGCCCCATCGACGCTGGCCCCCCAGGCACCGCCCCCTCCCGAAGAACGCGGTCGCATCCTCGATCTGTTTCGCAACTGATTCGTTGCAGGGGGTGGTCCTGCGGTGCCTGCAAAGCGGGCGCCGCAGGCGCAATGCATGCACTGGGTTGTGCCAACGCAAGGCTGCCTACGCTCGCACCCTTTCAAGCGCCGCGTGGGTCAGGTGTGGAATCGCAAAGAGGTACCAGACTGGCGCTCTGCGTCCTGGCTCAGCTGTTGAAAGAATTCACCGGCACCCTTGGTGTCTTGCCAGGCGACCCCATCAAACCGGTAGTGGTATCCGCCCGATTTTGCCGCCATCCACACTTCATGCAGTGGTTTTTGCAGATTGATGATGATCTGGCTGCGGTTGGAGAATGTCAGGGTCACCATGCCGCCAGTGCGCTGGCTGTCCACATCGGCATCGCCATCGTCATTGATGCGATCGCAACTGCGCTCCACGGCAAGCAGCAGTTTCTCGGCCTGGTCCAGGAATTCAAGGTCGGTCATTACAATTACGCATGGTGAAAGTTTTCCAAATTCTAATCAGGACCTTTGCCCTTGCCACCAGTGCGGCGGCATTGCTGGGCTGCGGGCAGCGCGGCCCCTTGTATCTCCCCGCCGCACCCGAGGCCACACAACGGGCCACGTTGCCGGAAACGCTCTCCCCTTTAGAGACAGCACCTGCAGCACCCGCGTCCGCGCCCCGGTAACTGCACCGCCGGAGATGGCCGGCCAGTGGATGACGCAAGTCAAAAACAGAGGCTTGATTTTTATCAAGCACTGAAAACGTGGTTAATCGTACAGTCGGCGCTTTATCGCACCGCAGTATCGACATGGCCCTGGAACTCTATCGCGACAAGAATCACGCCTGCATCATGTTCACCGACCTCATCGAAGAAGATGGGCAAGCGGTCCAGGCCAACCAATTCCTGATCGTTGACGATGACACGGGCGCCATCATCGACCCGGGTGGCAACCTGGCTTTCAATGAACTGTTCATGGGGATGTCCAAGCATTTCCCCCCCAGCAAACTCTCGTACATCATTGCGTCACACGCCGATCCGGACATCATTGCCTCGCTGGACCGCTGGATGAGCACCACCCAGGCATCCCTGGTGATTTCACGCGTATGGGAGCGGTTTGCCCCACATTTCACGAAGGTGGGCAAGACCGAAAACCGCGTGATCGGCGTGCCGGACGGGGGTGGCCACCTGCCTTTGGGCCGCCATGAGCTGGTGCTGTTGCCCGCACACTTCATGCACTCCGAGGGCAACTTCCATTTCTACGATCCGGTCAGCCGCATCCTGTTCACCGGCGACCTCGGGGTGTCGATGACGTCCGGAGCCGAGGCGCGCATTCCTGTGACAGATCTGGGACCGCACATCCCGCGCATGGAAGGTTTTCACCGCCGCTACATGGTGTCCAACAAGATCCTGCGGCTGTGGGTGCGCATGGCGCGCCAGCTGGACATCGCCATGCTGGTGCCCCAGCATGGCGCTCCCATCGCGGGCAAGAAGGCAATCAACGATTTTCTGGACTGGATCGAAAACCTCATGTGCGGCATCGACCTCTTTGATGATCGCGCCTACCAGATCCCCACCGCCCACATCGACCCCGTGACCAGGCAACTGCGGCCAGCGCTGCGGGCAGTCAACGCGTAAGCATAAATACTTGGTAAAAAAGCCTCCAGCGCTTACACAACAATCAATTGAAGCTATAAATAATATAGCGATCAAGGTATCGAAGCAGCCTTGCCCTGCCCCGCCGGCCGCGATGCACCGGCGGCCATGCGCCGCCACAGGCGCCAGCCCAGCAGCACCGCGAGGATGGCACCATAGAGGGCGACTTCCGCAAAATCGTTCTTGCCGGCGCGCATCCAGAAAAAATGCAGGATCGCCAATCCTGCCCCCCCATGCACCGCCCGGTGCAGGGCCTGCCAGCGGCGCCCTCCCAGTGCCCGAACGGCCCGGTTGAACGAGGTTGCCGCCAGCAATGTCAGCAGGCAAAACGCCAGGAAACCCACCAGGATAAAGGGGCGTTTGGCAATGTCGCGGGTGATTTCCGCCAGGTCAAAGCCCATGTCGAACCAGCTGTAGCTCAACAGGTGCAGCAGCGCATAGAAATACACAAACAGCCCCAGCATGCGCCGAAAACGGGCCAGTTGCGGGCTGGCGGTCACCACGCGCAGCGGCGTCACGGCCAGCACAAGGCACAGGGCCCGCAAGGTCCAGTCGCCGGTGGCGCGGACCAGGGCCTCGGCGGGGTTGGCACCCAACTGGTCCGTGGCTGCGGCGTAAACCAGCCACGACAGGGGCAGCAGGCACAGCACGAACAGCACCGGCTTTGCCACTGGATGGAGCAGGAGTTTTTTCATGGCACGACGGACCGAATGCTTCGCCAGGGGGCCGCAACGGCGCTGGATCAGTAAAACTTCTGGAGATCCATGCCGGCGTAGAGCTGTCCCACCTGGGCCTCGTAGCCGTTGAACATCAGTGTCTTGCGTTTCTTGGCGAACAAGCCGTCTTCGCCGATGCGGCGCTCGGTGGCCTGGCTCCAGCGCGGGTGATCCACGTTGGGGTTCACGTTGGAATAGAACCCGTATTCCTGCCGGGCCGCCTTGTTCCAGGCGGTTCCCGGCTCTTTCTCGACAAAGCGGATCTTCACGATGCTCTTGGCACTCTTGAACCCGTATTTCCACGGCACCACCAGGCGCACCGGGGCACCGTTCTGGTTAGGCAACACTTCCCCATACATGCCGAAGGCCAGCAGGGTGAGCGGGTGCATGGCCTCGTCCATGCGCAGACCTTCCACATAGGGCCAGTCCAGCACGCGCGAGCCCACATAAGGCATCGTGGCCTTGTCGGCCAGCGTCACGAACTCCACATACTTGGCGCTGCCCTGCGGCTCCACGCGCCGGATCAGCTCGGCCAGCGAGTAACCCACCCAGGGGATGACCATGGACCAGCCCTCCACGCAACGCAGGCGATAGATGCGTTCTTCCTGCGCGCTGAGCTTGAGCAGGTCTTCGATACCGTACTTGCCGGGCTTCTTGACCAGGCCTTCCACCTCCACGGTCCAGGGCGTGGTCTTCAGGGTATGGGCATTGCGGGCGGGGTCGGCCTTGTCGGTGCCGAATTCGTAGAAGTTGTTGTAGCTGCTCGCGTCCTTATAGTCGGTCAGCTTCTCCATCGAGACAGCACCCGCCACGGCAGACCTGGCGCCCGCCAGCGCCGCCAGCTTGCCAGGGCGTGCCGCCTGGGCCGGTTGTGCCATGGCCTCGCGGCCTGCCCAGGATGCCAAGACTGCCCCGGCAGCACCGCCCGCCATGAGCTGGAGCATCTGGCGGCGATCCCGGTACACCAGGCGCGGGGTGATCTCGGAGGAATGCGGATGGTTGAAACCCGAATCGCGCGATGGGATCAGCATGGGAAGCTCCGGTCATTCTTGGATGGAACAGCTGAGCGGTAGAGCACAACAACCACCAGTTCGTTCCCTGGATCGCCCAGGTTACACCCAGGACGCAATGCTTGCAGGCCTGCCCCGCAAGCCCGATGCCCCCATCACGCCATCAGAGCGTGCCGTAGCTGTGCAAGCCGCTCAGGAACATGTTCACCCCCAGAAACGCGAAGGTGGTCACGACCAGCCCGACCAGCGCCCACCAGGCCGACACGGTGCCGCGCAGCCCTTTCATCAGGCGCATGTGCAGCCACGCGGCGTAGTTGAGCCAGACGATCAGCGCCCAGGTTTCCTTGGGGTCCCAGCTCCAGTAGCCACCCCAGGCCTCTGCGGCCCACAGGGCGCCCAGCACGGTGGCAATGGTGAAAAAGGCGAAACCCACCGCAATGGACTTGTACATCACATCGTCCAGGATTTCGAACGACGGCAGCCGTGCCGCAATGCGCTTGCGTCCCAGCAGAATACCCGCCACGACGAGGGCGGAGATGCCGAAATACACCATCCAGTAGCTGCCGCCGGTCTCGACGGCCCCCTGGCGGAACACGATGGGCTCGAAACACAGCACCACGCCCAGCAGCCACAGCGGCGCCAGCTTGTACCAGCGGGTTTCGCTGGCCTGCTGCTTGATGAGGTAGGCAAAGGCCACCATGGCCGACAGCGCGAAGGTGCCATAGCCGATGAAATTGGCGGGCACATGCAGTTTCATCCACCAGCTCTTGAGAGCGGGTACCAGCGGCTGGATCTCGTGCGCCTCGCGGATCACGGTGTACCAGAGCAGAAAACCCACGGCGGCACTCACCACCAGCATCACGAAGCCACCCAGCGCGCGCGTGTCGTACTGCTGCTCGTAGTACAGATAGAACGCAGCCGTCATCCAGCAGAACATCACGAACACTTCGTAGAGATTGCTGACCGGGATATGGCCGATGTCCGGGCCGATGAGGTAGCTCTCGTACCAGCGCACCAGCGTGCCGATGAGCGCCATGGCCACGGCCACCCAGGCAATGCGCGAGCCCAGCATGCTCATGGTGCGGCCTTCACCGCGCGCGAACATGCCCATCCAGTAAAACGCGGTGCTCATGAAAAAGAGCATGCTCATCCACAAAATTGCAGACTGGCTCGACAGGAAATACTTGAGGCCAAAGACCGTGTCCGCCCGCGCCAGACTGCCAGCGCCGTCTTGCTGGTAGAGGCCGATCGCCATGAGCGCCACCGCCACCACCACGAGCATCAACGCCCGCAGCGGGCGCCAGAACCAGCCCAGCCACACGGTGCAGGGAATGGCGCCCAGCAGGATGCCTTTTTCGTACACATCCATGTAGCTGCCATAGCGCTGCAAGGCATACAGCCCTCCCGCTGCCACGATGGCAGCGAACAGCCAGTCGAACCAGTTGCGACGGGCGAAGAACCCCTCGTTGAGCAGGATAGTGGTAGTGGCGGTATTCATGCGTTGCCTCGGTGGGGATGGGCCCCGATCAGTTTTTCAGCGAGCTGGACGAACTCCCGGTCGCCGTCCATGGTCTTGCGATTGGTGGACAGTGCCATCAGTGCGTGCGACTGGTCCCCCTGTGGAGCGACCCACACCCACACGCGGCGCTCGCGCACGTAGAGCATGGCAAAAACGCCCAGAATCAGCAAGGCGCATCCCAGATAGACAATGTTCTTGCCAGGGGCTCGAGCCACCTGAAAAACGCTGGCCTGCACCTGGGTGAAGTCCTTGAGCTCCAGCGCCAGCGGTGCCGGGTAAATCTGGGCGTCACTCAGCGACAGCACCGCCTGCGTCATGAACGATTGCGTCTGGTCACTCTGGACCAGTGGTTTCAGACCGGCACGCTCGCGCGCAAGCTGGTTCAGTTCGAACAGGGCTCCGTTCAGAATGCGCACCAGCACCTCGCCCGCCCTGGAACGCTCCGCCTCGGGCACGTTGGCCTCCATGAAGTCGGAAATGGCCGGCAAGCCACCGGTCTTCTTGCCATCGGGTCCGCTGCTCCCGGCGAACAGCGCCAGCGCACGCAACGCAGACTGCGTCAGCTGCTCGGCCAGCTGGGGGCGCGAAGCCTCCACCGCCTGCGACACATAACGCTGCACGGCCTGCTCCCGCGCAGCAGGGTCGCCCAGCGCAGCATGAAGGCGCATGAACCCGTCCATGGAACCCTGCTCATCGGCCGGCACACGCAGGTAGCGGAAAGGGTCGGAAGGGTTCTCGCGCACCCCCAGCAGAAACACCGGCACACCATCACCCGTGTCCACCGGCAGCATGTAGTTGTGGAATTCGCGCGCCTGCCCAGCCGCATCGCGCAGCTTGTAGCTCACGCTGGGGCCCACGTTGCGCAGCTCTTTCTTGGTCACCGTCTTGTTGGCAGCACCGAGACGCGACTCCACCGACTCGCGCAGATCCACCTTGCGCACATCGGCACCCGAACCGGAAGCGCCAGCACCATCGGCAAAATTCTCGACATTGATGGTGCGCAGGGCGGTGAATTCAAGCGTGAGTTTCTCGCCGCCCGGAGCCACGCCATTGCCAACCAGTTCGGTGGATCCGCCTACCGTGCCGTCGATGTCAAACGCCTTGGCACCTGCGGTCATGGGTACGGCGCGCAGCTTGAGGTGCGAGCCGCCATCGTCAAAGCTCGACTGGTAAATCTCGATGCCCTTGTAGCTGGCGGGGTGGTTCACCTCGATGCGGGCGGGCGTTTTCTCGCCCGTGGCCTTGTCGTGGATGATGATCTCGCTGGCAAACAGCTTGGGCATGCCGGTGGAGTAGTGCTCCACGATGAACTTCTTGAGCTCGACGGCAAAGGGCAACTCCTGCAGCAGCACGCCGTCGGACTGGCTCAGGATGGCGGTGCCCGACTGCGTGCCCTCGGCAACCACCAAGTTGCCACGGAAGGTGGGATTGCGCTCGGACAGGCGGTGCTCGGGCTTCACCTCGGAAATGAGGCCGCTGCCGGCATAAGGTGTTTTCCCGCCCAGCAGCATCTGGGCCCGCACGATCAGGTCGCCGTCAAACAGCCCGCCCAGGCAGATGAGCACGATGGAACTGTGCGCAGCGATGTAACCCAGCTTGTTGGCCGCCCCGGCCTTGGCCGCCACCATCCAGCCTGCACCAGCGCCCTTGGCCGAATCCCGCTGCTGCAGCTTCACCTTCCAGCCGCCACTGGCCAGGGTGCTGCCAATGCGCCGCGCCGCCGCCTCGGCCGATTCAGCCAGTGGCGCTTCGGCCTTGTGGTGAAAGGCCTTGAGGCTTTGCTCGCGGATGTTTTCCTTGTAGACCTTCAGATCCACCAAGATCTTGGGGGTGTTGCGGGCAATGCACAAAGAGGTGCTGACCACCAGGAAAGCCAGAATCAGCAGGAACCACCATGCGCTGTACACCGCATTGAGCTGGAGGGCCGCAAAAAGCTCTGCCCAGAACGGGCCGAACTGGTTCACGTAGTTCACCGCGGGCTCATGCTGCTTGAGCACCGTGCCGATGACCGACGCAATGCAGATCACCGTCAGCAGTGAAATGGCAAAGCGCATGGAAGACAGCAGCTCGATGCCTGCGCGCAGGGCCTGGGAGCCAGACCGGACTTGAACGCCGTGGGTGATGTCAGACATGGGTGGTTGGACGCGAGGCACTAAAACAAAAAGGGCGGGGCCATCTGAACGATGGGCCCGCCCGTCTTGGGGTTTGTTATTGGCGGTTGGTTCCAGGTTTCCCGCCTGGCGGGGCTGGAAAAATCACAAAACCTCAGCGCAGGCCGGCAATGTAGTCGGACACTGCCTTGATTTCCCGGTCGTTGAGCTTGGCAGCCACCTGGGTCATCTGGTGGCTGTTGGCACGCGAGCCGTCGCGGAACATCTTCAGCTGCGATGCCGTGTAGTCGGCATGCTGACCCGACAGGCGGGGGTACTGGGCCGGAATGCCGGCGCCGTTGGGGCTGTGGCAGCCGGCGCAGGCGGCGATCTGGCGGTCTGCAATGCCACCGCGGTAAATACGCTCACCCAGGGCCACGAGATCCTTGTCAGAAGAAAAACCCGCCTTGGCTGGCTTGGAGGCCGCCCAGTAGGCAATGTTCTTCATGTCTTCGTCGGTCAGCATCGACGCAAAGCCCGCCATGATGGCGTTGTTGCGCTTGCCAGACTTGAATTCCTGCAACTGCTTGACCAGATATTCCGGGTGCTGCTGTGCCAGCTTCGGATTGGCCGCAATGGTGGAATTACCATCCGCAGCGTGGCATGCCACGCACACCGCGGTGAAGCTGGCCTCGCCTTTGACCAGGTCGGGCTTGGCCGCCTTGGTCGGCGCCGCAGGGGCCGCGCCCGCAGAAAAAGCCGGGAGAGCGGGTGCTGCCAGTGCGGCAGCCATCAGCATAGAGGCGAGAAACTTCATATCGAGGGTCTGTATTTAAGTCCGCAAAACCTCGCGATTCTACAATGAGGCTCCAACGCATCCCAACTTTCCATGACGACACCCTCCACCGCGCCAATAGCTGGCTCACTTCCGCCCGCACCCGACGCCAAAATCGCCATGGGCTGGATGCACACCGCCAGGTTCCTGACCACGGCTGCGCAGCTGCACCATCTGCCCCCCATCGACGTGCCCGAGATCGCCTTCGTGGGCCGCTCCAACGCGGGCAAATCCACCTGCATCAACACGCTCACCCAGCAAAAGCAGCTGGCCTTTGCCTCCAAGAAACCCGGGCGCACCCAGCACATCAACCTGTTCTCGCTGGGCAAGCAGGGCGTGACCGATGCCGTGCTGGCCGACCTGCCCGGCTACGGCTATGCCGCCGTGTCGCGCTCGGACAAGGTGCGCTGGCAGCAGGTGATGGTCAATTACCTGGTCAGCCGCCCCGGGCTCACCGGCATCGTGCTGCTGTGCGATCCGCGCCTGGGCCTGACCGAGCTGGACGAAGCATTGCTCGAAGTGGTGCGCCCGCGTGTGGAAGAAGGCCTGAAGTTCCTCATCGTGCTGACCAAGGCCGACAAGCTTACCCGCGCCGAGCAGGCCAAGGTGCTGTCGATTACGCGACTGAATGCGGGCGGCGGAGAGGTCAAGATGTTCTCGGCCCTCAAGAAGCAAGGTGTGGACGAGGTGGCACAACTGCTGTGGCAATGGGCACACCCGGTGTTGCCAGCGCCCGTGGCCGCAGATGATGCCCCCGAGCCCGCCCCCGAAACCCCCGAGGATTCTCACCCAAACTAGGCACTGGCGCTTATGCATCAAGCGGCAGAAGCTACTGAATGCATAGCATCATGATTTCTACCCGGGACATCTCCCTGCCGCATGGCACCACCCTGCAATGCCGCGTGAGCGGCGTGGCGGGCCGCCCGGTGCTGCTGTTTCTGCACGGCTTCCCCGAGGGAGCCTTCATCTGGGACGAACTGCTGCTGCACTTTTCCCGCCCCGAAAATGGCGGCTACCGCTGCGTGGCCCCCTGTCTGCGCGGCTTCGGCGCATCGAGCCGTCCAACGGAAGTGGCCGCCTACTGCGCCAAGCACCTGGTGCAGGACCTGGTGGCGCTGATCGCCGCCGAATGCCCTGGCGCCGTGCTGGAATGCCTGGTGGCCCACGACTGGGGCGGCGCGGTGGCCTGGAACCTCGCCAACCAGCAGCCGCAGCACATGAAGCGGCTGGCCATCCTCAACTCCCCGCACCCGGGTGCCTTTCTGCGCGAGCTGCAGCACAACCCGGCGCAGCAGGCGGCCAGCCAGTACATGCACTTCCTGTGCAGGCCCGATGCCGAGGCGCTGCTGGCCGAAAACGGCTTCCGCCGCCTGTTCGCCTTTTTCAACACGTCCGATGGCCGCGCCCCCGCCTGGCTGACCGACACCGTGCGCGCCCAGTACCGCGCCCTGTGGCAACAGGGCCTGACCGGCGCCTGCAACTACTACCGCGCCAGCCCGCTGCGCCCGCCGCGACAGACGGAAGATGGGTGCGACCCGGGCGCCCAGGCCATCACCCTGCCCGATGCCATGCTGGCGGTGACCGTGCCCACGCTGGTCCTGTGGGGCATGGACGACCCCGCCCTGCTGCCAGGCCTGCTCGACGGCCTGCCCGGCTGGGTGCCGCAGCTGCAGCTGCGGCGGGTGGAAGGGGCAACGCACTGGATCGTGCATGAGCACCCCGAGCGCGTCGCCATGGAGCTGCAGCGCTTCTTGCAATCCAAACAATAGCCGCCAGCGCTTTTCACATAAGCGCTGCAAGCCTTTTTGTTCATATTCTCGATCAGGGCGCAGACCCGCCCAATGACGTTGACGGGGCGCCCCCAACCGGCGGCTGGAGCCGCGGGCCATACGCGTCAGTACACCGATGGCTCGCCCGGCGGCCGCGTCTTGAAGCGCTTGTGCACCCAGTAATACTGGCCAGGCATGGTGTCGATGTAGCTTTGCAGGCGCAGATTCATCTGCGCCGTGTCGGCTTCCACATCGTCGGACGGATAGCCCTCCCAGGCGGGGGTGATCTCGGCCACGTAGCCGGTGGGCGTGAGCCGCGTGTACATGCCCACCACCTTGGCCCGCCCCAGGCGTGCAAACCTCGGCAGCGAAGGCACGGTGGCGGCCCGCACGCCATAGAACGGCACAAAGATCGACTCGTTGGGGCCGAAGTCCATGTCGGGCAGCAGGTACAGCAGCCCGCCCTTGCGCAGGTTGGAAATGATCGGTTTGACCCCGTCGGCCCGGTTGAGCATGCGCACATCACCAAAACGCTGGCGCCCCGCCATGAACCAGGCGTCCACGGCCGGGTCGGGGTGGGTCGAAAAGATCGACGTGAACGCGCGCTGGGTGCGCAAGGGCAATGCCAGTCCACCGGCGTCCATGCCCAAGAAATGCGGCGCAAAGATGATGGTGGGCGTGTCGCCGTCGAGCTCGTGCAGCGCGCCCTGCAGCTTCACGCGCTCCAGCACCACCTCGCGCGGCGCGGCCCACAGCCAGCTGCGGTCCAGCCAGGTCTGGCTGAACACGACAAAGACCTCGCGCGCCCAGCGGCGCCGCTGCGCCGCCGGCGCATCCGGAAAACACAGCGCCAGATTGCGCAGCGCCACCTTGCGGCGCGGCACGGCCAGCAGGTACAGCAACTGGCCAAGGCACCAGCCCATAGCGCGCAGCGCAGGCAAGGGCACATGCGCCAGCACCCGCATGAACCACACACCCAGGCGCCCGCTCATGCGACGCCCCCGGCAGCTTCAGCGCGCGGCTGCTTGTAGCGGGCATAGCCCCACAGGTATTGCTCGGGACACTGGCGGATGAGATGTTCCATGGCCTGGTTGATTTGCAAGACGGCATCCTCCAGCCGCTCGTCCAGCGGCGCTGACAAAGGCTCGAAGCGGGTGACGAAACCACGGCCCCAGGGCAGGCGCTCGCAACGCGCCAGCACCACGGCCGCACCGGTCTGCTGGGCCAGGCGCACGGCCAGCGTCATGGTGTAGGCGTCGCGGCCAAAAACGGGCGACCAGACGCCCTGGCCATCGGGTGGCACCTGGTCCGGCAGCAGGCCCACGGCCTCGCCACGGCGCAGCGCCTTGATCATCTGGCGCACGCCCGCCAGCGTGGTGGGCACCGCCAGCATGCCGGGGCGATTGCGCGCAGTCTCCATCACCGTGGCCAGCCAGGGCTGGCGCGCCGGCCGGTAGAGCACCGTGATGGGGCCGCGCACAGCGCTCCAGTGGCGTGCCGCGGCCTGGGCGGACAGCTCAAAACAGCCCTGGTGGGGCGTCAGGAACACAATGCCGCGTCCGGCTGCATAGGCCTGCTCCACACAGGCCTCGCCCACCAGCCGACAAGGAAGGGGAGCACCCAGCCACAGCCGCGGCAACTCTGCCACCATGCGGCCCGCATGGGCCACGGCGGCGCGCACCGCGCCGAATGAATACCCGGCCAGCGCCGAGTTCGCAAGAAAGCGGCGCCGGTAGGAGGGAGACGCGCAAAAAGCCACCCAGCCCATGGCTGCACCCATGACATGCAGCAACCACAGTGGAAATACGGAAAAGAATCGGAAGACGACAGGCATTAAAATAGACAGGTCGCTGAGTTAAATGAGCAACTTGCAGGGCGACGTTAAAAAAATCTGCTAAAGCGTTCGCCAAAGCTCCTTCGGGGTCAGGGCGGCGCCCTAAATGCCGAAGCACTGGAGTTTATTCAAATGGCGAACGACTTTCTTTTTACCTCGGAATCCGTCTCCGAAGGCCACCCCGACAAGGTGGCCGACCAGATCTCGGACGCGATCCTCGATGCGATCTTCCAACAAGACCCCCGCAGCCGCGTCGCCGCTGAAACGCTGACCAACACCGGCCTCGTCGTGCTGGCGGGCGAGATCACCACCAACGCCCATGTGGACTACATCCAGGTGGCGCGCGACACCATCAAGCGCATCGGCTACGACAACACCGACTACGGCATCGATTACAAGGGCTGCGCCGTGCTCGTGGCCTACGACAAGCAATCCAACGACATCGCCCAGGGCGTGGACCATGCCAGCGACGACCACCTGAACACCGGTGCCGGCGACCAGGGCCTGATGTTCGGCTACGCCTGCGACGAGACGCCCGAGCTGATGCCCGCGCCGATCTACTACGCGCACCGCCTGGTGGAGCGCCAGGCCCAGCTGCGCAAGGACGGCCGCCTGCCTTTTTTGCGCCCTGACGCCAAGAGCCAGGTCACGATGCGCTACGTGGACGGCAAGCCCCACAGCATCGACACCGTGGTGCTCTCCACCCAGCACCACCCCGACCAGTCGGAAACCGCCACCAAGATGAAGCAGAGCTTCATCGACGCCGTGATCGAGGAAATCATCAAGCCCGTGCTGCCTGCGGACTGGCTGCAGAACACGCGCTACCTGATCAACCCCACGGGCCGCTTTGTCATCGGCGGCCCGCAAGGCGACTGCGGTCTCACGGGCCGCAAGATCATCGTGGACACCTACGGCGGCGCCTGCCCGCATGGCGGCGGCGCCTTCAGCGGCAAGGACCCGACAAAGGTGGACCGCTCGGCCGCCTATGCCGCGCGCTACGTGGCCAAGAACATCGTGGCGGCCGGACTGGCCAAGCAGTGCCAGATCCAGGTGGCCTACGCCATCGGCGTGGCCGAGCCCATGAACATCACGGTCTACACCGAAGGCACGGGCGTGATCCCGGACGAGCGCATTGCCGCGCTGGTCAAGGAACACTTCGACCTGCGCCCCAAGGGCATCATCCAGATGCTGGACCTGCTGCGCCCCATCTACGAAAAGACCGCCGCCTACGGCCACTTCGGCCGCGAAGAACCCGAGTTCAGCTGGGAACGTACGGACAAGGCGGCTGCACTGCGCGCAGCTGCGGGCCTGTAAGGCCCTCGCGCACAGCGCGCTTGGCCGGCTTTCGGCACAGGCTCACATCGCGCGGCGATGTGAGCACAGACCCAAGACCGCCAACCGCGTTTGCCGCTCACCCTTGCCTCACCCGGCAATTGCTATCACATGAAGAGCGCCAGGTGCTTGCAGATGAAGCACCTCGGACACTCCATGGTGGAAAATCTAGCGCAGGGCGCTATTGCTTTTGATGCAGCCCAGTCCGCCTTGCGCCAGAACAGACCGGAGACCCATGTTCGACACCACCATCTACATCGGGCGCTTTGAACCCGTTCACAACGGCCACATGGCCTTGCTGCAGCGTGCGCTCGACAGCGCCGGCAACGTGATCGTGGTGATGGGTTCGGCCTGGCAGGCGCGTTCGCCCAAGAACCCTTTCACCTGCGACGAACGCGCCGGCATGATGCTGGCTGCCCTGCCCGCAGCCAACCGGTCCCGCGTGCAGGCGCTGCCGATGCGCGACTACTACAACGAGGCCCTGTGGGTGCAGGCGGTGCGCAAGGGCGTGGCCCCGATCGCCGCCGCGGATGCCCGCATCGGCGTGGTCGGCCACTTCAAGGATGCGACCAGCAGCTACCTGAGCGCCTTTCCAGGCTGGGAGTTGATCCACGTCGAGCGCCAGGGCCGCATCGATGCCACGGCCATCCGCGATGCCTACTTCGGCGCCACGCCCGGCACCGTGCGGGCCGCCTTGAACAACCTGGCCGCCCAGATGCCCGCGAGCACGCTGGATTTTCTGGAGCGCTTTGCACAGACCACCGACTACCCCGCGCTGCAGCAAGAGTGGCGCATGCTGCGTGGCTACCGCGAGGCCTGGGCTGCAGCCCCCTACCCGCCGGTGTTCGTCACGGTGGATGCCGTGCTGCGCTGCCAGAACCATGTGCTGCTGATCCGCCGCGCCCACGCCCCCGGCAAGGGCCTGCGGGCGGTGCCGGGTGGATTCATCGAGCAGCGCGAGACCGTGTGGCAATCCTGTCTGCGCGAGCTGGCCGAGGAAACCCATTGCGAACTCCCCGAAGCCCGCATGCGCGCGGCGCTGCAGTCGGTGGCGGTGTTCGACCACCCCGACCGCAGCCAGCGCGGCCGCACCATCACCCATGCGCACTATTTCGACCTGGGCGATGCGCCGTTTCCGGCCGTGCGGGCCGACGACGATGCCATGCAGGTGGAGTGGGTCGATATCGAAAAGCTGGCCGCGCTGGAAGAAGAGTTCTTTGAGGACCACTTCCACATGCTGGACCACTTTCTGGAACTGACTACTCCACCGTGACGCTCTTGGCCAGGCTGCGCGGCTTGTGCCGCCGCATAACTTCGCTACGCGAAGTGAGCGGCGTCAAACCCCAGAAACCTTGGTGAACTGACCTTGCCCTCGTTCCGTGTAGCTCTTAGCCCACGTTTACGCGGCTTTTTTACGCTGTACCTCGTACCAGCGTTGCTCGAACTGCTTCGGACGGAGATCGCCCAGAGACGAATGCAGCCTGCCGTGATTGTAGAAAGCCATCCAGTCCATCACAGCCTGTTTGGCCTGCTCTCTGGTGGCGAATTTGTGGCCATGCACACTGGCGTTTTTCAGTCGACCCCAGAAGCTCTCGGTCGGCGCGTTGTCCCAGCAGTTGCCCTTGCGGCTCATCGATGAGCGCATGCCCCAGCCCTTCAAGGCATCCTGCATCTCATGGCTGCAATACTGGCTGCCACGGTCGCTGTGGAATATCAGGCCTGGCTCTGGGCGACGGCGCCACCACGCCATGGCCAGTGCATCCTTGACCAGGCTGGCCTGCATGTGCGGCTGCAGGCTCCAGCCCACCACCTGGCGACTGAACAGGTCGATGACCACAGCCAGGTACAGCCAGCCCTCGTCGGTGGCGATGTAGGTGATGTCGCCACTCCACAGCTGGTTAAGGATTTATCCGTAAATTAAGTAAACTCCAAACCTGAGCCGACCTTCACTCGGCGCAGGACAGACAGATGGCCAAGGCCCATGCCCATTCGTGGGAAGTGACGGATGAATTCTGGGCCCGGGTAGAGCCCCTGGTGCCGCAGCCAGTGCGCGACCCGAACAAGCAATACCTGCGCAGTGCGGGAGCGGGGCGCCCACCCAAGGCGCCGCGATTGGTCTTCGAGGCCATCGTGTACGTCCTGAGGACGGGCTGCCAATGGAAGGCATTGCCAGCCGAACGCTTTGGCAGTGCCAGCGCGGTGCACCAGCGATTCATGCAATGGTCCAGGGCCGGGTTCTTCGAGGCACTGTGGAAGGCAGGCCTTGCTGAATACGACGACCTCGAAGGCATTGCCTGGCGCTGGCAGAGCATCGACGGAGCGATGTTCAAGGCACCGCTGGCGCAAGAGGCAGTGGGCCCCAATCCGACGGATCGGGAGAAAAAACGGCAGCAAGCGCCATCTGCTGGTGGACGGGCGTGGCGTCCCGTTGTCCCTCGTCGTGACGGGAGCCAACGCGCACGACGTGACGCAAATTGAGGCCGTGCTCGATGCCATCGTGGTCCAACGTCCGACTCCCAAGCAGCGTCGATCCAAACATCTGTGCGCCGATGCGGGCTATCGGGGCAAAGGCGCCATGGCCGTGATCCTTGCCCATGGCTATATCCCGCATGTGGTCAGTCGCAAGAGCGAAGCGGCGCAGAAAAAGCGAGAGCCAAAGAAGAAGGCCCGCCGCTGGGTGGTCGAGGCCTGTCATGGCTGGTTCAACCGATTCAGGAAACTATTGGTGCGCTACGAAAAGCTCGAACACACCTTCCTGGCGCTCAACCACCTTGCTGCGGCCATCATCGCTCTGCGCAAGATTGAGCTACCAGTCAATGTTATTTACGGATAAATACTAAGTACCTCGGGATTGAAGCGCCGCTGCACCAGGTCTGGTGCCACCGGCAAGCTGTGCTTGCTGTCGGTGGTGACCACGAACTTGCACTTAGTCCTGGCCCGGATGCCGTGCTGCTGCATGAGCTTGCGCACCCTGTCTTTGCCCACCCGGATGCCACGGGCCAGCAGTTCCTTGTGCATGCGCGGCCAGCCGTATTCGCCCTTGACCTGTGCGTGGATGGCACGGATGTGGGCCAGCACGGCCTCGTCGCTGTGGCGAGCGCCAGGCCTGCCAGCCATGCCCTTGGGGCGGCGCAGCCAGTTAAAGTAGCCGCTGGCGCTGACCTCCAGCACGCCACACGAGATGCTCACCGGGTACTGGCTCCTCATTTGGTGAATCCAGGCGTACCTCGCAGCGTGTCCTGCGCGAAGTACGCCGCGGCTTTTTTTGCGATGTCACGCTCCATGCGAAGCCGAGCCACCTCAGCGCGCAAGCGCGCTATCTCCATCTGCTCGGGCGAGACCTTCATCGCCTTGTCAGCGTCACCGACGCCGCTCAATGGCCTCTTGGCCGCCAGCCTCACCCAGTTGCCTAGACTGGCCTTGGGGATGCCCAGCACCTTGGCCACCAACGCAATAGCCTGACCCGCGCGTACCTGCCGCACAGCCTCCAACTTGAATTCTTGCGTGTACTGCGCACGCACCTGCTTTGCCGTCATCTCTTGACTCCTTGTCGGTATTTTCAACAAGGCCAAGAACTCCACTGTTCAGGGGCAAGGTCACAGGCACTGGCGCTGTTCGATGCGTACCAGGCTCGTATCGCGGACTGCGATAAGCAGATCGAGAACTCGTTGCAAGTGCTGAACGCGGACAGACCGCAATTGGAGACCCCGCTCCCTGCTGCGTGGACGAAGACAAAACAGGCCAATACACCCAAGTTCGATGTGCGGTCGATGCTGTACCAATTAACCGGCACTGACCTGACCTTGATCCACGGCATCGGGCCAAGTATCGCGTTGTCGCTGGTGGCAGAGTGCGGCACTGACATGAGCAAGTGGCCCACTGAAAAGCACTTCGCATCATGGTTGTGCCTGTCGCCGGGATGCAAGATCAGCGGCGGAAAAGTGCTTTCTGCGCGGACCCGTAAAAGCTCCAACCGCTTGGCATCACAGTTGCGCCTCGCCGCGTCCAATGTCGGGCGCACCGAAACTGCACTCGGAGCGTTCTATCGACGGCTGGCGGCGCGTATCGGCAAAGCCAAGGCCGTGACGGCTACAGCTCGCAAGCTCGCCATTCTCTTTTACCGAACGATGCGCTTCGGTATGCGATACGAAGATCCTGGCGTCGATCAATACGAGCAGCGATATCGCGAACGCGTCGTCAAGCAGTTACAGCGACGTGCCGCTCACTTTGGTTTCTCATTGCAACCGACCGAGGCGGGTGTTTCTTAGGAAGCCGCCGCGTACTTTGCCAGACAGTCCGGGTGAGGTACGCGTTCATCCAGCGCCATGCGCAGGAATACAGCGTGCGGCGCATGTGCAATGTGATGCAGGTCCATCCGAACTCACGAAGGCTGGCTGTACCTGGCGGTTGTGGTCGATCTGTTCTCGCGCCAAGTAGTGGGCTGGTCCATGGGCAGCCGCATTGACACGAGCCTGGTCCTCGATGCACTGCTGATGGCACTGTGGCGCCGACAGCCGCATGCGCCGGTCATGGTTCATTCCGATCAGGGCTGCCAGTTCACCAGCCACGAGTGGCAAACCTTCCTGCGCGAGCACAACCTGGTCAGCAGCATGAGCCGGCGTGGCAACTGCCACGACAACGCTGTGGCCGAGAGCTTCTTCCAGTTGCTCAAGCGCGAACGCATCCGCCGGCGGATCTATACAACCCGTGACGATGCGCGATCAGACGTCTTCAACTACATCGAAATGTTCTACAACTCCCAGCGCCATCATTCGTCGGCGGCAGGACTATCACCTGTAGAGTTCGAGCAGCGACATTCCCAACGGCTCAAAGTGTCTAGATAAGCCGGGGCTATTCAACGGCACACAGTGATCCGCTGCGCAGAATTCAAAGTGGCCTGCTTGTTCTAGTCAGGCGAGTATGGCAATGACGTGGTTGGCACGTTGTCGGGGGTTGGCTTTCTCACACCCCTGCCGGCGACATCAGAATGACACCTCGTAGGATCACCACGCCGCCAGCCACCAGCATGAACACCTGCACGAAGCGGCGGATGGACTGCACCGGCAGCCGGTGGCGACTGTAAGATCCCAGGAACACGCCCAGCAGGCTGGCGGGCAGCAGCCAAAGGGCCAGGGGCAGCAGACCTTCCTGCAGAAACAACCCGCCCATCACAAATGACAACAGGCGGACCACCGAGCTGAGGAAGATCACGGCCGAGATGGTCGCGCGAAACGTTTCCTGGTCGGCCAGGCGGCGGGCTAGGTAGATGGTGTAGATCGGTCCACCGGTGCCGAACAGGGCGCTGAACACCCCGCCCACGGTGCCGGCCGGCGCGGCCCAGCCCGCGTGCAGGGGGCGAAACGCCGCGCCGAGGTTGCGCAGGTTGCGCCAGGAAATGATCACGATGAAAACGCCCAGGCCCACCAGCAGCCAGCCGCTGTGGAAGTGCACCAGCATGGTGGCACCCAGGCCCACACCGATGAGCATGAAGGGGAATATCTGCGCGGTGTCGCGCCAGGACAGGCGCCGCCAGGTGCGCAAACCCACGAGCGAGGTCGCCACCAGGTCGAGCAGCACCATCATCGGCACCGCGAATTTCAGGGGCACCACCAGCACCAGCACGGGCATGGCCATCATGGCCGCGCCAAAGCCAGTGAGGCCGAACACCGTGTAGGCCAGTACGACGGCGCAAACAGCCCACCAATAGTCAACTGTGCTCACGAGAGCCCCTCCCGAAGGCCCGGCGAGGCCGGGCGGCTGGCGAAAGAGGCGGCTAGGGCCAAGGGCCCGGGCCGCCCCGACGGCTCAGTTGGCCGTGATCTTGCGCACCGCCACCAGCTCTTTCCAGCGGGCGGACTCGCGGTTGATGTCATCGGTGAGCTGAGTCGGACCCACCACCGAGGACAGCATGCCTTGCTCGGCCAGGTAGCGCTTCATGCCGGGCTGCTCCATGGCCTGCTGAATGTCGGCGTAGACCTTGGCGGTGAGGGCCTTGGGCATGCCGGCGGGGGCCACCAGCGCGAACCAACCGGTGAACTCGAAGTTGGGCAGGCCGGCCTCGGCCACGGTGGGCACATCGGGCATGAGACCCGAGCGCTCGCGCCCGGTCACGGCCAGCGCCTTCACCCGGCCGCTCTTGAGCAGCGGCGAAATGGCGTTGATGTTGCCCACGGCCATCTGCACCGCGCCGCCCATCAGGTCGGCGTAGGCAGGGCCTTCGCCCTTGTAGGGCACGTGGGTTACGTCGATACCGCTGGCCTGCGCGAAGGCCTCGCCGGCGATGTGCACCTGGCTGCCGTTGCCGGCCGAGGCCATATTGAGCTTACCCGGGTTGGCCTTGGCGTAGGCCATGAATTCCTTGAAGTTGTTGACGGGCAGGGCGCTGTTTATCGTGACCACCATGGGGCCGCTGGCGGTCTTGCCGATCAGCTCGAAGCTCTGCAGACTATAGGGCAGCTTGGCGTAGAGGTGGGGGTTGACGGTGAACATGCTGCCCGAGGCCAGCAGCAGGGTGTAGCCGTCGGCCGGGGCTTTGGCCACCAGTTCGGCGGCCACCGCGCCACCTGCGCCCGTGCGGTTGTCGATAATCACCGATTGCTTCCAGATCTTGCCCAGTTCATTGCCCAAGCCGCGGCCCAGCAGATCGGTGGCGCCACCTGAAGAGAAGGGAATCACCACCCGAACCGGCTTGTTGGGCCAGTCGCCCGACTGGGCCTGTGCCGCTGGCCACGCCACGGCCATGCCTATGCCTACCATGGCCAGCCATTTCAGGCCTGCTCGCCGCTTCGCCAAGACTGGCTCTTCAAGGACTTTGGTGCGGTTCTTCTTCAGGTGATTCATGCATGTCTCCTGGGGTGGGGGTTGCCCAGCCCTGGCCGGCGTTTGTCGCTCTTTGTGCCAGGGTCCGGGATGGGCCGTCATGCGCTCATGACGATGGGGCTCGGCGGCGCGCGCGCGGGGCCGCGACGCTGAGTGAAGGGGCAGCGCGCGCCGAGACTTCCCGCAGGGCCTCCAGCAAGAGCTGCGACAAATGCAGGCGCGGGTTGTCGCGCGGCACCAGCAGACCTAGGCGGCGGGTCAGCGGCGGGGAACCGAAGGGCAAGGTCCGGATGGACGAGGGGAACTCGTGGCGCACCCCGCGCGAGGGCACCACCGAGCTGCCCAGGCCGTTGGCCACCATGGCGATCACGCCCTCCAGGGTGTCAATCTCCATCACCGAGCGCACCGCGATCTGTCGGCGCAAGATTTCCTGCTGCACTAGGTTGCCCACGCGAGCGGCGCGGTTGAAGCGCACATAAGGCGTGGACTCCAGCACCTGCTGATCGGTGTCGCCTTCGGTGTCGCGGTGGGTGATCACTACGCAGGGCTCGTCGGCAAAGGGAAAGAACTCCAGCTCGCTGCGCGGCGTTTCGGGTTCGGTGACCACGGCCACGTCGATCTGGCGGTGGTAAACGGCCTTCTCCAGATCGTGGGTGAGCCCGGTGGTGAGGTGGATGTCAATGCCCTGCCCTTGCTGGTGCAGGCGCTTGAGCGCCAGGGGCAACACGCCGGCCACGCTGGTGTGCACCGCGCCCAGCTTGAGCAGGCCCACAGAGGCGTCGCGCTTGAGCGCGGCACTCATGCTCTCCCAGTGGGCGATCAGCTCGCGCGCCCGGGCCACCAGCACCAGGCCACTGTCGGTGAGCACGGGCGGGCGGCGGCTACGGTCAAAGATCTGGATGCCCAGCTCTTCCTCCAGCGAGCGCATCTGCAGGCTGACGGCAGACAGCGACAGACCGATGGCATTGCCGGCCTCGGCAAAGCTGCCGCGGTCTGCAATGGCGATGAGGGTATAGAGCGTTTTGACATCCATGATTTGGGGCTCGTGGGTGGATGAAATGCCGCGTATTAGAGCCCCAACAAGCGGCAGGCGTTGCCACCCATCACCTTGGCCAGGTTCTCGGACTTGATGGGCAAGCGCTCGAACCAGGTCTTGTAGTCCTTGACCGGACAGAACGGGAAGGAACTGGCGTAGAGCATGCGGTCGGCCAGGAAGCTGTCGGCCGCCTTCACGTATTCCTCCCAGCCGGGCATGCGCGAGAAGTACATGTCGGGCGAGAGGTAGAGGTTGGGGCGGCGGAAGGCGATGTGCAGGATCTCGTTCACCCAGGGCCAGCCGCCGTGCGCCACCACCACCTTGAGCTGGGGGAAGTCGGCCAGCACGCGGTCGGTGCGGATGGGGTCGGAGTAGCTCAGGTCGGGGCCGGCGGTGCCCCCCACCATCATGATCACCGGCACACCCACGTCTTCGCAGTGCGCATAGATGGGGTAAAGGCGGCGGTCGTCGGCGTACATGGGCACGGGGTAGGAGCCCGGCTCAATATTGATGAGCTTGAAGCCGTCGCGCAGCGCCTGGTCGATGGTGGCGCAAGCGCCTTTGCGCGAGGTGGGGTCGATGGAGGCCGCACCGATGAAGCGGCCCGGGTGCTCGGCCACGATGCGCTGCACGTCGGCATTGGGCACGCTGCCCAGGGTGCCGGCCAGGCGGCCCACCACCACGCCCTTATGCACGCCGGCGGCGTCCATCTCTTGCAGCAGCAGGTCCATCGACTGCTGCTGCGCCGCGGGCGAGGGCTCGAAGCCCACGGTGCGGGTGAAGCCGTCGCGCCGTTCGCCGGCCGAGTACATCAGGGTGTCCAGAAAGCCGCCCACTGGCGGTCGAAGACGAAAATCCACAATCATGGCGGGTCCTTCGGGCGCAGAGGCCTCACATCACTTCGTTCTTGCGGTTGTCGGTTTCGCCGTAGCGGTGCAAGGCCGGCGGCTTGAGGCCGGCGTAGAGCTTCTCGATGCCGGCGTTGATCTCTTCGCCGTGTAGAGCGAACAGCGAGTTGCCCTGCACGTCGCTCTCCACGATGAAGGGGCCGAAGTTCTCCACCTCAAACATCCACATCGCCTGGGCAATGCCCAGCTCGTCAATCCAGTGCGCCGCGCGCACGCCCTTGATTCCGCGCCCGAGCAAAGCGCCGGTGCCGTAGCCCACCGTGGTGAGGTACACCGCGCCGCGCGGGGCGAGCACGGTCTTGTAGTCATCGGCGGGCATGCCACCTTTGCCGATGATGATTCGCGCGCCGCTGCGGTCGATCCAGGGACCCAACCACTTAGAGAAGCGGAAGCTGGCCGTGGCGGTGACCGCCCCCACGTTGAAGCTGCCCTTGCCATCTTCGGCTGCAGCCGGTGAGCAATGGAAGTTCACGTTGCTGATCTCGGCCAGGTTCTCCACCGGCATGGGCAGGCCCTGGTCGAGTACCTTCTTGTAGACCCCCTCGCGGGCGGTGTAGACCACCCCGGTGAGATACACCGCCGCACCCAGTTCGAGCTTGGCAATGTCCTCTGGCTGAGCAGGCAACTGAAGGTGAAACACCTTCATCTCGTCGTCGTTGGTGCGGTCTACCATTGCACTGTCTCCCGGCGCATGTAAGGGGTGAACCACTGCGGGTCCGTGCGGTACTCGATCGATCCGTCCGGGTGAATGCGGGCGGTGGCGCGCCGCGAGGACAGACAGAAGGTGTGAAGGCTGATGGGCATGCCGCCGGTGTGCGTGTAGCCCACCTCGATGTGGCAATCCACCACCATCTGCGAGCCCACGAAACCCATGGCGCCCATGCCGATCGAGTTGCCCAGCCTCTTCAGTTCCAGCTCCAGCTCGGCGATCTTGGGGTCGGGGTTGCGGTCGCCCACGGTGCGCAGGCAGGCAGCCTGCTTGCCCAGCTGCATGCAGGTGTCTTTCGAGCCGCCCAGGCCGATGCCCACGATGGCGGGCTGGCAGGCCAGGCCGCGCTTGCCGAAGGCGATTAGCGTGTCCAGCACGAAGCGCTTGATGCCGTCGATGCCATCACCCGGGAACAGCATGCGGTAGTCGGTGCCGAAGAGGCCGCCCTTGTGCACGGTGGTGATGTCGATCCAGTCGGCCTCGGGCTCAAAGGACCACTCAATCTCGGGCGCGTTGATGCCCACGTTGTTGTTGTGATCGGTGCGCCACAGCGGGTGCACGCGGTTCGGGCGCAACGGGATGGCGGTGGTGGCATCGGCCGTGGCCTTGCGCAGCGCGTGCTCCACTGCGATGAAGCCCGACTCGACCATGGCGTGGTTGCCCACCTTCACGTAGTAGCGCGGCACGCCGGTGTCGGCGCACATGGGGCGACGGTCCTGACTGGCGGCGTCCCAGTTGTCCTGCATGGCGTGGATCACGAAGCGCGCGAGCTTGCCGGTCTCGGCCTTCTCCGAGACCTTGATGCCTTGCTTGTAGTCCTCGGGAATGTCGATGGCCGCGCGCTTCATGATCTCCAGCGCCGCTTCCTGCACTTTCTGAATGGGTATCTGCTTCATGGGGCTTTCTCAGTTCGCGACCTGGACTGGCGGGCTGCCCGCCTCGCCCGAGATCAGGGATTCGCCGGGGCGCACGATGTCAAACGACACCGGCACCATCTCCAGCGAGAGGTCTTCGCCATCGGCGCTCACGCGGGTGTAGCAACTGGTATGCAGGTCACCCGCCTCGGGGAAGTCTTCGCGGTAGTGCGCACCGCGGCTGTTATCGCGGGCCAGGGCCGAGACGGTGATGACGCGCGAGATATCCACCAGGCTCTCGACGTTGAGCCAGTCGTGCCAGGTGAGGTTGAAGCGGCGGTCGCCATCGGGCACGCCCATGTCGCGCAGCGCGCTGCGATACGTGCCCACGGTAGCCAGGCCGCGCTCCATCGCGGCGCGGTTGCGCAGCACGCCCACGTCGTCCCACATGGTTTGCGACAACGCCTCGCGCAGGTCGTGAATGGCACCGGCCGGGCGCGAGAAGGGGTACTCGGCCCTGGCCACGCCTTGCTGGATGACACGGGCGTCGGGGTCGCGCCAGCGCCCTTCCCTGGCCACGAAGTCCGCCATCGAGTCACCGGCAATGCCCCCGAACACCGTGCTGTTGGCCACGCCGTTGCCGCCCAGGCGGTTGGCGCCGTGCACGCCGCCGCAGTCTTCACCGGCGGCGTACAGGCCCGGCGAGGCGGTGGAGCCGTCGATGTTGAACTCCACCCCTCCCATCAGGTAGTGCGCTGTGGGCACCACCTCCACGCGGCCACCGGCCAGGTCGAAGCCGCAGTCGCTGCAGCGGTTGACCATGCCCGGGAAGGACTTTGCCACCTTCTCGGGGCCGAGGTGGCTCATCTGGATGTAGATGCCACCCATAGGGCCAGTGCGCCCAGCGCGCATCTCGGCGTAGATGCCACGGCTCACCACGTCGCGCGTGGCGCGCTCGCCGCGGGCGTCGTAGTTCGTCATGAAGCGATCTCCCTCACCGTTGATGAGGTAGCCACCCGCGCCGCGCAGGCCCTCCTCCAGCACGGTGCCAGTCATGCGCGTGTTGGCGCCCCCCAGCAGACCGGTGGGATGGAACTGCACCATCTCCATGTCGCGCACCTTCAGGCCGTAGCGCAAAGCCATGGCGATGCCGTCGCAGGTCTTGTCGCCCGAAGGCGTGTGGTAGCGGTACATGGTGGGGCCGCCGCCCGTGCCCAGCAGCACGGCCTTGGCCTGCACGAAGCGGTAGACGCCGCTGCGCATGTCGATGAACAGCACGCCCGCAATGCCCGAGCCGTCGGCGGCGGGCACCAGCTCGATGGCGCGGTGCTCCTCCAACTCTTCCACGTCCAGCGCGCGCACCTGCTCCATAAGCCGATTGATGATCTCGATGCCGGTGAGATCAGCCTTGTGCACCGTGCGGTCAAAGCTCTGGCCGGCAAACGCTTTCTGGTGCAGCGTGCCATCCGGGTTGCGGTCAAAGAAGCAGCCGATCTCGTTCTCCAGTTCGCGCACCCGCTCGATCGCGCCCTCCACCAGCCGCCAGGCCAAGTCTTGGCGGGGCAGCCACTTGCCGCCTTCAATGGTGTCCATGAAGTGGCGCTCCACCGAATCGCCGGACGACAAGGCCACGTTGTAGCCACCCTGTACCATGCGCGTGCATCCGCACTTGCCCAGCAGGCCCTTCACGGCCACAGTCACCTTCAGCGCGGGGTTGGCCTTCTTCGCGTGCAGCGCCGCGAACAGACCGGCCCCCCCGGTGCCCAGGATGAGGATGTCGGTTTTGTGGTTTTCAATTTGCATTCAAACAACTCCTGCCAGGAAGACCAGGCCAACGACCAGAGACACCAGGACACTCGGCACGATCCACGACAGCCGGGCATCGCGCGTCGAGCTCCAGGGCAAGAGCTCCATGGCCAGCAGGCGCAGGCCAAAGCCCAGGTGCACCGTCAACAGCAGCACCAAGCCCCACTCGCCGAACTTCACAGCGGGCATCTCGGAAAACTTCAGGAATCCATCGAGGCGCTGCGCGCCTTCCAGGGCCATGCCCAGCACATAGAAGTGCACCGGCAGGAACAGCCCCAGCAGCAGGCCGGACACGCGGTGTCCGATGAAGGCCCAGTAGGCCCTGTGGCGACGGGGCGAGTTCATGCGGCCAACCCTCCCACGGCCACCACTGCGCGCAGACCCAAGCCAAGCAGCAGCAGGCCCAGCACCAGCGCCACGGCACCGGCAGCGCCGCGCCCAAGGCGCAGCCACTCGATCAGGATGTTGCGCATGCCAATCGGCACGTGCACCGCAACGCACAGCACGAACAGGCCGTAGAAGCCGATCCACCAGGCGTTGCCTTGGGTGCGGGCCAGGATCTCCGAGGCCGTGAGTCCGCCGCGCACCGCGTACAGAATCACCGCCAGGTGGCCCAGCACCAGGGGAGCCATGAGCATTGCCGTGAGACGCTGCAGAACGAACAAGCGTTGCTCCACGTCAGTCCCCCTTGAAGAAGCTCAGCAGCGCGTTTTTCTTCAGGCCCGCAATGCTGCCGGTGGGGCTCAGGCTCACCGGGCAGTGCGTCATACAACTGCCCTGGCTGTGGCACGAATTGCAGCCGCTGCCCGAGGTGGCCTGGCGCAGCACGCCCTTGGGGTCGGCGTGGCGCTCATCATTGAACAGGGTCCAGGCGCGGTTCAGTGCGGCGGGCCCCAGGTATTCCTTGTCCCAAGCCACCACGTCGCACGCGGCGTAGCACACGCCGCAGTTAATGCACTCGATGGCCGCATCGGCCAGCTTGCGCTTCTTGCTCTGCGGCGACACGTTGGCCGGCGGGTCGTGGCGCGTGGCCGTGCCCTTGAACTCATTGCCCGCCTTCTTCCACTTGTCGAAGAACTCGCTCATGTCCACGACCAGGTCTTTGATGCGCGGCATGTTGCGAAGCGGCTCGATGACGATGACGCCATCTTCCTCCACGCGGCTGACGTGGGTGCGGCAAGTCCAGCGTGGCTTGCCATTGACCGTCATCGCGCACGAACCGCACACGCCCACGCGGCAGGCGAAGCGGTACGACAGGGTGGGCTCCAGCGATCGCTGCACCTCGGTCACCACGTCGAGCACCGTCTGGTTCTCGCGCCAGGGCACCGAGTAGGTCACGAAATCGCCCTCGCTTTCACCGCGATAGATCTTCACCGTCAGCGTGCGCTGGGGCGTGTCTGGCTTGGTTTCCATGTGTCTCCTCGTTGAGGCGGGCCGCTGCGACCAGCGCCGGTTTCGGGTATGGAGCGCAGTTTATATGTCGATTTTATTTTTATCAAGATTTTTTTTGTTTTGTTTTTATAAAGTTAAAGGCAGAACTCTGACCGAGACAGCAGCGGCAAACGGGCGCACGAAAGGCCGGGCCCTCAGCCATTAGCCGGGCCCTGCTCCTAGTTGGGGTAAAGGGGAAGAATCAGCCCGCGTCGCGCGAGCGCTCGGGCTCGCCCGACTGGGCCTTGGCCCAGGCCTGGCAATGCGCTAGGAAGGCCTGTGCGGTGCTGCCCACCGGCTTGTCGCGGTGGGTGACGATGGCCAGCGTGCGGCGCAGCTTGGGCAGGCGCGTGGGCACCTGCGCCAGCCAGCCGTAGGCCACGGCGTCCTGCACCGCGTGCCACGAGAGGCAGCCCAAGCCCAGGCCCGAGGCCACCGCCCGCTTCACCGCTTCGTTGCTGCCCAGCTCCAGCCCCACCGAGAACTGCCCCAGTGCGGGAATGAGGAAACGGTCGGCCGCCTCGCGGGTGCCCGAGCCGGCCTCGCGCATGATCCAGGTGGCGCGCGCCAGGCGCTCGTTGGACACCGCACCCACCCCCCAGGCCACGCCAGGCGCCGACACCACCACCAGCTCGTCCTCCAGCCAGTGCTCCACGCGCAGGCTGGGGTGCGTGTGCGAGCCCTCGATGAAGCCCAGGTCGGCCTGCATGCTAGCCACCGACTCCAGCACCGCGCGGGTATTGGCCACGTCAAGCTGCACCTGCGCGCTCGGGTGCAACCCCTTCCACCCGGCGATCAGGGTGGGCATGAGGTACTCGCCGATGGTGAAACTGGCCGCCACCCGCAAGGGCACCACCGCGGCCGCATCGAACAAGGCCTCGATCTCCAGCGCCTTGTCCAGCAAGGCCGCGGCGCGCGGCAGCAGCAAGCGCCCGTTCTCGTTGAGCACCAGCCGGCGCGCCACCCGGTCGAACAGCGCCACGCCCAGGCTGGCCTCCAGCTCGGCCAGGGCCACGCTGGTGGCCGACTGCGAGCGCGCCACCTTGTCCGCCGCGGCGCGGGTAGAGCCCGAGGTGGCGGTGGCCACGAAGGTTTCCAGCTGGCGCAGCGTCAGGCGAAGCCGATGAATCCTGGTGTCTGACATGGAGGGTCTCCGAGTGGGGGTTGGCGGCAACAGGTCTTGCCCGCTAGGCCAGCCACAGCCCAGTTGATCGTATTTTTGAATCATGCAAATTTAAATTGTTCGATTTTTATATTCACGCAATCTACCTATCATGACCGGCAAACGAAGCACCAAGGAGACACGATGCAAGCAGCGCCCCGCGCCATGTGGGTTCAGGCACAGGCCATCTGGCCAGGCTTGGCCCTCTGCAGTGTGGTGGGCCTTGCGGCCGGTTTCCTCTCTGAACACTACGGCGGCCCGCAACTGCTCTACGCCCTGTTGCTGGGCATGGCGCTGAACTTTCTCTCCAGTCACGAAAGCCTGACGCCGGGCATCGTGTTCACCTCGAAAACGCTGCTGCGCGTGGGCGTTGCCCTGCTGGGCGCACGCATCACGGTGGACCAGATCGCGCAGCTGGGCTGGCAGACCGGCATGGTCGTAGCGCTGGGCGTGGTGAGCACCATTGCCTGCGGTCTGTTGCTCGCCCGTCTGCTGCGCCGTCCCAACGACGAGGGCTGGATCTCGGGTGTGTCGGTGGCGATCTGCGGTGCCTCAGCAGCACTGGCCATCTCCGCCGCCTTGCCCCAGACGCACGAGAACGAGCGCCACACGCTGCTCACCGTGATGGGTGTGACGCTGCTGTCCACCATCGCCATGGTCTTGTACCCGCTAGTGCTGAGCCTGCTCGACGTCACCGGCGTGCCCGCCGGCATCTTCCTTGGCGCCACCATTCATGACGTGGCCCAGGTGGTGGCCGCCGGCACTATGCTCGGACCTGAAGCACGCGACTCGGCCACCATCGTCAAGCTGTTCCGCGTAGCCATGCTGGCCCCGGTGGTGGTGGTGATCTCCATCATCGCCAGCCGTGGCGCCAGGGCCGCCGGTTCGGGCCGCCCCCCCATCGTGCCGGGCTTTCTGGTGGGCTTCATCGCCTTGGTGGCCCTGGGCTCGCTGGGCCTCACCACCTCAACCCTCACCCAGGCCGCCACCGACGGCTCGCGCGCCCTGCTGGTGGCCGCCATCGCGGGCGCGGCCATGCGCACTCGCCTACAAGACCTGGCTCTGGTGGGCTGGCGCCCGGTGGCCATGCTGGTGGGCGAAACGGTCTTCCTCGCCCTGCTGGTGCTGGCCACCCTGCTCTGGCTTTGAGCGCGAAGGCGCGCCCCAATGGATGGGCGCTGCGGCGTCCATTCCTTTTGTTCGTTCACACCCGCTCCAGCACCACGGCAATGCCCTACCCCACGCTGAATAGCCCCGACTTATCTAGACACTTTGAGCCGTTGGGAATGTCGCTGCTCGAACTCTACAGGTGATAGTCCTGCCGCCGACGAATGATGGCGCTGGGAGTTGTAGAACATTTCGATGTAGTTGAAGACGTCTGATCGCGCATCGTCACGGGTTGTATAGATCCGCCGGCGGATGCGTTCGCGCTTGAGCAACTGGAAGAAGCTCTCGGCCACAGCGTTGTCGTGGCAGTTGCCACGCCGGCTCATGCTGCTGACCAGGTTGTGCTCGCGCAGGAAGGTTTGCCACTCGTGGCTGGTGAACTGGCAGCCCTGATCGGAATGAACCATGACCGGCGCATGCGGCTGTCGGCGCCACAGTGCCATCAGCAGTGCATCGAGGACCAGGCTCGTGTTAATGCGGCTGCGCCTGTCGCTCAAGTGCAGGTATCGCATAGGCTTTGATCCACTTGTACAGGCTGTGCTGGCTCACTCCGATCCGGGCGGATACATCGGCCACCCGGTGGCCTCGCTCGGTGATCTGCTTGACCGCTTCGATCTTGAATTCTTCGGGATATGGCTGCTTCGTCATGGCACCTCCTATTGGGCCTCAGGTTTGAGGCTCAAAGGTGTCTAGTGCAGCCGGGGCTATTCACCCAAGAGCGTCACGATCATTCGACCGTGACACTCTTGGCAAGGTTTCTGGGCTTGTCCACATCCGTCCCTCGCGCGCAGGCGGTGTGGTAGGCCAGCAGCTGCAGCGGCACCACATGCAGCAGCGGGCTGAGGTGGCCGTAGTGTTCGGGCATGCGGATGACGTGGACGCCTTCGCTGCTTTCGATGTGGGTGTCGGCATCGGCCAGCACATACAGCACGCCGGCGCGTGCGCGCACTTCTTGCATGTTGCTCTTGAGTTTTTCCAGCAACGCGTCGTTGGGCGCCACGGTCACCACCGGCATGGCGCTGGTGACCAGGGCCAGGGGGCCGTGCTTGAGCTCGCCGGCCGGATAGGCCTCGGCGTGGATGTAGCTGATCTCCTTGAGCTTCAGCGCGCCTTCGAGCGCGATGGGGTAGTGCAGACCCCGGCCCAAAAAGAGTGCGTTCTCCATGCGGGCAAAGTCTTCGGCCCAGCTGATGAGCTGCGGCTCCAGTGCCAGCACGGCCTGCAGGGCCACGGGCAGGTGGCGCATGGCCTTGAGGTGGGCGGCTTCCTGCTCGTCCGTCAGGCGGCCCTTGGCTTGCGCCAGCGCCAGCGTCAGCAGGAACAGGCCGGCAAGCTGCGTGGTGAAGGCCTTGGTGCTGGCCACGCCAATCTCGACCCCCGCGCGGGTGACGTAGGCCAGCTTGCATTCGCGCACCATGGCACTGGTGACCACGTTGCAGATGGTGAGCGTGTGCTGCATGCCCAAAGACTGCGCATGGCGCAGGGCCGCCAGGGTGTCGGCCGTTTCTCCGCTCTGGCTGATGGTGACGACCAGGGTGCGCGGGTTGGGCACGCTGGTGCGATAGCGGTATTCGCTGGCCACTTCCACCTGGGTGGGGATGCCGGCGATGTCTTCCAGCCAGTATTTGGCCACGCAGCCGCTGTAGTAGCTGGTGCCGCAGGCCAGGATGAGCACGCTGTCGATCTCCTTGAACACGCGCCAGGCGGCGGCCCCCGGCTCGCCATGCACGCCGGCGCCGTCGAACAGCTCGGGCACGATGCCCGCCACACCTTCGAGCGTGTCGGCAATGGCGCGCGGCTGCTCGAAGATTTCCTTTTGCATGTAGTGGCGGTAGGGGCCCAGCTCGGCCGCGCCGCTGTGCGCCTGCACGGTGCGCACGGGGCGTTGCGCGGGTGTGAGGGCCGCGCCATCCTTGCCCACGATCCAGTAGCGGCCCAGCTGCAGGTCCACCAGGTCGCCTTCTTCGAGGTACACGATCTGGTCCGTCACACCGGCCAGGGCCATGGCGTCGCTGGCCAGGAAATGTTCCGAGCCCTCCTGGCCCACGCCCAGGATCAGCGGCGAGCCGGCACGCGCACCCACCACACGGTGGGGTTCGTCCTTGTGCACCACGGCAATGGCGTAGGCGCCATGCAATTCGGCGATGGTGGCCTTGACCGCGTCGAACAGGTCGCCGCTGTAATGGCTATCCACCAGGTGGGCAATGACTTCGGTGTCGGTCTGGCTCGCGAACACATAGCCGCGGGCCTGCAGGGCGGCGCGCAGCTCTTCGTGGTTTTCGATGATGCCGTTGTGCACCAGCGCCACGCGGCCCGCGCTGGTGGTGCTGGCGTCGGCGCCGGTGCCGTGGCTGAAATGGGGGTGCGCGTTGTGCACGGCGGGCGCGCCATGCGTGGCCCAGCGGGTGTGGGCAATGCCGGTGGCGCCGGCGATGTGCTCAGTGGCCACCTGCTCCAGCAGTTCGGCCACGCGCGCCGTGCTGCGGGCGCGCTGCAGGCCGCCGGGGACCGAGCCCTGGCGCGCGGCCTCCAGGCTGGAGGCGTGCACCGCCACGCCGCAGGAGTCATAACCCCGGTATTCGAGCCGTTGCAGGCCCTGCACGAGGATGGGAACGATGTTGCGCGTGGAGACCGCGCCGACGATGCCGCACATGGTGGTTGCCTTGGGTTGAAAAGATGCTGCGATGGTAGGCAGGTCAAAGAAAAATATTGGATTGATATTTCTTGAAATTTGAAATTTAATTTCACCATTCAATAGAAACGGAATTTAATTCCACAAAAAATCAATTTATGGAACAAATAGCAATAGATGCCACCGACCTGCAGTTGCTCCACCTGCTGCAAACCGATGCCGCGCAGAGCAACCAGTCCCTGGCGCAGCAGGTGCACGTGTCGCCGCCCACCTGCCTGCGGCGCGTCAAGCGCCTGCACGATGCCGGACTGATCGAGCGCCAGGTGGCCATCCTGCAGCCCGACCGGCTGGCGGCCCTGCAGGGCCACGGGCTGTCGGCCATCGTGGAGGTCACGCTGGACCGCCAGGGCGCCGAATGGCTGGACGCGTTCGAAGCCCGCGCCGTGGCGGACGACGGCGTGCAGCAGTGCTGGCGCGTGTCGCCGGGGCCGGATTTCATGCTGGTGGTGCACACGCGCGACATGCCGGCGTACCTGGCACTGTCGCAACGCCTGTTCACGGGCGACGCCAATGTGCGCAACGTCAAAGCCTTCTTTGCCACCCGCCGGGCAAAATTCGAGACAAAAATACCGATAGCGCTTCCCTGACAAGCGCCTGCAGCCATCTTTTTGCGGCATTCCGCCGGCATGGCGCCGGCCGCAAGCGCCCCGGCATTGCCATGGTGCCGGACTGCGGCCTACAGTAGCAGCCCCCGCTGCTGCCCCTTGCAGCCCCACCGCGAAGGAAACGCCGCATGGAATTCAAGGACTACTACCAGGTGCTGGGCGTCGGCAAGACCGCCACCGCCGAGGACATCAAGAAGGCCTACCGCAAGCTGGCGCGCAAGTACCACCCCGACGTGAGCAAGGAGGCCGATGCCATGGCCCGCATGGCCGAGATCAACGAAGCCAACGCCGTGCTCTCCGACCCCGAAAAGCGCGAAGCCTACGACGCCCTGGGCCGGCAGGCGCCGCACCGCCCGGGGCAGGATTTTCGCCCCCCGCCCAACTGGGACGCGGGCTTCGAGTTTTCCGACGGGGCAGGTGCGGCCGGCGGGCCCGACGGCGAATTCAGCGACTTTTTCGAGCAGCTGTTCGGCCGCCAGGCACGCACCCGGCGGGCCCACGGCGCACACCGCCAGCCGCCCCGCGATGCCGCATGGGATGGCGCAGCCCCACCCTCGCGCGGCAACGACCACCACGCCAAGATCGAGCTCGACCTGCTGGACGCCTACCAGGGCGCCGAGCGCAGCCTGGCGCTGCGCGGCGCCCGCCTCGATGCAGCAGGCCGCATGGTGCACGAGGAACGCAGCCTGCAGGTCAAGATCCCCAAGGGCGTGCGCGAAGGGCAGCTCATCCGCCTGACCGGCCAGGGCAGCCCGGGCACGGGTGGCGCGCCCGCGGGCGATCTGTTCCTGGAGGTGCATTTCAAGCCCGACGCGCGCTGGCGCGCCATCGACCGGGATGTGTACCAGCCCGTGGCCGTGGCGCCCTGGGAGGCCGAGCTGGGCGCCGTCATCGCGGTGCAGACCCCTGCGGGAGCCCTGGAGGTGACCGTGCCCGCGCACTGGAAATCCGGGCGCAAGCTGCGCCTGAAAGACCGGGGCATTCCGGCCGCCACGCCCGGAGACCTGTATCTGGAACTGAGCGTCGCCCTGCCACCAGCCCACAGCGACGCTGAGCGCGCCGCCTATGCCGCGCTGGGCGCGGCCTTTCCCCGCTTCAACCCGCGCGCCACTCCCGGAGCCTGACCATGCCCTCTGCCCACGACACCCCCACCATCCAGCCGGGCGAACTGCTGGATGAAGCAGCCGAACTCACCCTGGAGGACCTGGCCCGCATCTGCCACATGGCACCGGGCTGGGTCAGCGAACGGCTGGAAGCCGGCCTGCTGCAGACCGACGGCCCGGGCGGCCACTGGCGCTTCGCCAGCGCCACCGTGGTGCGCGCGCGTCGACTGGCCCAGCTGGAAACCACCTTCGACGCAGACCCCCATCTCGCCGCCCTCACGGCCGATCTGATCGAGGAAGTGGCGCGGCTGCGCCAGCGCCTGCAGCACCTGGAAGCCGCCACGAGAAACGGCCTTGCGCGGGGATGACGCATCCGGTGCCATTTTTTTCTGGCGCTGGCGGGGCGCTCCCTGTAGGCTTCTGTAACAACTCCACACCCAGCGCACGCCCTGCCCGGGCGGCGGCCCCTGACGCACCCACCATGCCCACCCCCCAACGCCAACTCCCTCGCCGGGTCTATCCCCTGCGATTGCTGGGCATGGGGCTCGGCGGCGTGGTGGCGGGCGTGGTGCTGTGGGAGCGCAACGCCAGCCTGCCGGCCTGGCTGTGCATGGCGCTCATTTCCTTCGTCTGGCCCCATGTGGCCTACCAGCTGAGCCACCGCAACTCCAACCCCTACCGCGCAGAAATACGCAATCTGCTGGTGGATTCGGCGCTGATCGTGGCCCTGATACCACTGATGCACTTCAACCTGCTGCCCAGCGTATTGATCATCACGCTGACCATGGTGGACAAGATCACCACCGGCATCCGCGGCCTGTGGGTCCGCTCGCTCCCTGGCATGGCCGGCGCGGCGGTGATCAGCACGGCTTTCGCCGGTTTTCACTGGGCACCGCATACATCCATGCCGGTGCTCATTGCGTGCCTGCCCGTGCTCGTCCTGCACACCCTGTCGGTCAGCGTGGTGAGCTACCGCCTGATCCGCGAGGTGTCACGGCAGAACCAGTTGCTCGACGAATTGCGGCGCATCGACGCCCTCACGGGCCTGTATGGCCGCGGCCACTGGCAAGAGCAGGCCGAGGCCACGCTGCGCCGCCACCATGCCACCGACGAACCCGCCTGCCTGGTGATGCTGGACATCGACCACTTCAAGCAGATCAACGACCAGCACGGCCACACCGTGGGCGACGAAGTGCTGCGTGCGCTGGCGCGCATCATCCTCGGCAACGTGCGCGCCACCGACTGCGCAGGCCGCTACGGCGGCGATGAATTCGCCATCGTGCTGCGCGGCATGCACCTGGACAACGCCATGGTGGTGGCCCAGCGCATCCGCGAACAGGTGCAGGCCCTGCAGCTGCACGACCTGCCCCAGCTGCAGCTCACCAGCAGCCTGGGCGTGGCCCCGGCCGACCACCGCCACAGCAGCCTGCGCGCCTGGACCCATGCCGCCGACTCCGAGCTCTACCAGGCCAAGGCCGCGGGGCGCAACCGGGTCTCGGCCGGCGCCATGCCGGCTCTGGCGCCGGTGGTCTAGGCAACGCGGAACAAGCCACCGCGATGGCGCGCGCCCTGGTTGGGGATGGAATGCAAGGCGCGGAGCGCAGCAATAGCCCCAGCCATTGCGCGCATTGGCTACGCGGCACGCGAGGGATTTGTTCAGCGTTGCCTCAGGAGGCTGCCGGCCACTGTCATGCCTTGGGCTGCTTGGCCGGGCGGTGCCAGTTCTCTTTGCTGACCTGCTTGCCGCGCGCCACGCCCAGCGCGCCGGGCGGCACATCCTTGGTGATGGTGCTGCCACCGCCCACCGTGCCGCCTGCACCGATGGTGACGGGCGCCACCAGCACGCAGTTGCTGCCGATGTGCACATCGGCCTCGATCACCGTGCGGTGCTTGTTCGCACCGTCGTAGTTGGCGGTGATGCTGCCCGCACCGTAATTCACGCGTTCGCCCACCGTGGCATCCCCCAGATACGCCAGGTGGTTGGCCTTGGCGCCGTCGGCCAGGGTCGAGTTCTTCACTTCCACGAAGTTGCCGATGTGCACCTCGCGGCCCAGCTGCGCGCCGGGGCGCAGGCGGGCAAAGGGGCCGATCAGCGCGCCCGCCCCCACGGTGGCGCCCAGCTTTTCGCCGTCGATGTGGGTGAAGGGGTGGATCACCGCACCGGCCGCGATGCGCGCGTTGGCAATGCAGCAGTTCGCGCCGATGTGCACGCCCTCACCCAGCTCCACGCGGCCGGTGAAGACGCAGTTCACGTCGATCTCCACGTCCTGGCCGCACACCAGCGCGCCGCGCACGCCGGTGCGCGCGTCGTCGCGCAGATCCAGGCGCGCCGGATCGGCCAGGCGCACGCCCTGCTCCATCAGGCTGCGCGCGGTGCGCAGCTGGTGGGCGCGCTCCAGCTCGGCCAGTTGCAGCGGGCTGTTCACCCCCGCCACCTGCAGCGCGTCGGTGATGCGGTGGGCCACCACGGGCACGGCATCCTGCACGGCCATGGCAACGATGTCGGTGAGGTAGTACTCGCCCTGGGCGTTGTCGTTGGTCAGCCGCGCCAGCCAGCCGCGCAGCAGCCGCGCGGGCACGGCCATGATGCCGCTGTAGACCTCGGTGATGGCGCGCTGGGCGTCGGTGGCGTCCTTGTGTTCGACGATGCCCTGCACGGCGCCTTGCGCATCGCGCACGATGCGGCCATAGCCCGTGGGGTCGGGCAGGGCCACGGTGAGCAGCGCCAGCCGGTCGCCGACCGAGGCAGCCACCAGCGCGCGCAGCGTGTCGGCCTGGGTCAGCGGCACATCGCCCGATAGCACCACCACGGTGCCATCGTCGCGCAGGTGCGGCACGGCCTGCTGCACCGCGTGGCCCGTGCCCAGCTGGGGCTCCTGGCGTACAAATTTCAGATCAAAAGTGCCATCAGTGCTTGCTGCGCCTGCGGTCGCAGCTTCTACTTCTGCAGCACCGTGGCCCGTGATGACGATGGCGCTGCGCGCGCCCAGGTGCGCGGCCTGGTCCAGCACATGGTGCAGCAGCGGGCGCCCGGCCAGGCGCTGCAGCACTTTGGGGATGCGGCTTTTCATGCGCGTGCCCTTGCCGGCCGCCATGATGAGAATGTCGAGTGGGGTCATAAAGAAACGGGGTTGTGCGCGCGGCAACAGCACGCCGCGCGGGCATGGCGTGGATTATCGGTTGCCGCATGCCCTGCACCAAAAAGCGATTGAAACAATGGCTATCAGCACTGACCCCTGAAACGCCTGCATTCATTGCACCGCATCAAGGCAGGGCAGCGCAAGGGCCGCGCTGGCGCCGGGGCACGGTCCGGTGCAGGGCAAACCGGGCCAGGCCGGCGACACACCGCCCGCCCGCGCCGGCCACGTCCGCCATGGCCGTGCCCAGGGCCCGCCCGCCCTGGCCCAGCGCGTGCCGCAGATCCCGCAGCGGCTGCACCACGCCACCCTCCCAGTCGCAGGAGGCGGCGCCCGCAGCAGGGGCCAGTGTGGCCGGGGCCGCCGTCACACCGCTCCAGCACAATGCCGCAGCATCGGCGCTGGCGCACGGCCCCCAGGTCTCCACCACGGCATGCTGACCGGCTGCGATGCACAGGTGCTCGCCCGCCTGGAGCACATGGTCGGCCACGGCGCCCGGCCGATCGCTCCAAGACCCGCGCAGGGTGAGCCAGACCCGGCCCTGGACCACCTCCAGCACCCCAGCGCAACGCGGGCGCAGCGACAGGGCCTGGCCGGCGGCCAGCACGGAGGGTTGCAATGGCAGAACATGGGGAGTGAACATGACAGGCTCCTTGACTCATGAAGAAGGGTTGCGCAGAAGGAATGGTGCGCCGCCCATGCCCCACAGTCCAATGAAAACGCGCTACGCTATTCATTCCATCCACGCATGAATCATCTGAGCATGGTTTCCGCCGAATACGCCCCCGCCGTGCTGCGCACCCGCCCCGTGGCCACGGGCCACTGGCGCGCCTTTCTGGCCGTGGCACGGCACCTGAACTTTCGCGCCGCCGCCGATGAGCTGGCGCTCACCCAGTCGGCCGTGAGTCGCCAGATCCAGGCGCTCGAAGACGAAGTGGGTGTTGCGCTGTTCCTGCGCCACACGCGGGCCGTGGAGCTGACCAGCGCGGGCGCCCAGCTGCAGCGCGCGGTGGCACCCGCGCTGGAGCGCATGGACACCGCCGTGCGCCTGGTGCGCCAGACGGCGGGCCGGCGCAGCGTGGCCATCACCACCTGGGCGAGCTTTGCGTCGATGTGGCTGATCCCGCGCATGGAAGAATTTCAGCGCGACAACCCCGGCATCGACATCCGCATTGATGCCAGCGACGTGGCGGTGGACCTGGAAACCTCAGACGTGGACCTGGCCCTGCGCTGCAGCCTGCCGGGTGCGGGCACCCAGGGCGGGCAGCGCCTGTTTGGCGAGCAGCTGGCGGTGGTGGCCAGCCCCTGGCTGCTCAAAAGCGGCCAGCCCCTGCGCACCCCGGCCGATGTGGCCCGGTTCACCTTGATCGAGGCGAGCGACGCGCACCGCAGCCAGCACCTGGAATGGCTCAGCTGGCGCCGCTGGTTCGATGCCCGCGACCTGGCCAAGCTGCAGCCCGAACGCTGGCTGTACTTCAACTACGCCCACCAGATCGTGCAGGCCGCCCTGGCCGGCCAGGGCCTGGCGCTGGCGCGCATGCCGCTGATTGCCGACGCGCTGGCCGCCGGCGACCTGGTGGAGGTGCTGCCCGGCCACCGCATCGATTCGCCCCTGGCTTACTGGCTGATGGTGGGGCCGCGCAGCAGCCAGCGGCCGGAAATCAAGGCCTTTTGCGCCTGGCTGCAGGTGCAAGCCGAGGCCACGCGCGCGGCGATTGGGGATGTGCCCGACCCGGACCTGAACGACAACCTGGACTGACCACCCAAAAAGTGCCGAGCCCCGGCGGACTCTGCACTTCCAAATTGAGAGCTTTCAGCGCTTATTGAACCAGCGCCTACAGCCATTTTCACCCACAATCAGGCCAGGGTCACCCGTGCAAACTTGCGCTTGCCCACCTGCACCACGTAGGTACCTGCTTCGAGCTTGAGCCCCTTGTCGCTGACCACGCCGCCGTCGATGCGCACGCCGCCACCCTCGATCAGGCGGTTGGCCTCGCTGGTCGAGGGCGCCAGGTTGGCCTGCTTGAGCAGGGCGCCAATGCCCAGCGGGGCGCCCGACAGCGCCACCTCGGGAATCTCGTCGGGCACGCCGCCCTTGCTGCGGTGGATGAAGTCCTGCTCGGCCGCATCGGCCGCCGCAGCGCTGTGAAAGCGCGCAGTGATCTCCTTGGCCAGCGCCACCTTGGCGTCCTTGGGATTGCGGCCATTCGCCACCTCGGCCTTGAGGGCCTCGATCTGCGCAAGCGACTGGAATGACAGCAGCGTGTACCAGCGCCACATCAGCGTGTCGGAAATGCTCAGCACCTTGGCATACATGGTGTTGGCGTCTTCGCTGATGCCGATGTAGTTGTTCTTGGATTTGGACATCTTCTCGATGCCGTCCAGGCCTTCGAGCAGCGGCATGGTCAGAATGCACTGCGGCTCCTGGCCGTATTCCTGCTGCAGATGGCGCCCCATGAGCAGGTTGAACTTCTGATCGGTGCCACCCAGCTCCAGGTCGCTCTTCAGGGCCACGGAGTCGTAGCCCTGCATCAGCGGGTAGAGAAACTCGTGCACCGCAATCGGGTTGCCCGCCTTGAAACGGTCGTGGAAATCGTTGCGCTCCATCATGCGCGCGACGGTGAACCGGGAGGCCAGCTGGATCATGCCCGTCGCGCCCAGCGGCTCGCTCCACTCGCTGTTGTAGCGGATCTCGGTGCGCGCCGGGTCCAGCACCATGCTGGCCTGGCGGTAGTACGTCTCGGCGTTGAACTGGATCTGCTCGGGCGTGAGCGGCGGGCGCGTGCTGTTGCGCCCCGAGGGGTCGCCGATCAGGCTGGTGAAATCGCCGATCAGGAAGATCACCTGGTGGCCCAGGTCCTGCAATTGCCGCATCTTGTTGAGCACCACGGTGTGGCCGATGTGGATGTCCGGCGCCGTCGGGTCCAGCCCCAGTTTGATGCGCAGCGGCTGGCCCGTGGTTTCGGAGCGCGCCAGCTTCTTGATCCACTCGTCCTGCGGCAGCAGCTCGTCCACGCCGCGCAACGAGATTTCAAGGGCCCGTCCTACACCATCGGATACCAGGTTCTTTGTAACAGCAGATTGATTCATAAGGGTTTTCTGGGATGTCTAGACAGCGTGCCCCGCTATACTTCAGCCCACATTGCAGTGGGCAGATTCTAGTGGTCTCGCCGTTTCGACACCTCGGCAGCCCTGTCGCATTCCTGCAACCTGACCGCCTGCACTCCCGGTTTTGCCCCGTTTTGCAGCGGGAACCATGCCGGCAGCACCTTCAACCTTGGGGACAGACCTTTGATCAACGGCTTCACCACCGCCACCACCGTATTGCTGGCCCGGCTGGTTCACTGTGTCCAGAAACACCCCCAACGCATCACCGCCGCCGTGGCAACCCTGCTGCTGACCGGCGGCGGCGGCGCATTTGCCGTGGCATCGTTGGCCCCCGATCCATCGGATCTTCCCGTGCGCCAGATCAGCTACGCCGTCGAGTCGCTGGCGGCCAACCCGGTGCTGGAGGCCCTGGAAGCACCCGGTTTCTCGCTGTACCGCTCGGAACAGACCCGCAGCAGCGACACCGCGGAGTCCTTGCTGCAGCGCATGGGCGTGGCCGATCCGGCCGCCTCGGCCTTCCTGCGCGACGACGCCCAGGTTCGCCAGAACCTGCTGGGCCGCGCAGGGCGCTCGGTCTCGGCCGAAACCACCGATGACCACCACCTTTTGCGCCTGACCGCCCGCTGGGCCCCGGACGACAGCGGCAACTTCCGCCGTCTGGTGGTCGAGCGTTCCGGCGAGCGGTTCACCTCGCGCATCGAGTCCGCCCCCCTCACCACGGGCAGCCGCCTGGCGGGCGGGGTGATACAGAGCTCGCTGTTTGCCGCCACCGACGCATCCAGCATCCCCGATGCCGTGGCCGTGCAGCTGGCCGAGGTGTTCTCGGGCAACATCGACTTTCACCGGTCGCTGCGCAAGGGTGATCGCTTCTCGGTGGTCTATGAAACCCTGGAAGCCGACGGCGAACCGCTGCGCAGCGGTCGCGTGCTCAGCGCGGAGTTCCACAACAACGGCAAAACCCATGAGGCGGTGTGGTTCCAGGAACCTGGCACCGCCAAAGGCGCCTACTACACCCTGGATGGCGCCAGCATGCGCCGCGCCTACCTCACCTCGCCGGTGGAGTTTTCCCGCGTGAGCAGCAGCTTCAAGATGCGTTTTCACCCCATCCTGCAGAAGTGGCGCGCCCATCTGGGCACCGACTATGCCGCGCCCACGGGCACGGCGGTGCGCACGGTGGGTGACGGTGTCATCGAATTTGCCGGCGTGCAGAACGGTTTCGGCAACGTGATCTACGTGAAGCACCGCAACCAGCACCAGACCGTGTACGCCCACCTGAGCCGGATGGACGTGAAAAAGGGCCAGACCGTCGAACAGGGCCAGACCATTGGCGCCGTGGGCGCGACGGGCTGGGCTACCGGCCCGCACCTGCATTTCGAATTCCGCGTGAACGGACAGCAGCAAGATCCACAAGCCATCGCCCAGCAAAGTGAATCCGCCGCCCCGGTGTCGGCCGCCGCCCGTCCCGCCTTCGACCGGTTGGCCGCGAACATGCGCGTGCAACTGTCGGCTGCTGCACTGGTGCAGCAGGCCAGCGCCGAGTAAGCCGCAACCGGCACGCCGCTCTGAGAACCTGTTCAATGTCTTTTGGGAGATCACATTGGAGTGCAATCGGGATGAGTGGATGCTTCGGATGCGCCGCATGGGCTCATGCCCATGCAAGCAGCCGGGGCGTCCAATCGCCCGATTTCACTCCAACCCTTCGGGCAAGTGCCTTGCCGGGCGGTCTGCGGCGTTGCGGCGCTTGCCAATAGCTGAGCTATTGGCTGCGCACAGCGCCTTGCATCCCATCCCGGCAAGACACTTGTGTGGCTCCAAAAAGACATTGAACAGGTTCTGATGTTGCAGGCGATGCCCAGCTTGTACATCGGCCTCATGTCGGGCACCTCGCTCGACGGCGTGGATGGCGTTCTGGCCGATTTCTCACAAGAGAAAATGGCTGTTATCGGCCATGAATCAGCACCATTAGCTCCTGATTTAAGAGCAGAACTACTCGCACTCAACACCCCCGGCCCCAACGAACTGCACCGTGCGGCCCTGGCGGGCAATGCGCTGGCACGGGCCTACGCCGAGGTCGTGCGAAGGCTGCTGAAACACAGCGGCGTCCCCGCCAGCGCCGTACGGGCCATCGGCGCGCACGGACAGACCGTGCGCCACCGCCCCCAGGAATTCGACGGCACGGGCTATACCCTGCAACTGAACAATCCCTCCCTGCTAGCCGAGTGCACCGGCATCCCCGTGGTGGCGGATTTTCGCAGCCGGGATGTGGCTGCAGGCGGACAAGGCGCCCCGCTGGTCCCGGCCTTTCACCGGGGCGTGTTTGGCCGGACAGGCGAGACGGTGCTGGTGCTCAATATCGGCGGCATCTCCAACCTCAGCGTGCTGGGCGCCGACGGCAGCGTAGCGGGCTTCGACTGCGGGCCCGGCAACGCGCTCATGGACCACTGGTGCCAGTTGCACACCGGTCAGGCCTTTGACAAAAATGGAAACTGGGCCGCCCAGGGCCAGGTGCAACCCGACCTGCTTGCCACATTGCTGCAGGAGCCTTTTTTGCGGCAACCCCCGCCCAAAAGCACGGGGCGCGACCTGTTCAACCCGACCTGGCTGTCGGATGCGCTGGCGGCGCACTCCGGCGTCCGGCCCGTTGACGTGCAGGCTACCTTGACAGAATTGACCGCCAGCGCTTGCGCAATGAGCGCCATCGGCCATGGGAAAAATAGCAAAACACTGGCAGTGTGCGGTGGCGGCGCCTTGAACACCCAGCTGATGCGGCGCCTGCAGGCCTTGGCGCCCGGCATCTCGGTGGCGCCTACCGACACCCTGGGCCTGCCCGCGCTGCAAGTGGAGGCTGCTGCCTTTGCCTGGCTGGCCCGCCAGACGGCGCAGGGGCAAACCGGCAACCTCCAAAGCGTCACGGGCGCCCGAGGCGCCCGTGTGCTGGGGGCCGTCTACCCGGCCTGAAAAAAGAGGATTCTGCCCGACCCGTCAGGCCGAGAAGCTCGAACCGCAGCCGCAGGTGCTGGCGGCGTTCGGGTTCTTGATCACGAACTGGGCGCCCTGCAGGTCTTCCTTGTAGTCGATCTCGGCACCCACCAGATACTGGTAGCTCATGGCATCGATCAGCAGCGAGACACCATTCTTGGTCATGGTGGTGTCGTCTTCATTGGTGATTTCGTCAAAGGTAAATCCGTACTGGAAGCCCGAGCATCCGCCGCCCTGGACGAACACGCGCAGCTTCAGGTCGGGATTGCCCTCTTCGGCGATCAGGTCCGCCACCTTGGCCGCTGCGCTGTCGGTGAACAGGATGGGGGTGGGCATTTCGGTCTGGACGTTTTCGGCAACTGCGCTCATGGGGTACTCCAATTCAGGATCTGACTGGAATGCTACTGCAATCCAGTCGGGAATTCAGGCCACCGGCGTTTGACGCCAATTTCAGTGGGGGCATTGTGGCTGGCAACAAAAAACCGCCCGAAGGCGGCTTCTTGTTGCGACCCACCACCGCAAGGATGGCAGGCAGGCAGTACCAGCGCTTAACGCTTGGAGAACTGCTTGGCGCGGCGGGCGGAGTGCAGACCGACCTTCTTGCGCTCCACTTCGCGGGCGTCGCGCGTCACGAAGCCGGCTTGGCTCAGGACGGGCTTGAGCGTCGCGTCGTAGTCGATCAGGGCGCGGGTGATGCCGTGGCGGGCAGCGCCGGCCTGGCCGGATTCGCCACCACCGTGCACGTTGATCATCACGTCGAAGGTTTCGACATGGTTGGTCAGCGCCAGGGGTTGCTTGGCAATCATGATCGAGGTTTCGCGGCCGAAGTAGGACTGGATGTCCTTGCCGTTCACCGTGATCTTGCCGGAGCCTTTTTTCAGAAACACGCGGGCGACGCTGGATTTGCGACGGCCGGTGCCATTGTTCCATTCACCAATCATCTCAAGGCTCCTTAGATTTCCAGCGCTTTGGGCTGCTGGGCGGTGTGGGGATGCTCGGCACCACCGTACACCTTGAGTTTCTTGATCATCGCGTAGCCAAGGGGGCCCTTGGGCAGCATGCCCTTGACAGCCTTTTCCAGCGCGCGGCCGGGGTGCTTGGCTTGCATGTCGCGGAAGTTCGTGGCCGTGATACCGCCGGGATAACCCGAGTGGCGGTAGTACACCTTGTCCAGGGACTTGGTGCCGGTGACCTTGAGCTGGGCGGCGTTGATGATGACGATGAAGTCACCGGTGTCGACGTGAGGCGTGTAAATGGCCTTGTGTTTGCCGCGCAAACGGAGAGCAACTTCGCTGGCTACTCGTCCGAGGACCTTGTCGGTCGCGTCAATCACAAACCACTCGTGCACGACCTCAGCGGGCTTGGCGCTGAAAGTAGTAGTCATGAGTTTTCTCTTGGAAAGAGGGTTTGGCGGGTCCTTTTCCACGGTCGGTGCTTCTCTGAAGGAAGCCTCTTAGGTGGGATGAAGCCTTCGCCGCGGGACCACAAAAGCGCTGCGAAGCCTGCCATTATACAAAGCAGCACCCTTTTCAGGCAAGGGCGGCCGCGAGAACGCACTGCAGCGTCAGTTTTGCATCTGCCGGCGCTGCTCGTCGGCCTCCTGCCGCCGGCGAACATCCACACACACCGGATGCGTGGCCAATCCCGGTTTTTTGCATTCATTGAAAATGCACAGGGGACGGGCCAGCATGCCGGCATCGGCACAAGCTTCCTCAGGCCCCATGGCGCGCGCCACCGGAGCCCTGGGCCTGGGCCCCACGACCGGCTCGGGCGCAGATATATCCTGCACCACCACCGCGGTGGTGGAAGAAGGCCCCGGCAGGGCGCGGCGCTGCGCCGGCATGCGCACGGCGGGGCCGGCAACGGCGGCTTCCGCGGCGGCGGGCGCTGCGGGCACTCCGCCCGGACCGCCCGCAACCGCAGCAGCACTCTGATCGCCCTCCCCCGCCAGGGGAATGTCGCTAATGGAATTCGCCGGCACCGCCAGTGGTTCCTTGAGCTCCGTGAGCATGTCGCCGGCCGGCCTCGGGGGGGTGGAGTGCCCCTGCGTCCACCACGATGCTCCGGCGGCGGCGCCCAGGGTCAGAAGGATGCCCGCCAGCCACACCGACGACGATGGCCACCGGGACCGGGTCCCTGCGGCGGCATGCCCCGTTCGTTGCGCTCCGCTACCTGGCGCTTTTCGCGTGCGTTTTTGCTTTTGCTCGGAGCGCTCCGCCCGCGAAGGCGGTTCTGCCGGCACCGTCCCCATCCTGGGTGAATCCTCGAAAACCGAGTCTCCCACATCGATGAAAACCGTGTCAGCCATGCCTGCCGCCACCGTGTCCGGCCCCGCGGCAGCAGGGTTGTCCCGCGCGCCCAGGCCAGCAGGCGGCAGTTCAGGCCGCGCCGAACGGTAGGTCAAGTCCTCCAGATCGGCCATTTGGGGGGGAGCAGAGACAGCGTCCACAATGGGCGCGGTCCCGCCAGGGCCTGGCCGATCTGCGGATTCGACCCAGATACCCCCCAGTTCGGCCCGGAAGTCGAAGTGCTCGACGCCCTCGGGCGGCGACGTCATTCCCATGGTTTGCAGGAATGCGTCGATGCTCCGGGGCCTGTCCTCGGGGCGCAGGGCCAGGGCCTGGGCGATGGCGGCCACAAATGGCGCCGAATACTGCACGCCGAACTGGCGCTGGACGGTCTTGGCCACGCGCGCGAACGGCACCATGCGGTCCCGGATCGAGCGCAGCGTGGCGGGCAGCGGGGTGTCGTTGCACAGGCAGCCATGCACCACGGCAGCCAGCGAATACAGGTCGCTCCAGGGGCCCTGGCGCAACTCGTCATCGCCCTCGGAATACTGCTCGATGGGCGCGTAATTCACCTTGAGCACGACCGTGTGCTGGTGGCCCTGGTCATTGATGGCATGGCGCGCGGCGCCCAGGTCGAGCAGCACCGGCGGCCCGTTGTCCTGCAGGAAGATGTTGTCGGGCGAGATGTCGCGGTGCAGCGTGTTGCCCTCGTGCAGCACACGCAGCGCACCCAGCACCGACCACAGCATCTTGCGCAGCCAGGCCTCGGGCGGTGGCGTGCGCATCTGCGAGCGCGCCTGCTTGAAGGTCATGCCGGTGTACAGCGGCATGACCATGTAGGCGGTGTTGTTGGCCTCCCAGAAACGGAAAACCTTGACCAGGGACGGATGGTCGAACTGCGCCAGCAGGCGGGCCTCGCCCATGAAGGACGCCAGCCCGGTATGGTAGGTCTGCTGGTCGGATGACGATCGCACCCACAGCGATTGCCCCTGCGAACGGCCCGCAAGCGCCGAAGGCATGTACTCCTTGATGGCCACGGCGCGGTGCAGCGAATGGTCGAATGCCTTGTAGACCATGCCAAAACCGCCCACCCCGAGCAGTTGCAGTATTTCAAACTCGGCCAGACGCGTGCCCGGTGTCAGCGCGTCCACATGGTTCACACGGCTGACAGGGGTGGGGCTGGGGTTTTCGATCATCATGGGCGGGGGTAATGCGGGAACGCGTCCGGGGCAGCAACGGGAGAGATGCGCGGTGCCTCGACCGTCACGGCTTCCATCATGCTGCATGCACCGTCGCCCCCGGAAACAAAAGGCATCCTGTCTGCCAAAAACGTCACCCAACGGCACGAACGCCGCCGATTGTGCCGTTTTTTCCAGTGCGCCAGCAGCGCGCCGGCCCCGCCCAACCATCACACCTGCCGAACAACCAGGAAAATAGCTTGAATTCCCCGCAGACAAAATACTAAAAGCTATTGCTTTTATAGCATTTCAGGACTCTATTCAGGCCCGCGCTGTGCGTCCGATGCACGCTGTACAGCAACGCACATCGGCCACCAGAGGCCGAATCGTTACCATTGCGCCATGTTCAGTTATCGCCACGCCTTCCATGCAGGCAACCACGCCGATGTGCTCAAGCACACCGTCCTGATTGCCGCCTTGCAACACCTCACCGAAAAAGACGCGGCCCTCACGGTTCTCGACACCCATGCGGGTGCGGGCCTGTACCGGCTCGATGGCGACTACGCCAGCACCAGCGGCGAGGCGGGGGACGGCATCTTGCGCCTCACTGCACCCGGCGTTGCCGCCCTCACACCCGCTCTGCAGGCTTATGTGGACCTGGTGAAAGCCTTCAACCAGGGCGCCACCACCAAGGTGTACCCCGGCTCGCCCTTCATCATCCAGCGGCTGCTGCGCGAGCACGACAAGCTCAAGCTGTTTGAGCTGCACCCCACCGATCTGCGCGCGCTGGCCGGCAACGTGGCCCAGCTGGAGGCGGGTCGGCAGGTGGCCGTGCTGCACGAAGACGGTTTCGAAGGCATCAAGAAATTTTTGCCTCCACCGGCCCGCCGCGCTTTGGTGCTGTGCGATCCCAGCTATGAAATGAAGAGCGACTATGCCAAGGTGCTGGACATGGCGGCCGACTCGCTCAAGCGCTTTGCCACGGGCACCTATGCCGTCTGGTACCCCATCATTCCGCGCCCCGAAGCGCACGACCTGCCGCGCCGCCTGAAAACCCTGACCACCAAGGCGGGCAAGGGCTGGCTGCATGCCACGCTGACCGTCAAGTCCAGCAAGCTCACCGGGAAGGCGGATGGCGAAATCAAGCGTCCGGGCCTGCCTGCCAGCGGCATGTTCCTGATCAATCCCCCCTTCACCCTGAAGGCCGCCCTGAAGACCGCCCTGCCCCAGATGGTGGAATTGCTGGCCCAGGACCAGCATGCCACCCACACGCTCGAATCGGGCGGCTGAAAGCGGCGGGGCGATGGACCGCTTCCTGGCTCTACGGCCAGGCTCAAGGGGCCGATCCCGAAAGCGACTGGAAACAGTCGCTCTCGCCTTCCTCCAGCAGCCACAGTTCCACGGGCTTGATGCCCAGTCCCAGCATGCCCAGCTCCTGGGCGGCAGCCTGGCTTACATCGATCACGCGGTTCCCGGAGAAAGGGCCGCGGTCATTGATGCGCACCACCACGGCGCGGCCCGTGAGCTGGCTGCGCACACACACCCGGGTGCCGAATGGCAGGGAACGGTGTGCGGCGGTGAAGTCGCGGCGGTTGAAGATCTCGCCACTGGCCGTGCGCCGGCCGTGAAAGCGCGGTCCGTACCAGGATGCCAGGCCCTGCTGGTCGCTTTCGCGCACGGGCCCGTCCGCGCTGTCCTGCGGCTCCGCGCTGTCGGCTCCGCGCCGGGCGGCTTCGTTGCGCGCCGGCTCCGGCACTGGCTTCGCCCGCGGCGGCGGTTCGACCTGCTTGCCGGCCGCCGGCGCGCAAAACCGCGACCGGGACGCGCCACGTTGCTGCGCCAGCTCGCAGGCATTGCGGGGCTCGGTCGACATCCCGGCGGCCGCTTCGGGGAGCCCCGGGTCCGCCACCGGCAGGGGCGCACAGGCCACCAGCACCCATGAAAGCGCCGCCACCCCCAGCAGCGGGCACCAGCGCACGCTCTTCACACTCTTGTCAGTCCGCTGCATCCATCACCACTTCCTGAAAAACGAAAGGCCCCACCGCGTGGCAGTGATCACGCCCGGCCCCGCCCCCCATTACAAACCGAGGCGCCGGCACAGTTCCAGCGTTGTTGCACTCTGATTCATGGTGTAGAAGTGCAGGCCCGGCACGCCGCGCTGGCGCAACTGCTCGCACAGCGAGGTCACCACATCCAGGCCAAACGCCCGGATCGACGCCGTATCGTCACCAAAACCCTGCAGGCGCAGACGGATCCAGCGCGGAATCTCGGCACCGCAGGCATCCGAAAAGCGCATGAGCTGCGAAGACCCCATGATGGGCATGATGCCGGGCACCACCGGCACATCCAGCCCCAGGCGGCGCACATCGTTCACAAAGCGCTCGTACGCATCGGCATTGAAGAAATACTGGGTGATGGCCGAATCAGCCCCTGCCTGCACCTTGGCGGCAAAGGCCTGGAGGTCGGCCTCGGGCGACTTGGACTGCGGATGCACTTCGGGGTAGGCGGCCACCTCGATGTGAAAATCACGCCCGGTCTCGGCGCGGATGAAGGCCACCAGGTCGCTGGCGTAGTGGAACTCGCCGCCCATGCCGTAGCCGCTGGGCAGGTCACCGCGCAAGGCCACCAGGCGCTTGACGCCCATGGCCTTGAGCGTGGCGAGCTGCTCGCGCACCGACTGGCGCGTGGCCCCCACGCACGAGAAATGCGAGGCCGCGCTCACGCCCTCGGCCAGGATCTCCTGCACGGTGCCGAAGGTGCCCTCTTGCGTGGAGCCGCCTGCGCCATAGGTCACCGAGCAGAACTCGGGCTTGCGGGCATACAGCTGCTGGCGCACGGCGCGCAGCTTTTCGGCGCCCTCGGGCGTCTTGGGCGGAAAGAATTCGAAGCTCACCGGCAGACCGGTGGCTGGTGCGTTGGCCGCGGTCATGCGCCCCTCCTCGCAAAAACAAAAAATTCATGGTTGCCGTCACCGCCGCTGATGGGGCTGTCCAGCCACGCCTGCACCACCAGGCCCAGCCCGGCACAGCAGTCACGGATGCGTTGTTCCACCACGGCATACAGCGCGGCATCGCGCACGATGCCGCCCTTGCCCACCTGGCCGGGCTGCAGCTCGAACTGCGGCTTGACCAGCATCAGCAGGCTGCCGCCTGGCGCCAGCAGCGGCACCAGCGCGGGCAGCACCAGCGTGAGCGAGATGAACGACAGGTCCCCCGTCACCAGATCGAACACCGGTGTGATGTCGGTATCGGCGCATTCGGGCCGGCGGCGGCGCTCCACCGGCAGCATTCCCTGTTCGCGGGCCTTGGCGCGGGCGGCGCGCTCGGACTTGAAGGCTTCGATGTCCTGGTCCTTGGCATCGTTGCTGTCGTCGTAGGCCTCGTCCACCTGCCCGCCATTGCGCATCCAGCTGTAGGGTGCCTCGGGCTGGGTCTCGTTGTCCTCTTCGGCCTCGATCACTTCCGACAGGGCCAGCTCACAGGCATCCTGCAAGGCCTGCGCCGTCAGCGAGCGCGCATTCACGCCCTCGACGCAGACCACGCGCAGATCAGCGCGCAGCCGCTCGTGCAGCTGGCCATGGCCCACATCCACGCCAATCACCTGGGCCGCGCCCTGCTGCAGCAGGCAGTCGGTAAAGCCGCCCGTGCTCTGCCCCACATCCAAGCAGCGCAACCCCGCCACCGACAGGCCGGTGGCCCGCAGCGCCCCTTCGAGCTTGAGGCCGCCACGCGAGATGTACTTGGCCTCGGCATCGTCGAGCAGCCGCACCTCGGCCACGGACGGGATTTCGTCCCCGTTCTTGGCCACCTTCTGCCAGGGCGCCAGCGGCGACAGGCGCCACTCCACGCCCGCGGCAATCAGCCGCTGCGCCTGCGAGCGCGTGGCCGCATGGCCACGTTCCACCAAAAACACATCTGCGCGCATCGCGCCCATCCTTTTTGAGTCAAGTCAGCTGGTAGCGTTAGTAAATCAAGCGCCAGCAGCTCATATAAAAATAGCATCATTGAGCCGCGCCACCCGCCAGCGCCACCGCGGAACCGGCTTTGCCGGGCCGCTGGTGGCGTCCCCCTCAGGGGGAAGGCGCAAGCGCCCGAGGGGGAATCAGTACCTGTAGGTGTCGGGCTTGTAGGGGCCCTGCTTGGGCACGCCGATGTAGGCGGCCTGCTCGTCGCTCAGCTCGGTCAGCATGGCGCCCACCTTCTTGAGGTGCAGGCGTGCCACCTTCTCGTCGAGGTGCTTGGGCAGCACGTAGACCTTGCCCACGTCGTAGCCTTCGGGGTGGGTGAACAGCTCGATCTGCGCGATGGTCTGGTTGGCGAACGAGTTCGACATCACGAAGCTCGGGTGGCCCGTGCCGCAGCCCAGGTTCACCAGGCGGCCCTTGGCCAGCAGGATGATGCGCTTGCCGTCGGCGAAGATCACATGGTCCACCTGGGGCTTGATCTCTTCCCACTGGCAGTGTTCTTCGAGCTTGGCGACCTGGATCTCATTGTCGAAGTGGCCGATGTTGCAGACGATGGCCTGGTCCTTCATGGCCTTCATGTGTTCGAAGGTGATCACGTCACGGTTGCCGGTGGTGGTGACGAAGATGTCGGCCAGTGGCGCGGCCCATTCCATGGTCACGACCTTGAAGCCTTCCATGGCGGCCTGCAGGGCGTTGATGGGGTCGATCTCGGTCACCCACACCTGGGCGCTCAGCGCGCGCAGCGCCTGGGCACTGCCCTTGCCCACGTCGCCGTAGCCGGCCACCACGGCCACCTTGCCGGCGATCATCACGTCGGTGGCGCGCTTGATGCCGTCCACCAGCGATTCGCGGCAGCCGTAGAGGTTGTCGAACTTCGATTTGGTCACCGAGTCGTTCACGTTGATGGCGCGGAACAGCAGCGTGCCCTTGGCCGACATTTCCTTGAGGCGGTGCACGCCGGTCGTCGTCTCTTCGGTCACGCCGAGGATCTGGGCGCTCTTGCGGCTGTACCAGGTGCTGTCTTCGGCCAGCTTGGCCTTGATGGCGGCATACAGGATGCGCTCTTCCTCGCTGCCGGGATTGGCCAGCACGGAGGCGTCCTGCTCGGCCTTCTTGCCCAGGTGCATCAGCAGCGTGGCGTCGCCGCCGTCGTCCAGGATCATGTTCGGGCCTTCGCCCTCCGTGCCCTTGGCGCCGAAGTCGAAGATGCGGTGGGTGTAGTCCCAGTAGTCCACCAGGGTTTCGCCCTTGATGGCGAACACCGGCGTGCCGGTGGCGGCAATCGCGGCGGCGGCGTGGTCCTGGGTGGAGAAGATGTTGCACGAAGCCCAGCGCACATCGGCGCCCAGGGCTTTCAGGGTCTCGATCAGCACGGCCGTCTGGATGGTCATGTGCAGCGAGCCGGTGATGCGCGCGCCCTTCAGGGGCTGCCTGGCGGCGAATTCCTCGCGGATGGCCATCAGGCCGGGCATCTCGGTCTCGGCGATGCGGATTTCCTTGCGGCCCCAGTTGGCCAGGCCGATGTCGGCAATGGCGCTGTCGGCCAGGGTAGGTGCGTTGACGCGTGCGTTCATGGTTTGCTCCAAAGCATGTTTGAAAAAACCACTCGCCGGGGGGGAAGGGAAAAAGCTCACCACGCGGAAAGTGGATGAGCGTCGTTGCGAAAGTGACTCCGAGCCTCACGCCCCGCCAATGCTGGGGACGCTGCAACGCTCCTCGGATGAGGTCGGGATTATACGGACGCGCGCACCCGGCGCCACGCCATCCCGGCCGCCAGCCAGGGCGCATTCCCCGGCCACATGGCTCGGCATGCGCGGGACCCACCGATGCAAGCGCCGCATCCGCCGGCAACGATGCGCCCAGTGCGCGGGGAGGCATCCGTCACCAGGCCCCGTTGCCATGCATGGTGGCTGCCCCCCCCCAGGTACGGCAGCGCTCCTTCATTTCTCGCCATAAACCACGAGTGCGCTGGCGTCGATCCGGACATTGCCATCCGGGAATTTCTGCTCGATGGCCCGATACACCTCTTCCCGAATCTTCTCTCCCGTGGCTTCGTCGGCCTGGCCCAGTGCGGCAACCACCGGTGCGGCCACTTCGGTCATGGCCTGCCAGTACACATCGGCGGTCTGGCAGTCGAGCCGTCCCGCCACCTCCCTGACCGACACATTTTTCAGCCCGGCCTGCGCCAACAGCGCCTCGCCCCAGCCCGCCTGGGCACAGCGGAACATGCCCGGCGCGCCCGGCGCCGGTGCAGGCAAGGCCATGTTCCGGTTGATCGCGCCCATGATGGCCGTCACCCAGAAATTTTTCTCCGCCACATTCCAGACCGCAGTGGCCAGGCGCCCGCCGGGTTTCAGGACACGCGCCATCTCCCGGGCCGCCAGATCCATGTCGGGGAAAAACATGAAGCCAAAGCGGCAGCTGACGGCATCAAAACTCTGGTCCGCAAAAGGCAGCGCGCACACATCGCACACGCGGGTCTCCACATTGGCCAGCCCGCGGCGCTGCGCATTCTCCCTGGCGATCTCCAGCATGTTCGCCGCCAGGTCGGTGACGACCACCCGCCCCTGCGGAATGCGCGCCGCAATCGTCAACCCGGGCTCTCCCGTGCCGCCGGCGACATCGAGCACCACGTCCTGGCCCTTCGGGTCCAGCCAACGGATGATTTCGTCGCCCATGGGGCGCAGGAAGTCCATGAACAGCTCATCCCATTTCTTCCAGCCCGCGGAGAACCGGTTCCAGGACGCTTGCTGTTGTTCGCGAATGCTTTCTAGTTGCGAGTCCATTTGAGGTACCTCCATAGATGGTGTGCAACCCTCCGCCCCTGCGGCGCGACCGCGCCGGCAGGAGACCCGGTCATTCCGATTCCTGATCCTTGGTGTCTGGGCGCTCAACCGCAGCCCGTGCCTTGCAAGGCAATGCGCAGCAACAACGACACGGGTGATGGAAGAAGGGAATCAGACGCGGATGATGTGGCCCTTGAGCGCGTAGAGGATGCCGATCACCTCGTTCTTCGTGCCATCGTCCAGCTGGTGCTTGCCCATGGCACCAACAATGTCATCCATGACCGCCAGATACTCCTGTTCACTGATGTTCATCCCCTTGTGCACCGTGAGCATGTCTCTGCCGGTGTAAGGCTGCGGTCCCCCGGCACCCGCACAGAAGAACTCGGTCGCCATTTTCTTGGTGTGCTCCAGGTCCTCGGCGTTCTCGAAACGGGTTTTGACGAGGGGATTGCTCAGGTGGGCGGCAATGACATCGTCCACGAGGCGGGCGATGCCCGCCGATTCGCCCAGCCGTTGGTAAAGCGTGGTACCCATGGTGAACTCCTTTCGGTCAAGAAACTCCTGAATACGTTGCGCGGTCTGCCCGAGCCACGGTGGAAAAAGCTTACGCACAACCGCGCCAGATTCCTTGGCGCCACCATGGGGAAGGCGTGGAGATTGGCTGAAGATGGTGGTGCGCCATATGATTCCGGCTCTGCTTCCGTGAAGGAGTAGCCGGTGCTGCTGACTTTCAGAGACTGTGAGCTCGATACCCGTCTGTTCACCTTGCGCTGCCAGGGGCAGACACGCCAGGTCGAGCCGCAGGTGTTCGACCTGCTGGCCTACCTGCTGCAGCACCGCCACCGCATCGTGCCCCGGCAGGAACTGCTGGATGCGCTGTGGGCCGGCAAGGTGGTGAGCGAGTCGGCCCTGAGCAGTTGCATCAAGGCGGCACGCCAGGCCATCGGCGACAGTGGCATGGCCCAAGCTTGCATTGCCACCATTCCACGCCGCGGCTACCGCTTCGTGGCAACGGCCACGGAACACGAACCGCCCACCCCCCTGTGCCAGAGCGCGCCCGGCGCAGGCCCGGATCTGCCTCTCGACAAAGCCCGCGACGCGCATCCGCACCGCGCGTCCATCGCCGTCATGCCCTTCGCCGACCTCTCGCCCGTGGCCGGTGGGCGTGGGGGCACAGCCGACGCACTGGCCCACGACGTCATCACCCGGCTGGCCCAGCTGCGCAGCCTGTTCGTCATCGCACAAGGCACCGTGTTCGCGCTGCATGAACGCGACATCGGCCCGCAGGAGGCCGCGCGCCTTCTTGATGTCGACTATGTGGTGAGCGGCACCGTGCGCCGCCACGCACGGCGTCTGGTGGTGACGGCCGAACTGGTGGAGGTCCGCACCGCGCACGTCGTCTGGGCCGACATCTTCGACCGCCCCCTGGACGACGCTTTTTTCGTCCTCGACGACATTGGCAGCCAGATCGTCGCCATCGCCGCCAGCGAGATCGAGCTGGCCGAGCGCAACCGCGCCCTGCTGCGCCCGCCCAACACCCTCGATGCCTGGGAGGCCCACCACCGTGGCCTGTGGCATATGTACCGATTCAACCAGGCCGACAACGAGCGCGCCCGCCAATTCTTTGCCATGGCGGTGCACCTCGACCCCACTTTCGCGCGTGCCTACGCCGGGCTGTCGTTCACGCACTTCCAGAACGCCTTCCAGGGCTGGTCCGAGCGCGCAGCCGCTTGCGACCAGGCCATGGCCACGGCCCGCCAAAGCCTGGACGCCGACGACCGCAACCCGGCGGCCCACTGGGCCATGGGCCGGGCACTGTGGCTGCGCGCTCAGCAGGACTCGGCCGTGGTTGAGCTGGAGCAGGCCATCCACCTGAGTCCCAGCTTCGCGCTGGGTCATTACACGCTGGCGTTTGTCCAATCCCAGGCGGGCGACCCCCAGGCCGCCATCGCGGCGTCCGACCACTCGCGCCTGCTCAGCCCCTTCGACCCGCTGCTTTTCGGCATGCTGGGGACCCGCGCCATGGCGCTGGTGCGCCTGGGCCGGTTCGACGAGGCGGCGGACTGGGCCGTCAAGGCCGCCGCCCGTCCCAACGCCCACACGCACATCCGCGCCATCGCGGCCTACAGCTTGGCATTGGCGGGTTCGCTCGACCTGGCACGCACCTATGCGGCAGAAATACGCCAGGCGCGACCAAACTACCAGGCCGACGACTTTTTCGCGGCTTTCCGCTTCGACCCCGAGGGCGCAGCCCTGTTTCGCCAGGGGGCCGCGCGCATCGGCATGGCATGACGCCCTCCGAAGAGGGCATGTCCTGGGTGGAAAAGGTATTGCACCAGGCCCAGCGCTCGGGGCAGCACGGGCCACAGGCCGGCACCCGCACGGTCGGCCTTCCTGCCGCCAGAACGTGGCGTTGCGTTTTCCATGGCGGCATGAGGCATCGGTCCCGGTGAGCGGTATTTGGTTTCGCTGTGCCAGAGAAAGCGCGCCCCGCCATGAAAACCTGATGGCCATCCCCGTTGTCTCCCTGGGTGTCGCCGGCCTCGCCGCATGCGACGTGAAAAAAACCCAGGCGGGCAACGTGACGCTGCTCCAGCACGGCGTCAAAACCCCCGATGCCAGCGTGGCCACGGAGCAGAAAACCGCCACGGTGCCCACCATCAAGGCCAAGGAAAAGGCCATCGATCGGCCCCGGGTCGAGATCACACCGGCCAGCCGGCCCTGGCAGGCCATCCCGCAGGGTTGGCAGCGGCGCGGGATAATCACGGGTTGACCCACCCTTTTGACTTGGCCGCCGCCCCGGGGCGCGGCCACCGCCTGCATGTCCGCACCCTTTCTTGCCGAAACCCGGCGCCGCCGTACCTTTGCCATCATTTCCCACCCCGACGCCGGTAAAACGACGCTGACGGAAAAGCTGCTGCTGTTCTCGGGCGCAATCCAGATCGCCGGCGCCGTCAAGGGTCGCAAGGCCAGCCGCCACGCCACCTCGGACTGGATGGAGATCGAAAAGCAGCGCGGCATCTCGGTGGCCAGCTCGGTCATGCAGATGCTGTACCGCGACCACGTCATCAACCTGCTCGACACGCCCGGCCACAAGGACTTCTCGGAAGACACCTACCGCGTGCTCACCGCCGTGGACTCGGCCCTGATGGTGATCGACGCCGCCAACGGCGTGGAAGCGCAGACGCGCCGCCTGATCGAGGTCTGCCGCCAGCGCGACACGCCCATCATCACCTTCGTCAACAAGATGGACCGCGAGGTGCGCGACCCGCTGGACATCCTGGACGAGGTCGAGCGCGAGCTGGGCATGCCCTGCTGCCCCATCACCTGGCCGGTGGGCCAGGGCAAGAGCTTTGGCGGCATCATCAACCTGCGCACGCAGAGCATGACGGTGTTCACCCCCGGCAGCGACCGGGGTCCGAAAGACTTTGAAGTGATCCCGCTGGCCGAGGCCGACCGGCTGCGCCAGCGCTTTGGCCAGACCTTCGACGATGCGCTGGAGAGCATGGAACTGGCCGTCGGCGCCTCGGCCGCCTGGAACGACGAAGAGTTTCTGGCCGGCAAGCTCACGCCCGTGTTCTTCGGCTCCGGCGTGAACAACTTCGGTGTGATGGAGGTGCTGGACGCCGTGGTGGACATGTCTCCCCCGCCCGGCCCGCGCACCAGCACGCTGCAGGTGAACAAGCAGCCCGTGGTCAAAGTCATCCAGCCCGAAGACGAAGGCTTTGCCGGCGTGGTGTTCAAGGTGCAGGCCAACATGGACGCCAACCACCGCGACCGCATCGCCTTTGTGCGCGTGGCCTCGGGCAAGTACACCCCGGGCATGAAGCTCAAGGTGCAGCGCACCGCCAAGGAACTGCGCCCGACCAGTGTGGTGACCTTCATGAGCCAGCGCCGCGAGGCGGTCGAAGAGGCCTACGCGGGCGACATCATCGGCTTCACCACGCACGGCGGCGTGCAGCTGGGTGACACCATCACCGACGGCGCCAACCTGCAGTTCACGGGCCTGCCGTTCTTCGCCCCCGAGCTGTTCATGACCGTCATCCTGAAAAACCCGCTGCGCACCAAGCAGCTGCAGCAAGGCCTGGCGCAGCTGGGCGAGGAAGGCGCCATCCAGGTCTTCCGGCCCGACGTGGGCGGCCCCATGCTGCTGGGCGCCGTGGGCCAGCTGCAGTTTGAAGTGGTGCAGCACCGCCTGAAGGCCGAATACGACGCCGATGTGCGCCTGGAAGGTTGCCAGTACACCGGCGCGCGCTGGATCACCGCCGACAGCCCGGCCGACCTGCGTGCCTTCACCGACGCCTATCCCATGCGCCTGTCGCACGATGCGGCCAACGCATTGGCCTACCTGTGCACCTCGCCGTATGACGTGCGGCTGGCGCAGGAGCGGTTTCCGAAAATCCACTTCCATCCGCTGCGCGAGCACGCGGGCCTGGCGCTGGACAGCAACCACTGACAGCGGCGACCATGACGGCATGGATGCGCGCCCTGAGCGAATGGCCGGTGCCGGCGCCTGGGCAACTGCTGGGCGTGTTCACCGACATCGACGACACCCTGACCACCGACGGTGCCATCACGCCCGATGCGCTGCAGGCCCTGGCGGCGCTCCAGGCCGGCGGCCTGCATGTGATCCCCATCACCGGCCGGCCCGTGGGCTGGAGCGAGCCATTTGCCGCCACCTGGCCCGTGGACGCCATCGTGGCGGAAAACGGCGCCGTGGCGTTGCGGCGCGTTGCCAACGCTGCGAATGAAAATGGGCTGTTGCGCAATCAAGAAAGGCGTGAGCAGCTATCAAAAACATACCAACAGGACGCTGCCACGCGGGCGGCCAACTACGCGCGCATGCAGCAGGTTCTGGCGCAGGTCGAGCGCGAGGTGCCCGGTGCCCACCGCGCCACGGACTCGCCGGGCCGCGAGACCGACATCGCCATCGATCACAGCGAATTCACCCATCTGCCGCCGGATGCCATCGCCCACGCCGTGCGCATCATGCGCAGCGCGGACATGAACGCCACGGTGAGCAGCATCCACATCAACGGCTGGTTTGGCGCGCACAACAAGCTGGAGGGCGCCCGCTGGATCGTGCGCGAACTGTTCGGGCGCGACCTGGATGCCGAGATCGACCGCTGGGTGTATGTGGGCGACTCCACCAACGACCAGCTCATGTTCCAGCACTTTCCCCGCAGCGTGGGCGTGGCCAACATTGCGCGCTTTGTGCCGCAACTGGCGCATCTGCCGCGCTATGTGACGCAGGGCGAGCGCGGCGCGGGTTTTGCGGAGGTCGCGCGCGCGGTGCTGGCGACACGTTGATGCCATCCGGCAAGGCCGGCGGTGCCCCGGCACACCCAAGCTGCGCTAGAGTTCGGCATGGACTTGATCAACACTCTCCGACACTGGCAGGCCATCGACCGGACCAGGGCACGCCTGCCCAGTGAAAATCTCATGGTCGCCGGCCTGGGGCTGGCCCTGATCGCCGTCTCCCTGCGCTCGGAACGCCGCGGCACGGCCGCGCTGCAGGCCGCCGCCGGGGGCGCGCTGATCTTGCGGGCCGCCCGTGGCAGCAACTACCTGACGCGCGATCCGGACCCGCGCATCAGCGGGGCCTGGGATGCCCACCTGGAAGACGCCCGGGAACTCGGTCTGGATTGAGCGGCCGGACAAAAACTGGATGTCTTTTCCGGCCATTGTGCGCGCAACACCTGCACAAATAGCTATTGAATAAATAGCATTACTGCACCTTCGCCAGGCCCAGCTTTTCCACCAGCGCCTTCTCGCGCGCAAAAGTGTCCTGCGCGAACTTCTGGTACGCCGCCGTGCCCATGTAAATGGGCACCATGTCATAGCGCGCCAGCGCCGTGCGGTAGCTCTCTTGCTCCATGGCCTGCTTGAACGCGTCGTGCAGGCGCTTGACCACGGGCGCTGGCGTGCCCTTGGGCGCACCAATGCCGAACGGCGAGTTCTGGACGATGTCCAGGCCCAGTTCCTTGAGTGTGGGTGCATCAGGAAACTTGGCCAGACGTTCGGCCCCCCAGGTGTTGAGCACGCGCAGCTTGCCCGCTTCGACCTGCGGGGCAAAGCCCGTGGAGTCGGCCGCCGCCATGATGTTGCCACCCAGAATGGATTGCATCAGGTCGGCACTGCCCTTGTAGGGCACATGCAGCAGTTCGATGCCAAGCTTTTGCGCGATCAGTTCGGTCGTCAGGTGCGGGCTGGTCATGGTGCCGGTGGAGCCATAGCTGAGCTTGCCCGGATTGGCCTTGGCCCAGGCCACAAAGTGCGTCCAGGTCTTCAGCGGTGAATCGGCCGGCACCACGATGCCGAACGCATAGCCGGTGACGTTGAGCACGTAGCTGATGTCCTTGACCGGGTCCCAGTTGATCTTGGTGGTGTAGGGCATGCGGAACACGCCCAGGGGAATCTGGGCGATGGTGTACCCGTCAGCGGCAGCCCCTTGCAAGGCTTGCGCCGGCAGCGTGCCTCCGGCACCGGGCTTGTTTTCCACGATCACGGGCTGGCCCAGGATGCGGCCGGCGTTCTCAGCCAGCACGCGCATGGTGATGTCGGTGGGGCCGCCTGCGGGGAAGGCGATCACGAGCTTGATCGGTTTGACCGGAAAACTCTGGGCGCTGGCGGAGCCCAGGGCGGCGGCGGCCATGGCGGCTGCGCCCCATTGGATGATGTGTCGGCGTTGCATGTGGCGATCCTCAAGAGACGAAAAACCCCATTGGAGCGCAATTTCCGCGCCACGGCACGGAGGAAAGCCCCGAGCGGCTGTCGCCAAGGCGGCAGCGGATGGAGACCGCGCTCAGTACCGCTGGGGCACGTACATCTCGGCGGGCACCGGCTGGCGCAGGTATTCGGGGTTGCGCTCCCGCGCAGGCAGCTCCACCGGGGCGTGCGGCACTTCGTGGTACGGCAGCTGGTCCAGCAGGTGCGCAATGCAGTTCAGGCGCGCCTTTTTCTTGTCCACCGCCTGCACCACCCACCAAGGCGCCTCGGGGATGTGGGTGCGCTCCAGCATGGTTTCCTTGGCCTTGGTGTAGGCCTCCCAGCGCACGCGGCTTTCCAGGTCCATGGGGCTCAGTTTCCACTGTTTGAGCGGGTCGTGGATGCGGCCCAGAAAGCGCAGGTGCTGTTCGTCGTCGGTGATGGAGAACCAGTACTTGATGAGCGTGATGCCCGAGCGCACGAGCATCTTCTCGAACTCGGGCACGGTGCGGAAGAACTCTTCGTATTCGTCGTCGGTGCAAAAGTCCATCACGCGCTCGACGCCCGCGCGGTTGTACCAGCTGCGGTCAAACAGCACCATCTCGCCCGCAGCGGGCAGGTGCGCCACATAGCGTTGGAAGTACCACTGCGTGCGCTCGCGGTCGTTGGGCGCGGGCAGCGCGGCCACGCGCACCACACGCGGGTTCAGGCGCTGGGTGATGCGTTTGATGACACCGCCCTTGCCGGCGGCATCGCGCCCCTCGAACAGGATCACCACCTTCTTGCGCGTGTGCTGCACCCAGTCCTGGAGCTTGACCAGCTCGCCCTGCAGGCGAAACAGCTCCCTGAAATAGGCCTGGCGCTCACCCCGGTCGGCGACATGGCGGCCTTCCAGTTCCAGCTCGATCTCTTCGTCGTAGCTGTCCACCAGATCGCTCGCGATGCGCCGCACCAGGTCGTCGTGGTCATTCAGTGCACTGGGCAGCGTCATGGGAATGGGGTTCCTGGAAAGAGCAGGCCATGCTGCCCACGCCCCATGACACCCCCATGTCAATGGAATGACGCCGTCAGTGGTCACCCCGCATCACTGCGCCTTTATGGCAAGCCGATCCAGTACGCCAGCACGATCAGCACCAGCACCAGCGCCAGCCAGCCCGCCACCAGCCAGCGCCACAAGGCGGGCGCATGCCGCAGTTCGAGAAAATCCAGGCACACCAGCAAGCCCTTGGCGAACGCCAGGGCAAACATGGCCAGCACAGGCCCCATGGAGCCATGGCCGGTCAGGCCCGCCTCGCCAATCCAGTAAGTGGCGGCGGTGATGGCCAGCAAGATCATCCAGATCCGGGTGAGAGAAAGAGCATGCATTTTCAAGGTCCTCAACGCATCACATAAACCAGCGGAAACAGCACGATCCACAGCAGATCGACCATGTGCCAGAACGCAGCACCCGTCTCGAGGGCGTGGCAATCCTGGCTGCCGTAGCGCCCGCGCCGCGTTTTCACCCACAGATAACCCAGCGCCAGCATGCCCACCACCACATGCAGAAAGTGGAAGCCGGTCAAGAGGAGGTAGAACATGTAGAAAGTATTGGTCGACAGATCCACACCAGAGGCCAGCTTCTGCGCGTATTCGCCCAGCTTGACCACCATAAAGCCGCCCCCGCAGACCAGCGCTCCCAGCAGCCAGCGCGCGCCCACCGCCGAGGCATCGCGCCGCACGGCGGCCACCGCGCTGGCCACGCACCAGCTGCCCGAGATCAGCAGCACGGTGTTGAGCGCACCGGCGTTCAGGTTGAGCGTGGCTTGCGAGGCATTGAACAGCGCCACCTCCCGCGTGCGGGCAAAGGCAAAGGACACAAAGAGGATGGCAAAGGTCAAAAACTCCAACAGAATGACCAGCCAGACACCCAGGTCACCACGGAGCCTGGGCGCGGCACCCTGAAAGTGCGCACGGGTGCCAGCACCGCCGGCCGCACCCGACACCGGGCGCGCCGCCCGGCCTGCAGGTGAAAAAGTCGAGGAAATAGGGTCATGCATGAAACACATCCTGTCTGATGATCGGCCGCCGTTCGCGGGGAGTTGCACACAAGCAACTCTGGGTTTGCATTTTTTTCGCGCAATGCACTCAGAGGCATTGGATCAATGTAAGATTCATTTCGTATGAATCTTATTGATTCTAATCAACCTTTCGACCCGCTAAGTCATTACGATGCGGATTCATCACTGCATGAGGTACACCATGAGTCAAGGCTTCACGAGCCAGATGGCGCGCAACATTTTTTACGGGGGCACGGTTTTTTTCGTGCTCGTGTTTGCGAGTCTCATTTTCCACACCGAAACCAAGATCCCCGAGCGCTCCAAGTCGGGCGAAATCACGGAGGCTGTAGTCCGCGGCAAGCATCTCTGGGAGACGCGCAACTGCATCGGCTGCCATACGTTGCTGGGCGAAGGGGCGTATTTCGCGCCTGAGCTGGGTAACGTCTATGCACGTCGGGGCCCTGATTTCATCAAGGGCTGGATAAAAGCCATGCCCACGCACACGCCGGGGCGCCGGCAGATGCCGCAGTTCAACTTCACCGAAGCACAGCTGGACGATCTGGTCGAGTTCCTGCGGTGGACCAATGGCATCGATGCCGAGAAGTGGCCACCCAATATCGAAGGGTAAGCATCTCAGTGCACTGAGATCTCACATTCAAGGACACAAAAATGCAACCCGCAACCCTTAAATACCAATCGCAGTCAGTCGCCAAGCTGTACTTCATCGCGGCGCTGGGACTGTTCACCGGCCAGATCCTCTTCGGTCTGACGCTCGGCCTGCAATACGTGATCGGCGACCTGATGTTCCCGGCCATTCCCTTCAACATCGCCCGCATGGTTCACACCAACCTGCTGATCGTGTGGCTGCTGTTCGGCTTCATGGGCGCCGCCTACTACATGGTGCCCGAAGAGAGTGAAACCGAGCTCTGGAGCCCGCTCTTCGCCAAGATTCTGTTCTGGATCTTCCTGGCTGCCGGCGCCGCCACCATCCTGGGCTACCTGCTGGTGCCCTACGCCACGCTGGCGCAGATGACCGGCAACGACCTGCTGGCCACCATGGGGCGCGAATTCCTGGAGCAACCCCTGCCCACCAAGGTCGGCATCGTGGTCGTGGCGCTGGGCTTTTTGTTCAACATCAGCATGACCGTGCTCAAGGGCCGCAAGACCGCCATCACCCTGGTGCTGCTGCTCGGCCTGTGGGGCCTGGCGCTGCTGTTCCTGTTCAGCTTCGTCAACCCCAGCAACCTGGTGCGCGACAAGATGTACTGGTGGTTCGTGGTGCACCTGTGGGTGGAAGGCACCTGGGAGCTGATCATGGCCTCTCTGCTGGCCTTCGTGCTCATCAAGACCACCGGGGTTGACCGTGAAGTGATCGACAAGTGGATGTACATGATCGTCGCCTTCGCGCTGATCTCGGGCATTCTGGGCACGGGCCACCACTTCTACTTCATCGGCCTGCCAGGCTACTGGCACTGGGTGGGTGGCGTGTTCTCCGCACTCGAACCCATTCCGTTCTTCATGATGACGCTGTTTGCCTTCAACATGGTGCAGCGCCGCCGCCGCGAACACCCCAACCAGGCTGCCGTGCTGTGGGCCGTGGGCACCGCCGTCATCGCCTTCCTGGGCGCAGGGGTCTGGGGCTTCATCCACACGCTCAGCTGGGTCAACTACTACACGCACGGCTCGCAAGTCACTGCGGCCCACGGCCACCTGGCTTTCTACGGCGCTTACGTGCTGGTGGTGCTGGCCCTCATCAGCTACTCCATGCCCATCCTGCGCGGCCGCGAAGCCAACCCCAAGCACGCACAGCGCGTTGAAATGTGGAGCTTCTGGATCATGAGCATCGGCATGGCCGTCATGGTGCTGGCCCTCAGCGGCGCAGGTATCCTGCAAGTCTGGCTGCAGCGCATGCCCGCTTCGGGCACGGCGATGTCCTTCATGGCCACGCAAGACCAGTTGGTGTTCTTCTACTGGACGCGTGTAGCAGGCGGCGTCATGTTCCTGATCGGTCTGCTGACCTACCTGTCGAGCTTCTTCATTGGCCCATCGGCTGACGAAGCAAGCAACTTCAGCGCCAGCGGCAGCCGTCTGCAACAGGCCTGAGCCATGCAAGCCCACGCCCACGCAGCGGCCTCACAGACCATTGGCAACAGCAACGCGCTGGGCGCGGCCCCTGTTGCGGGCGATGCACCGTTTTACGCAGCCCAGGGGAGCGAATGTGCACTCTTTGCACATTGCTTTGATCAGCAGCTGCCGCTGCTGATCAAAGGCCCCACGGGCTGCGGCAAGACCCGTTTTGTCGAACACATGGCGGCACGCCTGGCGCGCCCCCTGATCACTGTCTCGTGCCACGACGATCTGAGCGCGGCCGACCTCGTCGGTCGCCATCTGATCGGACAGGGCAACACCGTCTGGGCCGACGGGCCGCTCACCCGCGCCGTGCGCGAAGGCGCCATTTTGTACCTGGACGAAGTGGTGGAGGCCCGCAAGGACACCACCGTCGTGCTGCATCCGCTGGCCGACGACCGGCGCCTGCTGCCCATCGAGCGCACGGGCGAGCTGCTCAAGGCGCCGCCCGAGTTCATGCTCGTCATCTCCTACAACCCGGGTTACCAGAATCTGCTCAAGGGCCTCAAGCCCAGCACACGCCAACGCTTCACCGCCCTGGCGCTGGACTACCCGGCCCCGGCGGTCGAGCGCGCCATCCTGGAGCGCGAAGGCCACGCCTCACCGGCACTGGCCGCGCGCCTGGTGCAACTCGCCCAGGCACTGCGCCGCCTCACCGACCACGACCTCGAAGAAACCGCCAGCACCCGCCTGCTGGTCATGGCGGCACGCCTGGTCGCTTCGGGCCTGCCGCTGCGCGAAGCCTGCCGCGCCGCCGTGATCGAAGCGCTGACCGACGACACCGAGACCCTGCTCGCACTCAACGAAGTGGTGCGCGCCGTGGTGGGCGATGACAACTGACTGTTCCAGCTGTGCCAGTGCCTCCGGTTGCTCCACCGGAGCAGCCAGGGCCGGCAGCACGCAGGACGGCCGTGCATCCGAGGCGCAGCCCGCCACCCAGCAGCTGCAGCGCCGCCGGCGCTGGTTCCAGCTCTCCTTTTTTGCCATTTTCTTGCTGGCCCCCGCGCTGAACCTGCTGCGCTTTGACCTCACCGAGACCCAGTTGTGGGTGCTTGGTTTTCGCTGGTCACTGGGCATTGATGCGTTCCTGCGCGGCGAGGCCAGCGCCATGCAGACGGCATGGTCCATCACCTGGCGCGGCATCATTCCCGTGCTCACCCTGGTGGTCGGTTTTCTGGCCGTGGCCTACCACTTTGGCCGTCTCTATTGCGGCTGGCTGTGTCCGCATTTTTCGCTGGTCGAAACCCTCAACGATCTGCTGCACCGCGCTACCGGCAAGCTCAGCGTATGGGACAAATCCCCCACGCCGCGCCCCGGCCGCACCGCCGACAAGCACTGGTGGCCGGTGTTCCTGGCGGCCTGCCTGGTCTTTGGCTTTGTCTGGGCCATCACGCTGCTGACCTATCTGCTGCCGCCCGCCATGGTCTGGGGCAACCTGGTGCACGGCACCCTCACCCCCAACCAGGCGCGCTTTCTGGCAGTGGGCACGCTGGTCTTCACCCTGGAGTTCACCCTCGCGCGGCACCTTTTTTGCCGCTATGGCTGTGCCGTGGGCCTGTTCCAGAGCGTCGCCTGGATGGCCAACCCCAAGGCGATGGTGGTGTCGTTCACGCGCAGCCGTGCACGCGAATGCAAGACCTGCGACGCGCCACGCGGCAGCGCCTGCGACAACGCCTGCCCCATGCGCCTGAACCCGCGCAACATCAAGCGCATGATGTTTGCCTGTGTGCAGTGCGGCCAGTGCCTGTCCGCATGCGATACCACGCAGACCGACCAGGGCCGCACCCCTAGCCTCGAATGGAAGGTGGGCCTGGACGCCGTGCGCGAAACCCTGCGCCAGCGGCGCGAGGAGCAGCGCTGATGGAAGAATGGATTGGCCAGTGGTGGCACCGCGCCGTCACCCGCGCCGCGGAACCTGATCGTACCCATGCGCAGGTCACCCTGGAAGAAATGCGCCGCAGCATCGCGTTGCTCTACCGCGCCGGCGGCGGTGACGCCGCTGTGCGCGTGACCCCGGTGGCCGACAGCCGCCATGGCGGGCCGCGCGGCTGGCTGCAACGCCTGGCCGGCAGCGGCATCCGCGTGCCCCTGCCGGTGCTCGACTGGGAAACCCTGGCCCTGCCCGCCCAGGTGGCGGTGTTCGATCAGCGCGAACTCAACCGCGAACTCTACCTCTGGCTGGCCGCACTGGCCGCCGTGTTTGAACCCACGGGCGACTGGATTGCCGACAACCGCGCCGCCACGGCACGGGCGCTGCAGCGCTTTGCCGGCCTGCGCAGCTCCCACGCGCGCCTGGCGCAAGCGCACCTCGCCCAGCGCCCCCCCCTGGCCCGCCTGCGCGCCGACGCAGCGCCCTTCGAAGCGGCCGTGCAGGCAGCCCTGCGCGGCGATGACCACGGCCCGCTCTTCGTGGAGCCGCAGCAGGTCGCCCCGGTCTGGCTCTGGCTGACGGCCGGCCTGGGCAACGCCGCGGCGGGCACATCCGGCCACACCGGCGACGGCACGGGCGAGCGTCCCGACGGCGCGCCCGATACCGAAAGCAAGTCGCGCCGCCGCTCGCGCCGCGTGGAACAGAAAGAGGCGCGCAACCCGCTGCTGGTGGCCGCCAAGACCGAGTCCATCACCACCTGGAGCGAGCTGATCCGCCTCGACCGTGGCACCGACGACGAAGTCGATCCCAACGCCACCGCAGCCGCCAACGACATGGACACCTTGTCGCTGGCGCGCGGCGAGCAGACCACGGCCTCGCGCATCAAGTTCGACCTGGACCTGCCCAGCGCCTCGGCCGACGACCTGCCCCTGGGCCCCGGCCGCAAGACCCCCGAATGGGACTGGCGCCGCAGCGTGCTGCAGCCCGAGCACTGCTCGGTGCAATGCTCGGTCGCACGGCCCGGCACGCCTTATGTGCCACCGCAGGCCCTGCGCGCCACGGCGCGGCGCGTGCGCCGGCGCCTGGAAGTGCTGCGCGCCGCACCACGCTGGCAGGGTGGCCAGACCACGGGCGACGAATTCGACATCGATGCCTGGGTGCGCTTTCAGACCGAATCACAAGGTGGCGTGCAGCACAGTGACTCGCCCCCGGTATACATCCGGCGCCAGCGCGCGGAACGCAGCCTGGCCACGCTGCTGCTGGCCGACCTGTCGCTCTCCACCGACGCCTACGCCACCGACCACGCCCGCGTGATCGACGTGATCCGCGACGCGCTGTACGTGTTTGGCGAAGCGCTCTCCGGCACGGGCGATGCCTTTGAAATGCTGGGCTTCAGCTCGGTGCGGCGCCAGCATGTGCGCATCCAGCACATCAAGGGCTTTGGCGAGCGCTGGAACGACACCGTGCGCTCCCGCGTGGGGGCACTCAAGCCCGGTTTCTATACCCGCATGGGCGCTGCGGTGCGCGACGCCACCCGCCGCCTGGGTGCGCGCCCCGAGCGCCAGCGGCTGCTGCTGGTGCTGACCGACGGCAAGCCCAACGATCTCGACATCTATGAAGGCCGCTATGGCCTGGAAGACACCCGCCATGCGGTGCAGGAAGCGCGCGATGCGGGCCTGATCCCGTTTTGCGTCACCATCGACCAGGAAGCCCACGAATACCTGCCCATGCTGTTCGGCAGCCAGGGCTATGCGCTGGTGCGGCGCCCCCAGGATCTGGTGCAGCGCCTCACGCAGGCCTGGGTGACGCTGGCGCGCTGAAGCCCTGCGCCCGCACTTCGGCATCGCACCCCGCCCCGGCGGCAATCCGGCGCCGGGCCAGCAACGCGAGCATGCGCAACACCCAGGGATGCGTCCCATCGAACAGGGTTGGGTCACATCCGCGCGGTCAGCGCGCCAGCACGGCTGCCAGGGCCTTGCCGGTATGCGTGCCTGCCGCCACCACGTCTTCGGGTGTGGCAGCGGCAACGATGCGGCCACCCGCATTGCCGCCCTCGGGGCCGAGGTCCAGGATCCAGTCGGCCTCGGCGATCACATCGAGGTCATGCTCGATCACCACCACGCTGTGGCCGCCATCGACCAGGCGGTGCAGCACACGGATGAGCTTGTCCACATCGGCCATGTGCAGGCCCACGGTGGGCTCGTCCAGCACGTACAGCGTGTGCGGCGCCTTCTGGCCCCGGCGGCCGACCTCGTCGCGCACCTTGGTGAGTTCGGTCACCAGCTTGATGCGCTGCGCCTCGCCGCCGCTGAGCGTGGGCGACGGCTGGCCCAGCGTGAGGTAGCCCAGGCCCACGTCCTGCAGCAGTTGCAGCGGATGCGCAATGCTGGGCATGCTGGCGAAGAAGCCCACGGCCTCGTCCACCTCCATCTGCAGCACGTCGCCAATGCTCTTGCCACGCCAGGTCACGGCCAGCGTCTCGGGGTTGAAGCGCGCGCCGTGGCAGGTCTCGCAGGGCACCTTCACGTCAGGCAGAAAGCTCATCTCGATGGTGCGCACGCCCGCGCCTTCGCAGCTGGGGCAGCGGCCTTCGCCGGTGTTGAAGCTGAAGCGTCCGGCGGCGTAGCCGCGTGCCTTGGCCTCCAGCGTTTCGGCGAACAGCTTGCGGATGGTGTCCCAAAAACCGATGTAGGTCGCGGGGCAGCTGCGCGGTGTCTTTCCGATTGGCGTCTGGTCCACTTCCAGCACGCGGTCGATGCTCTCGAAGCCCGACAGGCCCGTGCAACCGACCAGCGGCGGCGCCTTGCCCGCGTCCATGGCATCGCGTCCGGCCTTGGTACTGCGCTGCTGCACCCAGGCCTGCACGTTGGCCAACAGCACATCGCGCGCGAGGGTGGATTTGCCCGAGCCGCTCACGCCCGTCACGGCCACCAGGCGGTGCAGCGGCACGGTGGCTGTCACGTGCTGCAGGTTGTGCAGCTGCGCGCCATGCACGGTGAGCCAGCGCATGGCGGCGCGTTCCTTGGCCTCGGTGAGTGCGTCGGCCGCCAGCGCAGCGGCCTGGGCGGCGCGCTTCTTCACGGCGGCGCTTTGGCGGCCCTTGGGGGCTGCCGCCTCGGCCTGGGCGAAGGCGGCCGTGGCCTCGGCGCTGACCTCGCTGGCCACCATGCTGCGGCGCAGTTGCAGCGGGTGCTTCATCGCGTGCAGCAGGTAGCGGCCGGTTTGCGAATCGGCCGCACCCGTGATGTCGGCCACGCTGCCCTGCGCCACCAGGCGCCCACCGCGTTTGCCGGCGCTGGGGCCGATGTCGATGATGTGGTCGGCGCGGCGGATGGTGTCCTCGTCGTGCTCCACCACCACCAGCGTGTTGCCCTTGTCGCCCAGCTTGTGCAGGGCGTTGAGCAGGATCTGGTTGTCGCGCGCATGCAGGCCGATGGTGGGCTCGTCGAGCACATAGCACACGCCCTGCAGGTTGCTGCCCAGTTGCGCGGCCAGGCGAATGCGCTGCGCCTCGCCACCGCTGAGCGTGGGCGCGCCCCGGTCCAGCGTGAGGTAGCCCAGGCCCACTTCTTCCAGAAACTCCAGGCGGCTCTGAATCTCCGGCACCAGGTCGCGGGCGATGTCGGCCTCACGCTGGGTCATGCCGCCTTCGGTGCGCAGGGTCTCGACCCAGCGGCGCACGTCCGTCACCGACAACGCGGCGATGTCGGTGATGCCCACGCCCGCAAACCGCACGGCGCGGGCCGTGGCATTGAGCCGCGTGCCACTGCAGCTCGGGCACGCGGTATCGGCCAGGTCTTCCACCTCGGGTTCGGCAAAGGTCTGCTCGCGGCCCTTTTCCTTGTCGTCCTGCACCGAGTCGTCAAACACCTTGCGCTGGTCCTTGGTGAGCTTGACGCCCGTGCCCACGCAGTCGGGGCACCAGCCGTGCTTGCTGTTGTAGCTGAACAGGCGCGGGTCCAGCTCGGCATAACTCGTGGCGCACACGGGGCAGGCACGTTTGGTGGAAAACGCCTGCAGGTGGCCGATGCCCGCGGTGGGCGCGCCGCTCTCCATGGCGGCGGCCAGCATCCCGATGCTGCTCAGCACATGCACCACGCCCTTGCCGTGCGTGAGCGCGTCGGCCAGCGCCGTGCGCAGCTGGGCTTCGTTCTCGGGCAACACATCGAGGCTGGCCACGGGCAGCTCGATGGTGTGTTCCTTGAAGCGGTCGATGCGCGGAAAATTGGTGGTCGGCAAAAAATTGCCGTCCACGCGCAGGTGCGTGTAGCCGCGCGGACGGGCCCAATCGGCCAGCTCGGTGTAGACACCCTTGCGGTTCATCACCAGCGGGGCGAGCAGCCCGATGTGCTGGCCGCGAAACTGGGTGAGCAATTGCGCCGCGATGCTCTCGGGCGTCTGCGGCTGCACGGCGGCGCCGTCCTTGACGCAATGCTGCGTGCCGAGCTTGACGTACAAGAGGCGCAGAAAGTGCCACACCTCGGTCGTGGTGCCCACGGTGGACTTGCGCCCGCCGCGCGACAGACGCTGCTCGATGGCCACGGTGGGCGGAATGCCGTACACCGCATCCACCTCGGGGCGCCCTGCGGGCTGCACGATGGAACGCGCATAAGCGTTGAGCGATTCCAGATAACGCCGCTGGCCCTCGTTGAACAAAATGTCGAATGCGAGCGTGGACTTGCCCGAGCCGCTCACGCCCGTCACCACGTTGAATTGGCCGCGCGGAATGTCCACGCTCAGGTTCTGGAGGTTGTGTTCCTTGGCGTTGACGATTTCAATGGCATTTTTGGCTGCTGGCGCTTGATTCATGAGCGCAAGTCGCTCCGATTTGCGCAGTACAGCGGCTTTTTCGTGCACCGAGTGGCCGCCCACGCCCAGCGCCAGTTCGTAGTCGCGCAGTGCCTGGCCGGTGTGCGAGGTGGCATGGGCCCTCACATCTTCGGGCGTGCCTTCGGCCACGATGAGGCCGCCTGCATCGCCGCCCTCCGGCCCCAGGTCGATGAGCCAGTCGCTCGCGCGGATCACGTCCAGGTTGTGCTCGATGACGATGAGCGAGTGCCCCGCGTCGATGAGCTTGCGCAGCGCGCGCATGAGCTTGGCGATGTCGTCGAAGTGCAGGCCGGTGGTGGGCTCGTCGAACAAAAACAGCGTGCCTTTGCGCGCCACGGCCTGGCGCGACTTGCTCTGGACGCGAGCCGCTTCCGCAAGGAAGCCTGCCAATTTCAAGCGCTGCGCTTCGCCGCCCGACAAGGTGGGCACAGGCTGGCCCAGCGCCACGTATTCGAGCCCCACGTCCACGATGGGCTGCAGCGCGCGGATCACGTCGCGGTCGCCCGCGAACAATGCGGCGGCTTCGGCCACAGTCAACGCCAGCACATCGGCCACATTCAAGGTCTTCCCGCCCCGCTCGATCGTGATCTCCAGAATCTCGGGCCGGTAGCGCTTGCCATCGCAGTCCGGGCAGCGCAGGTACACGTCGCTCAGGAACTGCATCTCCACATGCTCGAAGCCCGAGCCGCCGCAGGTGGGGCAGCGCCCGTCGCCGCTGTTGAAGCTGAACTTGGCGGCGGTGTAGCTGCGCTGTTTGGACAGCGGCGCCACGGCGAAGAGTTCGCGAATGCTGTCCCAAGCGCCCACATAGCTCACGGGGTTGGAACGGGCCGTCTTGCCAATGGGCGACTGGTCCACGAACACCACGTCCGACAGGTGGTCGGCACCCAGCATACGGTCGTGCGCGCCAGGGCTGTCGGTGGCCTTGCCGAAGTGGCGCAGCAGCGCGGGTGCCAGCACGTCCTGGATCAGGCTGGATTTTCCCGAGCCGCTCACGCCCGTCACGGTGACCAGGCGCTGCAGCGGGAACTCGACCGTCACATCGCGCAGGTTGTGCTCGCGCGCGCCTTCGAGGATGAGGCGCGGCGTGGCGTCGGTCACCATGCGCTTGAAGCCAAAGCCCACATGCTTGCGCCCGCCCAGGTAGGCGCCCGTGAGCGTGTCGGCCTGGCGCAGGTCGGCCGTGGTGCCGTCGAACACGATCTGCCCACCCAGGCGGCCCGGACCGGGGCCCATGTCGATCATGCGGTCGGCAGCGAGCATCACGGCCGGGTCGTGCTCCACCACCACCAGCGTGTTGCCCGCATCGCGCAGGCGCAGCATGGCCTCGGTGATGCGGTGCATGTCGCGCGGGTGCAGGCCGATGCTGGGCTCGTCCAGCACGAACAGCGTGTTGACCAGGCTGGTGCCCAGCGCCGTGGTCAGGTTGATGCGCTGCACCTCGCCGCCACTCAGCGTGCGGCTTTGCCGGTCGAGCGTGAGGTAGCCAATGCCCACGTCGCACAGGTATTTCAGGCGCGTGGTGATTTCCTCGTGCAGCAGTTTCAGCGCCTGGGCGTCGCCACCCTTGGCATCGTCGCCCACCGGCAACTGCATGCGCGCAAAGAACTGGCGCAGGCGGGCTATGGGCAGCAGCATCAGGTCGTGCAGGCACAGGCCGGGCAGCGCCTCGAGCTGCTCGCGCGACCATTGCACGCCCTCGGGCATGAAACGTTTGCCGGGCTCCAGCACCGCGTCGGCATCTTCCTTGCGGCCGATGCGCCAGAGCAGGCTCTCGGTCTTGAGGCGCGCACCCGCGCAGGTGGGGCATGGCGTGTAGCTGCGGTACTTGGACAAGAGCACGCGGATGTGCATCTTGTAGGCCTTGCTTTCCAGGTATTCGAAAAAACGCTTGATGCCGTACCACTGCTGGTTCCACTTGCCGTTCCAGTGCGGCGATCCGTGGATGACCCATTTCTTCTGGTCCTCGGTGAGCTTGTACCAAGGCGTGTCGCGCGGGATACCGGCCGTCTCGGCATGGCGCATGAGGTCGTCCTGGGCCTCTTTCCATGCGGGGGTCTGGATGGTCTTGATGGCACCGGCACGCAGCGTGAGCTTGTCGTTGGGGATGACCAGGCCATAGTCCACCCCGATCACCCGGCCAAAGCCCCGGCAGCTCTCGCAGGCACCCACGGCAGAGTTGAACGAGAAGGCCGACGGAAGTGGGTCGCTGTAGCGCAGGTCACTGTCGGGGCAGTGCAGGCCGGTGGAAAAGCGCCAGAGTTCAGGCTCGCCCTCATCCACCAGCCGGTACACGTTGAGCCGGCCCGTGCCGCGCTTGAGCGCGACCTCGATCGCCTCGATCACCCGCGCCTTCTCGGCATTGCCCAGGCGGAAGCGGTCCGCCACCACATCCAGCACTTTGCGCGGGCCCGTGGGCGTGGCCACTTCGCGCTCGGCCTGCACCTTGGTGAAGCCGCTGGCGGACAACCATTGCTCCACCTGTTCGGCCGAGGTGTTGGCGGGGAGCTCGACCGGGAAGGTCAACACGATGCGTGGATCACTGGCGGCGGCGCAACGCGTGGCCAGCTCGGCGTAGATGGTCTCGGGCGAGTCGTGCCTTACGGGCTGGGCGGTCTGCTTGTCGAACAACTGCCCCGCACGGGCGAACAGCAGCTTCAGGTGGTCGTTCAACTCCGTCATCGTGCCCACGGTGGAGCGGCTGGAGCGCACCGGGTTGGTCTGGTCGATGGCAATGGCCGGCGGCACGCCCTCGACCTTGTCCACGGCGGGCTTGTCCATGCGGTCCAGGAACTGCCGCGCATAGGCGCTGAAGGTTTCCACATACCGGCGCTGGCCCTCGGCATACAGCGTGTCGAATACCAGGCTCGACTTGCCCGAACCGCTGGGGCCCGTGACCACCGTCAGTTCGCCCGTGCGGATGTCCAGATCCAGGTTCTTGAGGTTGTGCTGGCGTGCGCCGCGGATACGGATCAGTCCCTGGGTCATGGAGGCGGTCTTTCTGGGGTGAGGCGGGACATTCTAGGGACGCACTCGGTGTTTTCGCCTGCATGCGCCGATTACCCCCGAGGCGCGCTGCGGTGCTTTTGACCGTGGACAAACCAGGGGCCATGGAGCCGTTGCTGGTGGACAGCAGGTATTCCAGCCCGACACATCGGTTTAGACTGCGGCCTCCCATACAACAAGAGGAGACCTTTATGACAAAACAATGGCAACTGCGAGCGGCCGGCATGGTCCTCGCACTGGCGGCCAGTGCGGCCAGCCATGCACAGATCCTGATCGGCCAGACGGCCGGCTTCACCGGCCAGGTGGCCGCCGGCGTGAAGGAGACCACCGACGGTGCACTGCTGTACGTGGACGCCGTCAATGCCAAGGGCGGCGTCAATGGCCAGAAGATCGAACTGATCTCCCTGGATGACAAGTTCGACCCCAAGCTGGCGGCAGAAAACGCCCGCACGCTGATCGAAGACAAGAACGTCTCGGCCCTGTTCCTCAACCGGGGCACACCCCACACCGAGGCCATCCTGCCGCTGCTGGACAAGCATGGCGTGGCGCTGGTGGCGCCTTCCACCGGCGCCATGGTGCTGCACCAGCCGGTACGCAAATACATCTTCAATGTGCGCGCCACCTACCAGCGCGAGGCTGAAAAGGCGATCACCCACCTGGCCTCCATGGGCATCAGCCGCGTGGCCCTGGTGTATGCGGACGACAGCTTTGGCGCCGACGGCATCCAGGGTGCGCAGAAGGGCCTGGCGGCCGCCAAGCTGACGGCCGTGGTGTCCGAAAAGTACGACCGCGCCAAGCCCGACTTCACGCCCATCGCCACCAAGGTGGCCAAGGCCGACACGCAGGCGGTGCTGATGGTGGCTTCGGGGTCGGCGGTGGTGGATGCCGCCAATGCGCTGCGCACGGCGGGTTCGGCCGCGCAGATCGTGACGCTGTCCAACAACGCGTCCAGCGGCTTCATCAAGAGCCTGGGGGCCAATGCGCGGGGCGTGATCGTGACCCAGGTGTTCCCCAATGAGCGGGCCATGACCTACGCCATGGTGAAGGAAGCCCAGGATCTGGCCAAAGCCAAGGGCCTCGGGGATATCAGCCCGGCCATGCTGGAAGGCTTCGCCGCCGCCAAAGTGCTGGTGGAAGGCCTCAAGCGCGCAGGCCCCAAGCCCACCCGCGAAAAAATCCAGACCGCACTGGAGAGCCTGCGCAAGTTCGATCTGGGCGGTCTTGAAATCAGCTACGCACCCGACGACCACACGGGCCTGGACTTTGCCGATCTCGCCATCATTGGCACGGACGGCAAGTTCCGGCGCTGAAACCCGCCCCGCTGCTCGACCCTTGCAATGAATGTTCGGGACAGGAGATGGGCCTGGGTTTCTGCGGCTGCCCAGCTGTCAGGATTTCCTCAGTGCCTGCTCCTGGCCTCCGGCCTAAACTCTTGCCGATCAGATGAAGGAAAACGCATGAAAAACTGGAAACCCCTGCTGGCGGCCTGCGCACTCGCCGCAGGATTGGCGGGCCACAGCATGGCTCAGATCGTCGTAGGACAAACGGTGGGTGTCACGGGCTCCGCCGCCATCACCGTCAAAGAGTCCATGCAGGGGGCATCGCTGTATCTGGATGCGGTCAATGCACAGGGCGGTGTGGGCGGCCAGAAAATCGAGCTGGTGGTGCTGGACGACAAGTTCGACCCCAAGCTCACGCTGGAAAATGCCCGCACCCTTATCGAGAAACATGGCGCCATTGCGCTCTTCATGACACGTGGCACCCCGCACACGCAAGGGATCGTGCCGCTGCTTGACGCAGCCGGCGTGGTACTGGTGGCCCCCTCCACCGGAGCGATGGCATTGCACAAGCCGGTCAGCCGCCACGTGTTCAATGTACGGGCACCTTACCAGCAAGAGGTGGAAAAGGCCGTCGGGCACCTGAACACACTGGGGGTTCAGCGCATCGGCGTCATCCATGTCGATGACAGCTTTGGTACCGATGCGCTGGACGGCGCACTGAACGGCTTCAAGGCCAACGGTAGCCAGGCCCTTTTCATTGAAAAGTTCGATCGCAGCAAGCCTGATTTCAGCGCCATTGCACCCCGTGCCGCCAAGCAGCTCCCACAGGCCGTGATCTTCATTGGCACAGGCGCAGCGGTGGTGGATGGCATCAAGGCCTTGCGCGCAGCCGGCATGGCCGGCCAGATCGTGACCCTGTCCAACAATGCCTCTGGCGGTTTCACCAAGGCCCTGGGCGATCAGGCACGGGGCGTTGTGGTCACCCAGGTGTTCCCATCGGAGCGATCCATCAATTACCCGCTGATCAAAGAGGCCATGGGCCTGGCCAAGGCACGTGGCGTTGATGAACTGACACCGGCCATGGTCGAGGGTTTCGTCAATGCCAAGGTGTTGGTCGAGGGTCTGCGCAGGGCAAGCCCCAAGCCGGACCGCACCCGCCTGCTGGCCGCGCTGGAAGGCATGCGCAGGTTTGACCTGGGCGGCCTGGAGTTGTCTTACAGCGCCACCGACCACAGCGGCCTGGCATTCACGGATCTGTCCATCATTGGAGCGGATGGGCGCTTCAAGCGCTGATCCACCGCCCACACCCAAGGGGACATTGGTTCGCGATCCTCAGGGCTCACCGGGGGCGCCCGATGCCACCCTGCTGGCTGCTTCCACCCCGTGCCGGCAGATCGCCAGCCTTGCCTTCCACCCAGGGCGCCCTCCATGAACGGCACGGGTTCAGCCAAAGCAGCTGTCCAGTCACTGGATTCCGAACAAGCCCCACCCTGACACCCCTCGCAGGCCTGGCGGCATGGCCTCCGGACCTCCTTCAGCAAGCCGCAACGGACCGCTGACCGCCCTGTTCCACGGTATCCATCCTGACTCACGCCGCAGCGACCCATCGGTATCGATCCCCGCCGAACAGAAATTGCGTGCCCATGAAAAAGGCCTTGCATCCGAAGATGCAAGGCCTTTTTAGATTCCATTCCGTCAGCTGGCAAAGCCAACTGACCATCGGGAATTAGAAGTTGTGGCGAACGCCCACTGCAACGGAGCTGAAATCGTTGCCTGCAGCACTCACGCTGCCATAAGAAGCGTTGCTGTCGTTGTTGATACGGGTGTAGTAGCCGTACACCTTGGTGCGCTTGCTCAGGTTGTAGTTGTAGCCCACGGTGTACTGGGTCGCTGCCGAGTCGGCAATCTTGCTCCAGCTGTTGGCACGACCTACATTCAAGTGCAATTCAGATGCACCCATGGAGTACATGCCGGCCAGACGGAAGTTATTGCGGGTACCCAGCAAGACTTCGTCGTTACGCTGGTAGTAGCCACCCACGGTGAATTGTCCAAAGGTATACAGGGCACGCAGCGAGCCTTGCTTGTTGCTGTTCCACTGGCTATAGCCAGCGCCCAGGGCCAACGGGCCGACGTTGTAGTTAGCAGCCAGGTCGTAACCGGTCTTGTTGTCAGTGCCCAATACCTTCTCGTGCAGGGAAGCAGAACCCTCCACCGTGAGGCCACCCATGTTGGGGGTGCGGTAGGCAATCTTGTTGCCGGTGCCCAAACCGCCAGTGCGGTCCTGGCTGACCTTTCCTGCACCGAGCCACACGGGGTCGATATACAGGGCATCTGACGAAGGACCCGTATCATGGTTGTGCATGCTGACGTAATCGGCAGAGGCGTAGTACGACTCAGGGAAGAAGTTGCCCAGACGAACCATACCGAAGTTGCCAGACAAATTCACTTCGCTTTGACGGCCGAAGAACGTCTTAGCCGACGCACCGGTGTCCGAATTGAAGCCGCTCTCCAGTTGAAAACCAGCTTTCAGGCCACCACCCAGATCTTCCGTACCCTTGAAGCCGAAACGGGAAGAATTGTTAACCATCTTGGTGGTGGACACGTCGCCATCCTTCTGACGTTCGACGGTGGTGTTGATGCGGCCATACAGCGTGACGCTGCTTTGGGCCATTGCAGCGGTGGTGCCGGCAACAGCCAGGACAGCCAGAACAACGCGGGTCATTTTTTGCATGAATATTCCTTCGATACAGATTGCCATCAGGGGCGCACAGGCAGCTTCAGTTTTTGACTTGACCGCCGAGAATGCTTGGGGTCTCGATCTTATGGTCCGCCACGTTTTGATGCACTATTTGCTGAAACTTTGATGACACAAGTGATGTGCCGCCACAACAGTTGGTACTCCCTCGGATTGACCGCCCTCATGCGGGGCGCAATCCGCAGCCTGCGCACCAAAACATGAATGGGTGTTAACCCTTACTTCACGCTGGCCGCAGGCGCTGGCGCAGCGGGCACAGGGGCGCTGGCGGGCGTTTCCGGCGCACTCAGGGAATCGGCACCGTGTTTTTCACCGGACATGTCCACCTTGTCGCCGGCCTTCATGATGACGAACAGCGACAGCGCCGCAAAAAGCACGAAACCTACAACGATCTTCCACATGACTTCTATCTCCTGGTGATGGGGGTTGCCTGTTCAACAAAAGGGCCTCGCACACGACCATTCCGCGTTGCAAGGCCTTTTTCTGGAACACAGTGCCTGCCCCGCTGGCGAGGCAGACACTGGGTGCACTGGCGGTGCGTCCGTCAGTCGTTGGCGTAGATGTCCACGTCCTTGGTTTCACGCAGGAACAGCGTGCCGATCACCAGGGTCATGCCCGCGATGATGATGGGGTACCACAGGCCGTTGTACATGTTGCCGGTCTGCGCCACGATGGCAAACGCCGTGGTGGGCAGGAGGCCGCCGAACCAGCCGTTGCCGATGTGGTACGGCAGGCTCATCGAGGTATAGCGGATGCGGGTCGGGAACATTTCCACCAGCATGGCGGCAATCGGCCCGTACACCATGGTCACCAGCAGCACCAGCCAGAACAGCAGGGCCACCACCAGACCCTTGTTGGTTTTGGCCGGATCTGCCTTCGTGGGATAGCCGGCGAGCTTGAGGTCGTCGGCCACTTCCTTCTTGAAGGCGGCGATGGCCTTGGCGGACGCTTCGTCGAACTTGAGGTTCACCACGTTGCCGGTAGGCGCCTCGACCGTCTTGTCGCCAATCTTGACCACGGCCGCAGAGCCTGCGGGGCCTGCCACGTTGTCATAGCTCACCGAGTTCTGCACCAGGTAGCGCTTGGCGATGTCGCACGAACTGCGGAAGTCGATCTCGCGGGCCACCGGGTTGCCCTGGAACGAGCACGATGCGGGGTCGGCCGTCACCACCACGCCTGCAGAGACCTGTGCCTTGGCGAGGTCGGGGTTGGCCGCTTCGGTCAGCATCTTGAAAACCGGGAAATAGGTCACCACAGCCAGCAGGCAGCCCGCCATGATGATGGGCTTGCGGCCGATCTTGTCCGACAGCGAACCGAACACCACGAAGAAGGGCGTGCCCAGCAGCAAGGCGGCGGCAATCAGCAGGTTGGCGGTGGTGTTGTCCACCTTCAGTTGTTGCGTCAGGAAGAACAGCGCGTAGAACTGACCGGAGTACCAGACCACGGCCTGGCCGGCGGTCAGGCCCACCAGTGCCAGGATCACGATCTTCAGGTTCTTCCACTGGCCGAACGATTCAGACAGAGGCGCCTTGGAGGTCTTGCCCTCGGCCTTCATCTTCTGGAAAGCCGGCGACTCCGACAGCGACAGGCGGATCCACACCGAGATGCCCAGCAGCAGGATGGACACCAGGAACGGCACGCGCCAGCCCCAGTCCTGGAATACCGTTTCACCCAGGCCCAGGCGCACGCCCAGAATCACCAGCAGGCTCAGGAACAGACCCAGCGTGGCCGTGGTCTGGATCCAGGAGGTGTACGCACCGCGCTTGCCGTGCGGGGCATGCTCGGCCACATACGTGGCGGCACCGCCGTACTCACCGCCCAGTGCCAGGCCCTGCAGCATGCGCAGCGCGATCAGGATGACCGGGGCCGCGACGCCGATGGTGGCGTAGCTGGGCAGCAGGCCGACGATGAAGGTCGACAGGCCCATGATCAGGATGGTGACCAGGAAGGTGTACTTGCGGCCGATCATGTCGCCCAGGCGGCCGAACACGATGGCGCCAAAGGGCCGCACCAGGAAACCTGCCGCGAAGGCCAGCAGCGCGAAGATGAAGGCCGCGCCTGCATCCAGGCCGCTGAAGAACTGCTTGGCAATGATGGCTGCGAGCGAGCCGTAGAGATAAAAGTCGTACCACTCAAATACGGTACCGAGCGACGAAGCGAAGATGACTTTCTTCTCTTCGGCGGACATCGGCCGCGGTGCGGGATGTTGCGTTGCCATGGTTGTCTCCTTTGATTATTTGAATTTACAGGCACATACAAATTGCCTGTGGGCCCACTATCCGTGGCGCTACTGACATCGCTCTGACGCGTTCCTTACAGAACTTGACGCGAAACTTCCGCAATCCTTACAACCCGGGTAGTAACCCTCGACCGGCATTTTTCGATGCGAAAAATCGCCCGACGACCAACCAGCATTCAGGGTTTCCCCTCGGCTGGCGCACCGCGGCTTTTGTCAGCAGGAAACCGCGGCAATGCGCCGTCGCGTAAGCACTTGGTCAGTGCGCGTTTGCAGAATCCGGCCAGCTTGACGGCCTTTCGCCCCACACCGCGGCGTGCAACACAACCTTGAGGAGAGACATCCATGAGCGACCCCATGGTCCAGAAAATACAGAGCCATCCGAAGTACCGGGAGCTGCGCACCAAACGCAACCGCCTGGGCATCTTTCTGACGGCACTGATGCTGATCGTTTACTACGGCTACATCGCGCTGATTGCCTTCGACAAGAAGTTCCTGGCACAGCCCATCGGCAGCGGCGTGACCTCGCTGGGCATTCCGATCGGCATGGGCGTGATCATCTTCACCATCGTCATCACCGGCATCTACGTGCGCCGCGCCAATGGCGAGTTCGACACCCTGACCAAAGACATCCTGAAGGACGCATCGAAATGAACGCCACCAAGAAACATGCAGGCTGCGCGTTGATGCTGCTGGCCCTGCTGGCGGCGGGCAGCGCGCACGCGGCCGGCGCCGACCTGGGCCAGGCCGCCAAGCAGGCCACCAACTGGACGGCCATCACCATGTTTGGCGCCTTCGTGGCCGGCACCTTGTGGATCACCAAATGGGCGGCGGCCAAGACCAAGTCGGCCGCGGACTTCTACACCGCCGGTGGCGGCATCACCGGCTTCCAGAATGGCCTGGCGATTGCGGGTGACTACATGTCGGCCGCCTCGTTCCTGGGCATCTCGGCGGCCGTGATGGCCACCGGCTACGACGGGCTGATCTACTCCATCGGCTTCCTGGTGGGCTGGCCCATCATCACCTTCCTGATGGCCGAGCGCCTGCGCAACCTGGGCAAGTTCACCTTTGCCGACGTGGCAGGCTACCGCTTCCAGCAGGGCCCCATCCGCGCCTTTGCCGCATCGGGCACGCTGGTGGTGGTGGCGTTCTACCTGATCGCGCAGATGGTCGGTGCCGGCCAGTTGATCAAGCTGCTGTTCGGCCTGGAATACTGGATGGCCGTGGTCATCGTCGGCGCGCTGATGATGATCTACGTGCTGTTTGGTGGCATGACGGCCACCACCTGGGTGCAGATCATCAAGGCCTGCCTGCTGCTGGCGGGCGTGAGCTTCATGGCCTTCATGGTGCTGGCACAGTACGGCTTCAGCCCCGAGGCGCTGTTCGCCAAGGGCGTGGAAGTGCGTGCCGCCATTGCCGCCAACACGGGCAAGACGCCCGAGGAAGCCGCCAAGGCGGGCCTGTCCATCATGGGCCCGGGCGGCTTCATCAAGGACCCCATCTCGGCCATCTCGTTCGGCATGGCGCTGATGTTCGGCACCGCCGGGCTGCCGCACATCCTGATGCGCTTCTTCACCGTGCCCGATGCCAAGGAAGCGCGCAAGTCCGTGCTGTGGGCCACGACCTGGATCGGCTACTTCTACATCCTGATCTTCATCATCGGCTTTGGCGCCATCACCCTGGTGCTGACCAACCCCGAGTTCGCGGACGTGGTCAAGGGCGTCATCCACGGCGGCGCGGGCACGGCCAACATGGCGGCCGTGCTGGTGGCCAAGTCGGTGGGCGGCAACATCTTCTACGGCTTCATCTCGGCCGTGGCGTTCGCCACCATCCTGGCCGTGGTGGCCGGCCTCACGCTCTCGGGCGCATCGGCCGTGTCGCACGACCTGTATGCCACGGTGTTCAAGAAGGGCAAGGCCGACAGCGCCTCGGAACTGAAGGTCTCGCGCATGACCACGCTGGCCCTGGGCGTCATCGCCGTGGCGCTGGGCATTGCCTTCGAGAAGCAGAACATCGCCTTCATGGTGTCGCTGGCGTTTGCCATCGCGGCCTCGGCCAACTTCCCGGTGCTGTTCCTGTCGGTGCTGTGGAAGGACTGCACCACGCGCGGCGCGGTGATCGGCGGCTTCCTGGGCCTGATCTCCTCGGTGGGCCTGACGGTGGTATCGCCCTCGGTGTGGGAAGCCACGCTGGGCAACCCGGCCGGTTCGGCGCTGTTCCCCTACACCTCGCCGGCGCTGTTCTCCATGACCATCGGCTTCGTGGGCATCTGGTTCTTCTCGATCACAGACAAGAGCGCCAACGCCGCGCGCGAGCGCGCCGCGTTCCCGGCGCAACAGGTGCGTTCGGAAACGGGTCTGGGCGCGGCCGGGGCTTCAGGGCACTGACTGGAAGCCACGCTGCGCAGACTGGCATGGCGGTTCGCCCGCTGTGCTGCTTCGACCGGGCCTTGTGCCCGGTTTTCCGTTTTTATGCGGTGATAGCTATTGTTTTTGTAGTTAGTGGTGTGCTTTGGTTGAGGTCGGAGGCCGGGTCTCGCCCCGGCGGGCGAGGTACTTTTCTTTGCTTCGCCAAAGAAACGTACCCAAAAGAAAGGCGA